>JAIEPU010000218.1 GCA_019748235.1 bacterium
ATCTGACACCACTCACTCGTGATGAAATCAACACACGAGCCGCCGGTCTCGCGCCGATGGAGCGTCGCATCATTCTCTCTCATGGGACCGAGCGATCGTTCTGCGGGACACTCCTGGACAACAAGAGAGAAGGGACCTACTGCTGCCGTCTCTGTGAATTGCCCCTCTTTCGTTCGACGGCCAAGTTCGATTCGGGAACCGGTTGGCCGAGCTTCTATCAGCCCTTTGATGCAGAGCATATCCGATCGATCGATGATCGTTCTCACGGCATGATTCGAACGGAGATACGCTGCGAACGGTGCGGGGCCCATTTGGGTCATGTTTTCGACGATGGGCCACCCCCGACCGGCCTTCGTTACTGCCTCAATTCAGCATCACTTCATTTTGTCGAATCGGGAAATACACCTTCCTCAAGATGATTGCAGTCCATGATCGACATCAATGTTGGTCCGGAAGGTGAATCATTACCATGAAAACACATGACTTTTAATACGTGATTCCTGTGTCGCTTGAGACAGGGTGATCGCCTTTCGATTCTGGATCATGGCATCCATTTCTTTCATGCGGATTTCTTCAAACTCGAAGAACGTTCTCTTCGAAACAACGAGCTAACTTTTTGAAACGGGTCTTCGCCTGCCGACCCCTTCAACGCACGTCGTTCTTTGGTTACGTGGAGCTGGAAGTGTCGCTGAGAACGTTGCCCGCAGGCACCACTGTTGCCGAATCAATGCCATTGGCGAACGAATCATCATCGTCGCGGCTATTGATCATCGACGATGAACAAATCAATGTTCGGGTCTTACGGGAGTATTTGAGACTGGCGGGCTTCGCGAATGTCGAAGTCTGTTGTGATTCTCGGAAAGCGATGGAACTCTTCACGCAATATCAGCCGGACTTGGTGTTGCTCGACGCCATGATGCCTCAAATCTCGGGACTCGAGATCCTTCACGAGATTCGATCGGGGAGTGAGCGCGCCTTTACCCCGGTCGTGATGGTGACCGCCGACACTTCTCCCACCATACGGCTTCAGGCTCTCGAACGAGGAGCGACCGATTTCCTTCAGAAACCGGTCGACCCGGCGGAGTTGATCACGCGCGTTCGAAACATGCTCATCGTGAAGGAATATCACGACGAAGTCGCCACGCGAGCCGAGAACCTCGACCGAATGATTCGCAAGCGAACGGCCGAACTCGAGGCGTCACGGATGCAAATCATTCAGTGCCTGGCTCGGGCCGCTGAATTTCGCGACAACGAAACAGGTCAGCACGTCGTGCGGGTCGGGCGTTATGCCAGGTTACTTGCTGAAGAGCTTGGACTCGCTCCGAACGTGATCGAACTAATCAGTCTGGCCGCTCCGCTACATGACATTGGAAAGATCGGACTCCCTGATTCGATTCTTCACAAGCCGGGAAAGTTGAACGAAGAAGAGATCGAGCAGATGCGAAAGCATTGCGAGTACGGGCAGCGGATGCTCGATCCGACCATGTCTGGAATTCATCGACCGACAGAGGCCACCACGAAAGAAGATGGTCAGTATTCCTTGATCGAAATGGTCCGAATCGTGACGATCTCTCACCACGAGCGTTGGGACGGCACCGGCTATCCACTCGGACTGCGCGGTCTCGATATTCCATTGCCCGGGCGTATCGTTGCCGTGGCCGATGTCTTTGATGCGCTCAGTCAATCCCGATCTTACAAGCCGGCGTTTCCTCTCGATCAATGCCTGGAAATCTTGAAGGAAGGTCGGGGAACGCATTTCGATCCACGCGTTCTGGATGCCTTCATCGCGCGTTTCGATGATGTTCGGCGGATCTTCCTGGAGACCGCTGATGGCTGAAGGGACTGTCTTGGCGAATGATCCTCCCACCGATGGAATCACGTCGTTCCATTGGTGTCGACGCCCGGCAATCGTGCCGCTGACTTTAGCGATGATGGGCTGGTCGGCGTGTATCCTTTTCGCGCTCGGGATGTCGCTTGATTTCACGTGGCGCGCGGGAGAGGCGGGAAATCCTCCCGCTCATTGGCCAAACGAAATCGCGGTGCTGCAATCCTCACAGAAGCCATTGGTTCTCGTCTTCCTTCACCCTCAGTGCCCCTGTTCACGAGCGACGCTGGACGAGCTTGCGTTGGCGATGGCCCATACACGGGGCCGTTTTCACTACGTCGCCATCTTCGAGCATCCCGAAGGGCGAAGTGATGAATGGACCAAAGCCGAACTTTGGAAGCGCGCGGAGGCCATTCCTGGGCTGAGTCTCATCGATGACGACCACGGCAAGCTAGTCCGTTCCGTGAATGCTCGAACGTCGGGAGACACGGTTATCTATTCGCCCGAGGGATTGCTTCTCTTCCACGGAGGATTGACTCCGGGGCGCGATCATCGAGGCGCGAACCCCGGTCGCGCCTTTCTCGAATCATGGTCAGAAAAGTCATCCGGTGAACCGGTGACTGCACCCGTATTCGGCTGCCCGCTTTGTGCGGCGCCGCCGGTAACTTCTTCGCCCCAAGAGGAGTGTATTCGCCATGCCCCATAGAATAATGAAACCGGTTAACATTGCACCCAACAGCCGAGCAGACATTCTTTTCAAATCGTATCAGCAGCGGATCTATCGCCGGACGGATCGGATGTTCGCTGTCTTGATGGTGATTCAGTGGTTCGCGCTGATGGCGGCGGCGTATTGGATCTCACCTCTGACATGGAAGGGAAACGTCAGCCATATCCATCCTCATCTCTCGCTTGCGATTTACATGGGGGGAGCGCTCTGCCTGTTGCCGGTGTTCCTTGCCTGGCGGATGCCGGGGCAAGTGATCACGCGCCACGTCATCGGCATCGTCCAAGTTCTGTTCTCGGGCTTACTCATCCATGTGACCGGTGGACGAATCGAAACGCACTTTCATATTTTCGGATCGCTAGCGTTCTTAGCGATTTATCGGGATTGGACCGTTCTGGTTCCCGCCACGATCATCGTCGCGGCCGATCATTTCATCCGCGGCATATTCTGGCCTGAATCCGTTTTTGGACTGGCCGCGCCTGACCATTGGCGTTGGATCGAACATGCGGGATGGGTGTTGTTTGAAGATACGTTCCTCATCATCGCATGTTTCCAAGGGGTTGCCGACGCGCGGCGAATGGCCGTCCAGACAGCAGCGTTGGAAGAAAATAGCAAGTGGCGACACCTCATGGTGGAATCGTCGCCTGATGCGGTGATTACGATTGACCACCTTGCGAATGTGATTGAGTGGAATGGAACCGCTTCCAAACTGTTTGGATGGACGGCCTTCGAGGTGATCGGACATCCATTGGGAGCGATGGTGCTTCCTCCTCGTCATCGACATCTGCTTGCGGAGAAAATGGATCAATCGCTCCGGTCAATCGGAAGTCCTAACAGCATCGCTCGCGTCGAGATCGAGGGAACGAACAAGTCGGGTAAAGAATTCCCGATCGAAATTGCCGTGTCCGCTATTCCGACGGATATGGGAACTCGGTTCTGTGTTTTCATTCACGATACTTCGGAACGCCGCCAGGCGGAGCAGATTCTCCGGGAAGCGAAAGAGGCCGCCGAGCTGGCCAATCAGGCGAAAAGCGATTTCCTCGCGAACATGAGTCATGAAATCCGCACTCCGTTGAACGGCATTCTTGGATTCACGGAATTGCTACTTCGTTCGGCGGATCGAGATGTCGAAACTCGCAAGAACTTTCTGCAAACGATCCATTCGAGCGGTACTCATCTTCTCAAACTCATTAATGACATCCTTGATCTGTCGAAGATCGAGGCGGGGCAATTCGTCATCGAAAAGGAGCGTTGCTCTCCTCATCGCATCATCGCCGAAGCAGTCTCTCTTCTCCGCGTTCGCGCGCAGGAAAAATGTCTGTGACTCGAATATGCATGGACGAGCATGGTCCCCGAAAGTGTGGAAACCGATCCAAATCGCCTTCGCCAGCTTCTAACGAACTTGATTGGTAATTCGATCAAATTCACCGAGCGGGGTGACGTCCGAATCACGGCGGAGTGGCGTGAAAGAAATAGCCGTTCCGAACTGCAGATCAACGTAGCCGATACTGGCATCGGGATTCAAGACGCTCACTTGGAATCGATTTTCGAACCGTTTGTCCAAGCAGATAGCTCCATCACTCGCCACTACGGGGAAACGGGACTCGGCCTGGCCATTTGCCGCCGTATCGCCCGCCAGTTAGGAGGCGATGTCAGCGTGAAGAGCATCTATCAAGTGGGCAGCATTTTCAGCGTCACCATCGATGCTGGCCCCGTGAGTTGCGTCAGACTTTTGGAGAAGCCGATCGCTGACCTCAACGTCAGTCGTGGAACAGCCTCTCAATTGACGCACAGTGAACTCAATGGGAAACGGGTGCTCGTCGTTGATGACGGCAAAACCAATCGCGAGTACATCCGGTTTGTCCTGCAGGAAGCAGTGGCGATCGTGGAAACAGCAGAGAACGGAAAGGAAGCAGTCGATCGCGTGAACGAAAATGACTTCAACGTCATCGTCATGGATATGCAAATGCCGATCATGGATGGTTACACCGCCACCCGTGCGATTCGCAAAAAGGGGATCGAGACGCCGATCTTGGCGCTCACCGCCAGCGCCATGTCGGGCGATGAGCAGAAGTGTCGTCAAGCTGGGTGTTCTGGGTATTTGAGTAAGCCGGTGGAGGTGAGCGACCTGCTGAGAGTCGTTGCCGAAGCGGATCGTTCATCGTCGATCAAAGTAGAGCCGCCGGCGACCGTGACGGTGGAGCATGTAACTTTGAACGATGATTCCCCCATCTACTCGACGGTGATGGTTCAAAACGAAGTCATCCGCGAGATCATCCAAGAGTTCTTGGATGAGGTTGAAGAGCGAGTGGAAGAGATTGCTAACGCGATCAACAGTAACGACAGGGAAAAGACAAGCAATCTTGCACACAAATTGAAGGGATGCGCCGGGAGCGCGGGCTTCTTGCCCCTCTCGCTCTGCTGCGGAAGACTTCAGGAGTTGGCGGCGATGGGATCCGAGAAAGAACTGCAAAAGACGATCGATGAAACGCGAGCAATCGCGCGACGGCTTGCCCTTCCCGGTGAGTTGTCTCGAAGTGCCGATCAGCCGCTCATGGCGACCCAACAAATCTAGTTTCAGAAAGTTCGAAGACGAGTTAAGGCGCCTCCGACGAGCGGTCACTGGTCGCTCGTCTGCGGGCGATCCCACGGACCGCTCGCCAGCGAGTGGCCCCATCGACCGCTCCGCGGTGGGGCATTCGCCGCTCCGCCTTTTACCCGTCTTGCCTCACCCCACGCCTTGACCTGCGGCAGCAGAAATTCTTGTAACATCGACAATTCGTAAAGATTCCTTCAAGCGAAATATTGACCCCTCTTGAGGATCACCCTATGTACCGCACCCGTTCGATGAATGACTCACGGACGCGAGGTGAGTCAGACGGAGCAAGCCGATGAGTTCAACGAAACGTCGGCCCTTCGTCGTGGAAGCACCCGCGAAGATCAACTTGCACCTGGAGGTCTTGGGAAAACGCCCGGACGGTTACCACGAGCTTGAATCGCTGATGGTGACTTTGTCTCTGGCGGACCAACTGACCTTTACTCCCGCAATGTCGGGAACGGTGGTCAAGTGCGATGAGCCTCGCGTGGGCCCTGAAGATGACAACCTGGTGTCGCGAGCGGTGAAGCTCGTTCGCGAGGAATCGGGCCGCGAGGACGGCATTGAAATAACGCTGACGAAGCGGATACCGGTGGCAGCCGGTTTAGGGGGTGGCTCAAGCGATGCCGCCGCCACGCTTCGCGGGCTCAACGAGTGGTGGGAACTGGGCTGGTCGAACGATCGCCTGGCCGAACTCGGAGCTCGACTCGGCAGTGACGTGCCTTTCTTCTTCTATGGTCCTGCCGCGATCGTGCGGGGCCGAGGAGAGAAGGTCACGCCGGTGCCGATGGGAACCAGACTCGACGTTGTGTTGGTGACGCCGACGGAACGGCTAAGCACCCGCACGGTTTTCGGGAACCTCGTCCTAGGAAGGGACGTGGTTCCGGTCGAGTCAATCGCCGAAGCGCTCGCGCGTGGAGACACGCACGAGGTCGCCAAGCGATTGCACAACCGACTAGAAGATGTTTCGACGCAGCTAAGTCCGGCTGTTCGAAGCATCCAGGACCAGGCGAAAACCTGGTCCTGCCTGGGACACCTGATGACGGGCAGCGGGAGCACGTACTTCGCTCTTTGCGAATCGCAGGCGCAAGCCGAGTCACTCGGCAAACGCCTTCAGGAGTTGGAACTGGGATCAGTTTTCGTGGTTCGTTCTGGCTAGGGAGAGCCAAAGGAGACGGTAGTGGAAGTCACCGAAGTCCGTATCAAGCTTGTCGAAGAGAACAACGAACGTCTCCATGCGTTCTGCAGCGTTACCTTCGACAATGAGTTCGTGGTTCGTGATCTGAAAATCATCGAAGGGACCAAGGGTCTCTTCGTCGCGATGCCCAGCCGCAAGCTGACGGATCGCTGCCCACACTGCGGGTATAAGAATCACTTGAGAGCCAGGTACTGCAATCAGTGCGGCGCCCGGTTCGACGAAGAGCGTGCGACGCGCGACGTCGATGGACGTGCCAAGTTGCACGCCGACATCGCTCACCCGATCAACTCTGTTTGCCGCGAACGAGTGCAAGCTTGCATCGTCGCCGCTTACGTGGAAGAAGTCGAACGGTCGAAGCAGCCCGGATATCGTCCGACCTATGACGATCTCGAAGGTGATTTCGATTACGAAACGGTCTCGCCTCATCGCCGTGCCGGCTAATTGACAAAACCAGCATTTCATCGAACCGCGACGTTTCCCCCTCTTTCCTTTTTCGAAGGGTGAGAGGGGTGGACGTGTGAGTCGAAGAGATAGGTTATCGAGACATCGAGCCTCGCCGACGATCTCGGCGAGGTTACTGCTTTTTCATCGTGCAAGTAGGGAAGCCACGACCCACCTTGTCAGGAATCCTCCATCTGCGATAGTGCCCGCCGGAAAACGCACTGTCAGGAACGCATCGCCATGTCGCAGTCCCGAATTCCTTTTCAGGTCGATCCAAGCAAGTCGACCGAGCCCAAACCCGCGTCTCGTAAGAAGACGATTCTGCTCGTGTTCGGATTCTTGGCGGTACTCGGCTTCTTCTTCATGATCGACGAAGCCGCCTATTCGTTCGTCCACACACACTGGAATTACAACACACGCCCCGTCCCCGAATATTTGAAGCTGCCGACCCGAATCATGCGATCGATGGAGGACTGGGGGGAAAACATTTATATCCTCTGTGTCCTTTACGCGATGTGGCACTTCGACTGTCATCGCCGAAGCCGCATCCCCCTCCTTATTCTTTCCGCTGTTTTGGTGACCTTGCCCGTGGAAGGGGTGAAGCGTCTCGCGGGTCGTGAGCGACCGGAGTTAAACGGGGGGAAAAGCATCTTCCACGGACCCTCCCAATTCAAAGGGGGAGGGGACTATCAATCGTTCCCGTCAGGGCATGCCGCTTCGAGCGCTTCCTACAGTGGTTCGCTCGCGGCCTTCTACCCGCCGATGAAGCCGGTCGTCATCGCTCTGGCCGTTGGATGTGCAGGAAACCGTATCTGGAAGGAACGCCATTTTCTAAGCGACTGCTGGGCAGGGGGCGTCCTTGGTTTCTGGCTCGCTTTCACACTCCCTCGTCGCCGATGGGTCAGGAACCTCTGTGACCGCTTCGACCGACGCTTCAGCGTTCCCTATCCGAATACCCCGCTGACTCTTGCGCGCGCCGCATGAGGTAACGATTTCTCCGAGTCGATTGCCTGCCACTCTTGCGGACCCGGCAATTCAGGTTTGCTTTTCCGGCTCGGCGCCCATAGCCTGTCGAAAACCTGCTTTCGTCTCGGAACTCGAGCCGGCGACCTCACCAGAGGGAATCGGCGGCAAGCATGGATACGCCTCTAGACGTCGTATCAACTCCCGGACGGAAGCCAGAAGAACTCGACGGCATGCTAGATTCGGACGACGCTCGGCACTTGCTCCTGCTCGATCCGTAGATGGGTATCCTTCGGATGGCCAACCTGCTGGAAACGCTTCGTGAGATTCAACAGACTCGTCTTGAGCTCTCCGATGTCAAGGAGCAGATCAAGCGAATGCCTTTGCAACTTCGGGCGAAACAGAATGAAGTCGACAAGCTGAAGGCGGCGATTGCAGCGGAAAAGGAAGTTGCCAAGAAGATGAGGGTGGAGGCCGATTCGCGAGAGCTTACCCTGAAGCAAGCCGAAAGCCGAATCAAGGATCTCAAGGGAAAGCTGAACCAGGCCGAATCGAACAAAGAGTATCAGGTCATTCAGGACGAGATCAAACGAATCAGCGGCGAGAATGACGTTCTTCAGGATGAAATTCTCGAGCGAATCACCCAGGAAGAGGAAAAGCGGGCCGAGATCAAAGTCTCGGAAGGTCAATTGGCTGAGGTCGAAGCCGACTTTGCCAAGTTCAAGGAAGTGGTCGACTACCGAACCGACAAGATCAAAACCCAGCAAGAGATTCTGACGAAGAAGCTCGCGGAACTTGAACCGCAACTCGGCGACGTCTTAGGCGACTATCAGCGGATCACGGCCGTCAAGGGAGATCACGGCATTGCCGAGTGTGTGAACGGCAGTTGCCAAAATTGCTTCCGTGAGCAACCGCCCCAGATCTGGCAAGAATTGCTTGTCGGCCGTCCTGTTAAATGCCCGAGCTGTGGGGCACTTTTGTTCAAATAAAGCCATCCCAAAGTGGCGGCAGTGTCCAGAGATGGAGTGCAGAATGCCGCCGCAGAGAATGGGAACGTCGCGGATTCGCGTATCAACATCGAAGAGAAGTAGGTTGCCATGCGAGTCACCCCCGCACGAGAGATCTTTTCGAACTCGGAAGAACTCTCTGAACTCGTCGAACGATTCACGCAGGCGCGGATCGCGGTTGTCGGTGATTTCTTCCTCGATCAATACCTCGTTATTGACCCAAGCCTTTCCGAACCCAGCATTGAGACCGGCCTGACCGCGAACCAGGTGATCGGCACCCGACAAAGCCCCGGTGCGGCCGGCACCGTGACCAATAATCTCTCATCGCTCGAGACGGGTGAACTCTTCGCGGTGGGCGTGATTGGTGATGACGGTCACGGTTACATTCTCCGGCGAGAACTCGAGAAGCGCGGCGTCAATACTGACAGGCTCATCCCATCGCCGTACCGATTCACACCGACTTACACAAAGCCGATGTTTCTCCGCGAGACGGGCGAGGTTGAGGGAGAGCGGATCGACATCATCAATCGGACCCAGACCCCGCCCGAACTTGAAGACGAGATCATTCGCCAAATCGAGGGAGTCATCCCCGAAGTCGATGCGATCGTGCTGCTTGATCAAGTCGTTAAGCCCGACGTCGGTGTCTTGACGACGCGCGTTCGCCAAGCCGTGTCCCGATTGGCGCGGCGATTCTCCGACAAAATTTTTTACGCGGACTCGCGCGGCGCGATCGGTGAATACCGCGACATCATCATCAAGCCGAATGATCGCGAGGCGATGGCCGCCATTGGCCAACCGGTCGAAGATGCCCCCGCCGACGAAGTGATTCAAGAGGCCGCCCGGACCTTGCATCAACGGACGGGCAAAGCCGTCTTTACCACGCGTGGAAGCCGGGGCATGCTCGTCACGACCGAAGAGGGACAGGTCCTCGTGCCGGGCGTTCCGGTGAAGGGACCGCTCGACATTTGCGGTGCCGGCGACAGTTCGACGGCGGGGATCGTCCTGTCTCTTTGTGCCGGCGCGACGTATGCCCAGGCTGCCCTTGTGGGAAATATTGTCGCGTCCAAAACGATTGTCCAGATCGGCACCACTGGCACCACCACGCGAAAAGCCATTAAAGAAACGTCGCTCGACTTCTAGCAACGAAGCCAATCCTGGATGTTGATCTCTGTTCATCCACTGCTCGTCGATCTCACTAACGCTATAACGAATGGGACGGCATCGAAAGGGACAGGGAGTCCTTCCTCAGCCGACAGCATTCGAGGTGTCCGAACGGATGGATAAGCAGCAATCAACGGGTCTTCTCTTCGATCTCAGCCGTCCGGGTCGGCGGGCCGCTCTTCTTCCTCCGTGTGACGTACCTCTGACACTGATTGATGATCATCTTTCCCCCGCTGATCGTGCCAGCGGTGCCGTGCCGCTTCCAGAATTGGCCGAGATCGACGTCGTGCGGCATTACATCAATCTGTCGACGCAAAACATGTGCATCGACACGAACTTCTACCCGCTCGGCTCTTGCACGATGAAGTACAACCCCAAGCGTCACGAGCGCTTGGCGGCACTCCCTGGATTTGCCGACCTGCATCCTCACCAACCCGATTCGTCGATTCAGGGAATGCTCGAGCTTCTTTACAACTTGCAGGGAATGCTCGCAGAGATCGCCGGGTTGCCCGCGGTCTCTCTTCAGCCAGCGGCAGGTGCACACGGTGAATTCACCGCCCTTCTCGTCGCAGCCGCTTATTTTCGCGCCCAAGGTTCGACGCGAAAAGTCGTTCTCGTTCCAGACAGTGCGCACGGCACCAATCCCGCCAGCGCGGCTCTCGCCGGCTTTGAGATCAAGCAAGTGAAGTCGGACCCGCGCGGACTCGTGGATCTTGCCGATTTGAAGAGTAAGCTCGGCCCGACGACGGCCGTCTTTATGATCACCAATCCGAATACGCTTGGCCTGTTCGATTCGCAAATCGGCCAGATTGCGAACATGGTGCATGAAGCGGGCGCGCTGATGTACCTCGACGGTGCGAATATGAATGCCATTCTTGGGCGTACCCGCCCCGGCGATTTCGGCGTCGACATGATGCACTACAACCCGCACAAGACCTTCAGCGGTCCGCACGGTGGCGGCGGTCCGGGCGCGGGCCCCATCGCGGTGCGTGATTTCCTTGCTCCCTACCTTCCCACACCGCTCGTAACGAAGCAGGGAGACAAGTACGCTCTCGATTTCAATCGTCCTCAATCGATCGGCCGTGTCCGAAGTTTTTTCGGCAATACCGGCGTTTTGCTTCGGGCGTATTGCTACATCCGCACCTATGGCCCCGATGGACTGAAGGCGGTCGCGGAGAATGCGGTGCTCAATGCGAACTACCTTCTCGCGCTCGTGAAGGATTTCCTTCCCGTCCCGCAGGGGGATCGCTGCATGCACGAGTTTGTCGCCTCACTGAAAGACCTGCAAAAGGAGCGGGGCATCCGAACGATGGATGTGGCGAAGCGCCTTCTCGATTACGGCTATCACGCTCCAACGGTTTACTTTCCGCTCGTCGTGGCAGAGGCGTTCATGGTCGAACCGACCGAGACCGAGTCGAAGGAAACGCTGGAAGCCTTTGCCGCCACGCTTCGAAAGATCATTGATGAGCCGGCTGAACTCCTGCAAACCGCGCCGCATACGACCCCGGTCAGTCGACCCGATGAAGTCCGCGCCGCTCGCCAGCCGGTCGTTTGTTGTGTTTGGGAGCCGGAAGAGGAGACTCACTCAGAACCCGCCACACGCTGACCTCAAAAAAGGGATTTCATTTCGAACAACAGGGTCGATTCAATCGGCGCTACAGTCTCTATCGTTCACCCCTCTCATGCCTCATAATAGGCTGTCGCTTATTAGGCAGTCATCAGGTGAGGAGTGGTCGCGATGGGAATGGGTCGGCGGGTTTTCATAGGGCGAGCAGCCGCAACGGCGGGCGCGATCGGTCTCTCCTCCTCACTTCTCCGAGCGGCGGACTCCCCTGCCAATCGCGTGGTGATCGGCATCATGGGGCTGGAGCGCGGCCGAGCGCTGGCGAAATCGTTCGACTCACTTCCAGGTGTGGACATTCGTTATGTTTGCGATGTCGATCAAAACCGATTGGCGCGTGCCAAGGAAGAGTTCACCAAGCCGGGTAAGTCGTATCCTGTCGCCGTCGGCGATTACCGAAAGATTCTTGACGACAAAGAGGTCGATGCCCTCATCTGTGCGGCTCCCAACTTTTGGCACGCGACCGCGACGATTCACGGCGTGCAAGCCGGCAAACATGTCTATGTCGAAAAGCCTTGCTGTCACACGCCCCGCGAAGGGGAACTGATGGTCGAAGCCGCTCGGAAATACAACCGCGCGGTGCAGGTCGGCAGTCAACGTCGGAGCGGTGCCACCGTCACCGAGGCGATGGCCCTCTTGCAAGCCGGAGAACTAGGCCGCGTCTACACCGCCCGTGCGTTTTATGGAGCCGATCGCAAATCGATCGGCATCGGCAAAGAGGCCCCTGTTCCACAGACGCTTGACTACGAATTGTGGCAAGGTCCCGTACCGCGCCGGCCGTACGTCGATAACCGAGTCCCCTACAACTGGCACTGGTTTTGGCATTACGGGAACGGCGAGCTTGGCAATAACGGCATTCACTCGATCGATCTTTGCCGGTGGGGGCTTGGCGTCGACTTCCCGATTCGCGTCACCTCAGCCGGCGGACGCTACTGCTATCAAGACGACCAGGAAACACCCGACACGCACACCGCTTGTTTCGAATTCGAGGATCGAAAGCTCATCACCTGGGTCGGCCACAGTTGTAACAAACACAACGAAAAAGACTTTGTCACGTTCTACGGCGACAAGGGGGCCCTCAAGATAGGCGTCGAAGGGGGCTACACCCTGTTCGATGCCAACGATAAGGAAATCAAGAAGCAGCCCGGCACGCGCGGCGACATTGAACACATCCAGAACTTCCTTGCCGCGATTCGTGATGACAAGCCGCTGTCACTGAATGCCGAGATCGAGAAAGGATACAAAAGCACGCTGCTCTGCCTGCTCGGCAATATCGCCCACCGCACCGACCGAGCTCTCGCCTGCGACCCCAAGACTGGCCACGTCTTGAACAACCCCGAAGCGATGAAACTCTGGGAACGTGAATACGCTCCGGGTTGGGAATTGAAGGTATGAGTTCTCTTGTCGATCGGTTTTGCAGTCTCTGGCCCTGCAGCCCTTCGCGTGCAGTGGTTTGAATAAGGAATCAGTCGTAAAGTATTGCACTAAATTCAGAGAGGGATTGATTTGTTCGCGATTCAGATTGTGATTTACATACTTGGTGTCTTTGCTGTCCTTATTTTTTCTATCTGGCGAGTTCAGCGAAACATCAATATTCTTTATCGGGATTATCCGTATCCCAAGAAGAGCCAGATCGCGTCAACTCGAAGTAGTATTTCTATCATCAGAAAAACAAATCGGTCAACCGTAACCTCCTTCCGACAGTTCGTCAGTATTGCCATCACGGATGATGGCTTGCTAATAGATGATATATCGTCCATTTTTTATCGCAAGGTAATCTTTATGCCGTGGCGTTCGTTTTTAATTCCCGCGTCGATCGGGAGTGTAAGACAATCGGATAGAATTGAGATATTGACGACAGTCGGAGTGCTACAATTAGTTTTCTATAATGCGGATTTATTAGCAGTTGTACGCAAGAAAATAGGTGAAGATGCGGGATCATGAATGGCACTGCATTCGCCGCTTTTCGAATGATATACGAGTGAAGCACGTCTAAGTGTAGTTTTCATGGCCGCATGGATTCAACTGTAGCGGTTACGTGGACATGTGGTTTTTGCCTGCAGTTCGTGAGATTCTTCGCACAGCATGCCCACGCAAGCTTGAGGCATGCCACTTTGCGAATTGCATAGGCGTGACGGTCGAGTGTTCAGCTGTGCCCCCATTCACCAACTCCCTGCTTCAAATCCATCTCTCGCCCGGATATTCTACGGGTGCTGCGTTCGATGCTTTTGAGGAAGGGATGTTCTTATGCAAACGTCGAATCGTCTGTTGGCTGTCGTGGTCGTTACTCTTTCGGCCGTGCCCGTGGCACAGGCTGCTCCCGATATTTGGGGACTCAAGCCGGGGAAAATCGAACTGCAATCGGCGGGTGCTCTCGCGTTTGGGCCTGAGGGGATTCTCTTCGTCGGCGACGCGAAGGGAGGCTCCATTTACGCGATTCAAACAGGGGACACGAAAGCGGCCTCTCCTGCAAAGACTGAGATCGCTGATTTGTCCAGTTCGCTCGCGAAACTTCTCGGGGCAGAGGACGTGAAGGTCAACGACCTGGCCGTCAATCCGGAGACCGGTTCGACGTTCCTTTCGCTCGCGGTCGGCAAACCGGCGAAGCCGGCTATCGTCAAGGTCAGCACGGAGGGAAAGCTCACGGCCGTTCCGCTGGATGCTCCCCATTCGAAAGCAACGCTGGCTGATGCTCCAGAGAGCCAAGTCACGCGGCGTGGTGACGTGCGGGATGATTCGATTACCGATCTCGCATTCAGTAACGGCAAGCTTCTCGTTGCCGGCTTGGCGAAGGGTAAAGCGTCGTCGACCGTTCGGGAACTCGTCTTCCCGTTCCAGGACGGCGCGACCGCGGCGAACATTGAGATCTATCATGCCGCTCATGGCCGAGTGGAGGATAACGCCCCGGTCCGGACGTTCGTGTCGATGACAATCGATGGCGAGCCGACACTGCTCGCAGGCTTTACGTGCACGCCGCTCGTCAGCTTCCCGATCAAGGCCGTCACGTCGGGCGAAAAGGTTCGCGGAACCACGGTGGCGGAACTCGGCAACCGCAATCGCCCACTTGACATGATCGTCTACGAAAAGGAGGGGAAGTCGTACGTGCTGATGTCGAACTCCGCACGGGGCGTGATGAAGGTGAGCCTTGCCAACATCAAGCAGAACCCCGGCCTCACCGAGCACGTTGAAGGAGGGGGCACCGCCGGCCAACCCTTCGAGACGATCAAGGACCTTACCGGCGTCGAGCAGCTCGACCGGCTTGATGACACACACGCCGTCATCATCGCCCGCTCCGCCACCGGTTCGCTCGACTTGAAGACGATCGATCTGCCATAGAGTTGATCGCTAAGTCGACGATTATCCAATGCCCGGTGTCATTCGATATCGGGTGCCATGTCCACGCTCGCGTGGACATGGGCGTTTGTAGATTTCGTCGATGATACGACACCAATCCACGGCAAGCGTCACTAACGGCAGAATGCGGACCATTTCTCGGACGAGCTATTACATGCGTCATCATTAGGTGGTATGATCAGGCAATGATGAGAGATTGGCCGGACGCGGGTGATTAACATGGTCGGTCGCAATTTATTCCTCCTTGTCTTGAGTATCGTTGTTCTTTGTCACGAAGTGCGGGGCGGTGATGAGCCCTCTTTGCCGAAAGAGATCACCGACAGCATCGGCATTTCGATGGTGCTCATCCCTGCGGGCAAATTCGTGATGGGTTCGTCGGAGCCCAAAGAGAAACTTGCCACTCGATTCGAAGGAGCGACGCCTGACGATTTCACAGATGAATATCCGGCTCACACTGTTGAGATTTCTAAGCCGTTTTACCTCGGCAAGAATGAGGTCACGCAGGAGCAATGGACGCGCGTAATGGAAACTACTCCGTGGAAGGGGGAATTCGGCATTAAGGAAGGGGCTAATTACCCAGCCATTCTTGTGAACTGGGATGATGCGAACGAGTTCTGCCACAAGCTGAGTGCGAAGGAAGGAAAGCAGTATCGCCTGCCAACTGAGGCGGAGTGGGAATATGCATGCCGAGCGGGCACGAATACTCAATTCAGTTTCGGAGATAGTGCGGACGGAAAGTCCGAATACGGTTGGTGGGGGAAAGCGAAGCTTAACGACCCAAGCATTGCAATTGCTGCGAGCACAGTGACTCGTCCTGCAGCAAACGTTTCTTCAGAACCACCGAAGTCAGCTCCTCGCAAAGTCGAGCCCCAGCCCGAGACGAATGCAGTCCGCGATACGGAAACGCTCCACGAGGTTGGACAGAAGAAGCCAAACCCCTGGGGGCTCTATGACATGCATGGAAATGCTTGGGAGTGGTGTTCAGACAATTACGGTGAGGATTATTATCGATCGAGTCCCGCACAAGATCCGCAAGGGCCGGAGGTCGGGCGTTCCCGCACCATGCGAGGCGGAGCCTATTTCAACAATTCAATTTTTTGTCGGTCTGCTTTACGAAGTGGGGTTCCCGCACGTGGGCATGCTGAGGGAATCGGCTTCCGTGTTGTGATGGTGCCGGAATCGCGTGGCGGCGAGAAATGATCATAGCACCTTCGGGTGATGGACAGATTCACGTCGACTGTTTGCCACTCAGATATTGCTCGAATGACCAGCAGGATAGCCACATGCCCACGGCAAGCGTCGAGCATGGCACCCGGCATTCAATCAAGGATGACCCGCGGAACTTGCTCCGTCAACTGGTCTCGTTCCGCGTCTGTAAGGTTAAGCGATTTCGCGACGAGAATCTTCACTCGTGATAAGTATTTCAATATGCCGGCTGCGGTCACGTTCGTACCGCTCACATCAATCTTCTTTAGATGAGGCATCTCCTTCAAAAGAGTGAGGCCTTCATCCGTAAGAACGTTATTGTTCGCTAGGTTCAAGTATTGCAATGATTTAAAATTGCGAATAGTTGTCAGAGTTGAGTCAGTGATTCGAGTGTTGTCGACCAGCAATTCTTCAAGCAGCGGTGCCGCCGGCGAGTCCCTATTTGCTCAAACCCATGATCCGTTAGGCGAGTATTGCTAAGCACTAACGATCGCAGTGTTGGCGAGAATGCCCGAGACGATCCGAAGTCCTCAATCGGATTCCCTGACATGTAACAAGTTCTAATGTGGCTCAGCCCAATTATTCTCCCCG
>JAIEPU010000326.1 GCA_019748235.1 bacterium
TATCACTCCGCGCACCGTAACCCTTGAAGATTTCGACGGCGAATTCGGTGATCGTCATCTACTTCACGGCATCGTCGAGCGGTGGGCAAGAGAGACGCCGGACGCCTTGGCGATCGTCGAAACGGAGACAGGCAGAGAAATTACCTATCAATACTTCGACGCCGCTGCGACGGCGCTCGCGATGAAGCTTCTCGATCTTGGTTTTTGCAAAGGGGATTTCCTCGCGACGTCCTTACCTCTCGTGCCGCAGCATATTTTCATCGAATATGCGTGCTTTAAGATCGGGGTCATCTTCGCCCCGCTCGATCTTCGCTTGAAAGGACCAGAGGTTGTCCGATCGCTCGGGCTGATCAAGGCTAAAGGCTTCGTGTTTTTGGGAAACACTTCGGTCGCGGACTTCGGTGATTTAGGCCGGCTCGTGCAAGCGGAATGTCCGTTCGTCGAGCATTTGATCCAGTTCGCATCGCCGGAAGAATCGATTGAGGGGGCGATCTCCGTCTTCTCGATCATGTCCGAAATCATGCCCTGGATCTCGGAGCCGATGAGTTCACCGCACTATCGCGACTATGTCGACGCGCATGCGAACGTCTCGGAATATGACCCTGCACTCGTCATCTACACGACCGGATCGACCGGTTATCCCAAGCCGGCGCTCCTCGGCCATCGAGGCATTAGTTGCCAGAACATTTGTGTCACGGGCTCGTTTCGCCTTGATCAATTCAAACGAGCGCTGATCGCCGTGCCTCCGTCTCATGTTGCTTGTCAGGCGGCTCAACTCATGAGCTGTTTCTTCAATGGCAACACGGCCTACACGATGATGATCTTCGATCCCAAACTCTCGCTTGAGAATATTCAACGTTTTCGAATTCAAAACCTTGGACAAATCCCGGCCATGTTCGCCATGCAATGGCGTCTTCCTGAGTTCGATCAGTATGACCTATCGTCGATTGAAGCGATTTTCTATGGCGGCCAAGGCGCACCGATACCAATGATCGAACGGATGAAACAGATGTGCCCGATTGTGGGTTCCGGATTGGGACTGACCGAGGGCTCTGGATTCGTCAGTTACACACGCATCGATGGGTCGGCGGAAGAGTTATCGAGCGGAATCGGCTGGGACCACCCGGTGTCACCCATCACGATTCGTCGTCCGATGCAGGCGGACGGCACGGCCGGCGAAATTCTTTCGGACGGAGAGATTGGCGAAATCTGCGTTGCCGGACCGCAAGTGTTTCTAGGTTACGTGAATGATCAGAAAGCAACGCGAAGCACGATCTCCTCAGAAGGAGTTCTCTATACCGGTGACCTCGGCTTTCGAGATGCACGAGGTCTTCACTACACGGGTCGATCGAAACTAGTCATCAAGCCAAAGGGCTATCAGGTTTATCCCGCACAAGTCGAGGAGCATTTCGCCATGCTTCGAACCAAGGTCTCCGCGTGCGGTGCTATTGGCGCTCCGCATGACGTTTTCTCTGAGGGAATCGTGCTCTTCGTGGAGAAACATTCGGGGGTCGAACTCACCATGGATGAGCTGTTCGAACATGCCAAAGGAATCGCCGCTTACATGCGCCCGAGCCATTTCGAGATCCTCGAATCGGGACATTTCCCCCTCAACCGAGTCGCGAAAACTGACTACGTCCTACTAAAGCAACGGGCCGCCTCACTCATCGAGGAACTAAGACAACGTGGAGGTTGGGATCAGTAAGGTCAATAGATGACATTTCAGTGCGATCGACTCATGATCATTTGAGATAAATCATTTTTCACTCTGCGTGCTCTTCGTTTTCATTTCCGAAGATGAGTTTGCATAGTCCGCGTTGGATTCAAATCGTCCACAACGCCTCGGTGATACGAAGTGAAAAACGAACAAAGGAGCAGAAGACAAATCTTCCGCTCCTTCATGAACCTGGGCGAATAATCAATCGTTGCTCGTCACGAGCGAAGGGACGAGGAACAAGACTTCACTAATGGCCAAGATCAACTTCGGTCATTCCCCAACGAGTGAGCCGATCCTCTGGGGGAGGCGACTTAGTTCGCGGTCGTTGAGGTCGTACTTCGGTTCGAATCAAGTTCCTTCATAATGGCACGGGCCTGATCCAAGTGCTCTTGGGTCTTCGTGGCGCCGTCACGGAAGACTTTCTGCAAATCTCCCTGGCTATGCCGCTCATACGCTTGCAGCTTCGCCAACATGCCGATATGAGCGCCGATCTGCTGGCCGATGTAACACTTGTCGAATTCCGCCCCTTGGTGACGGCCGAGTTCTTGTTCCGTCAACGATAAGCAAATCTGAGCGGCGTCGCGGTTTGCCTCAAGCATCGGTCCACCTTGCTTGCCGTCGGCGTTAAAACCACGTGCATACTCTTCACGATTCTCGGTTGTTTGGCCAGCAACATCCTTATTCCGATCGATGTTCTGGTTTGCTGTTGCTTGGCCTTGGTTGTTATTCGGTTGGTTGGTTGTTGTTTGATTATCTTCGTTGACTTTGGTGCGATTATTCGACTGTTCTGTCACTCCCTGACCGGCAGTGCCAGTCGTTTTAAGCTCGACGGCCGCCCCCTCCGGAGCGTACTTCATAAGCTGCTGCCCGAATTTCTCATGATCGGAAACCATCATTTGCGCGAACTGCTTTACTCGGGCATGCTGAGCCTTGTTCTGCGCGAATTTTCCGATCGCTACTTCCTCGTTATTGCCAAGGAGAACCGCGGCGGCAAGATGAGCATTCATTCGATCTTTATGCTGATCGGCGTGCTGGCCGCGACGTTCTCGACCTTGATCTTGTGTATTCGTTGTCCCAGTTGGGTTCCTCGGACGTTCGCCCCCCTCTTGCTGTTGTGCAAGTGCTTGTGATCCCACAAACACTAATGCCGCTGCCGACAGTGCAACCAATTTCATGATTGATCTCCAATAGTTGATTCTTCCATGCCCCATCAGGAAACCGCTCCTGACTGATGTTGTTACCCGCGAAAGACGTGCCAGTGGGGGGCCGAGCTTGAAACTGGTCCTCGCGGATCGACATGACGACATCCTTCGCTGGCTTCAGCGGGGGCGAGGAAAGTCAGATTCGACTTCACTCATTCACGAGTTCTTAGGGCGTGCAAGTGAGATGCCAACGGTTATCGGCGCAGTCTTCGCCATCCCCTCCTTTGGATGGGGAAATCAACTGCTGACAAGAAATGAAACCGCCGTCTGCCAAAAGACTGACGGCGTGGCTTGAACCAGAATATTTTCAACGACCTGATACTAGGCCATTTCTTCGCTTGCGGTCGCGCCGAGGCCGTAATGCTGAATCGCCAGCTCGCGGAGCTTGAACTTCTGTACTTTCCCGGTGACGGTCAGCGGATAGCTATCGACGATTTCGACGTAAAGGGGAACCTTGTAATGAGCGAGTGACGCTCGGCAGAAGTCGCGGACCTCTTCGGCCGAAATCCCGCCAGGAGCTTTTGGAATGACCCAAGCAGAAATCTGTTCGCCGAACTTTTTATCCGGTACTCCGACGATCTGAACGTCTCGGATGGCAGGATGCGTGAGCAGAAACTCCTCGATCTCGCGTGGATAAATGTTCTCGCCGCCTCGAATGATCATGTCTTTGATGCGACCGGTAATCTTGTAGTGGCCGGTATCCGTTTGCACCGCCAAGTCGCCGCTTCTGAGCCAACCGTCGGGGACGATCGCGGCCGCCGTCGCTTCCGGCTTGTTGTAATAGCCGAGCATGATTCCATGTCCGCGCGACCAGAGTTCTCCCTGCTCTCCCAGCTTGCAGTCGTGACCCGTCACCGGATCGACAAGCCGGACCTCCACGCCTGGAAGTTCTTTACCCACCATTCGGACGCGAACTTCGATCGGTTCACTCACATCAGTCTGCGTGATGATCGGCGATGCTTCCGTCAGGCCGTAGCCGATCGTCATCTCCGGGCAATGAAGTTTTGTCGTGACGAGCTTCATCAGTTCCACCGGACAGGGACTTCCCGCCATTACTCCGGTCCTGAGACTCGAAACGTCGAATCGATCGAACTCCGAATGGTGAACCTCGGCATTGAACATCGTGGGGACACCGTAAATACCGGTGCACTTCTCCTTGGTCACGGCCTCGAGCGCTTTCTCCGCATCAAACTGTTCCGATGGAAAGACCATCGCCGCGCCGTAGATGGAACACATCAGTGATCCCATCACACAGCCAAAGCAATGATAAAGGGGGACTGGGATACACAGACGGTCCTCGGCCGTGTAACGAAGCCTGTCGCCGACATAGTAGGCATTCATGAGGAGGTTACGATGGGAGAGCATCGCTCCCTTTGGATCCCCTGTCGTTCCCGAGGTGAACTGGATGTTAACGGGCATCTCGGGGCGAACGGCGCGGCGCATGCGAAGCAATTCCTCATGAGTCGTCAGACCGGCACGACTCGCGAATTCCGTCCACGACCATACACCGCGCAGCGAGGGATTGGTTTTAATACTGATCACATGGCGAAGCATCGGAAAGTTGCTCGATGCAATCGGGTCACCGGGCCGAACTTTCGACAATTCAGGAACGACTTGGCCGAGAATATCCTCGTAGTCGGAAGTCTTATACCGGTCCGTGAGTAGAAGCGCCCGCAGATCCGCTTGACGCAGGATGTATCCCAGTTCCTTCGCGCGGTAGGCGGGATTCACATTGACGAGTACCGCCCCCATGAGTCCGGTCGCGAATTGCGCGAAGACCCATTGCGGCCAGTTCGTCGCCCAAATGCCGACATGGTCCCCCGGTTGTATCCCCAGGGAAGCGAGAGCCCTAGCGACATTTTCGACCTCGTGACCGAACTCCTGGTAGCTCCACCGCTGATCGATATCGACGAAGACGAGCGCGTCACGCGAAGCATGCTTTGAGATCGTCCGCTGCAAAACTTCGCCAAAGGTGAGACCGTCGACCCATGGCCGCTGTTCGGTGGACTCTCCCATTTTTCCCCTCCCCCCGCTTTATGATCGCAAGAACTGCACGACGTGCCGAAATCGATTTTCCACGATACTACCGTGACCATCGATCCCCTGCATCGATATGGATGCGCGGATTTTTGGAAGTTTTAGCGAGCCGGCGGATGACGAGGAAACGCTAGCTAGTGGGTTTGATCCACTGGGGAGACCGCTTCTCAAAAAACGCCCGCATCCCTTCTTCCGCCTCGGCGGAGCCTCGTGCTCTGATGTGATGTTCATGAGCCCAATGCAAGTCTTCCGCCACTGTGTGGTGCCAAAGCTCGGCGATCATCTGCTTGGTTCGTGCGACCGCGTCTGGGGCCCCCTTTACCACACGCCGTCCGATGTCAAGGGCCGAATCCATTAACTGCTCGCCGTCGACGACACGATTGACAAGTCCCATCTCCGCGGCTCGCTCCGCATTGATGATCTCACCCAGGAGAAGAAGTTCCCGAACGTCTCGTTCACGAAGTTGACGTCTAAGGAAAGTCATCACCAACCCGGCGACCAAGCCTCGATGAACTTCAGGATAGCCGATCGAGGTTCCCCGTGCGGCGACCACGAAGTCACAAGCGGACATGATCCCCGCCCCTCCCGCAATCGCGCCTCCATGCACCGCCGCGATAATGATCGATCGGCTCGACGATAGAGCCTGCAGGCTTCGGGCGATCAGTTGTGCCGACTTCTCTCCTTTCGAACGATCCTGCGCCTCTTGAAGATCAAGCCCCGCGCAAAAAACAGGTCCGGCGCCGCGCACGATGACGACACGCTGTCCCTTGCCGGGATCACATGCCTCGATAGCATCGGCGAATTCCTGTAAGAGATCGACACAAAGGGCATTTCGCTTTTCAGGGCGATTCAACTCAACCAATCGAATACCCATTTCCAGGTCGACAACATGAACGAGCGGCGAAGGCATCGAAGTACCTTTGTTGTTCAAGAGACTAATGAAGCAACCAAAGCAGCCGGAACCTCGACATCGATCTCGAGCAAAGCTTGCGCGAGTGCTTTACCTTGCGCGTCGATTCGAAGGGAGCGACTTCCTCCCCCAGCGAGGACACCCTCTAGCGTGTAGTTCATCGCTCCGAGCTTTGGAAAGACGTGTGACTGAATTCCGGTCGGACCGAGCGGCTTAAAGTATTCCAGCACGCGATCAGGAGTAAGCCACTCTTTGAGAAACTCAAAGGCGGCCGGCGTTCGAGCGATCACTCCAATATTGGAACTGGAGCCCTTATCGCCGCTTCGTGCACAAGCAAGCACGCCTAGTTTCATGCGAACCATTGATTCGGTGGATGACATGATTATGTCACCTCCAGGATTTCAACAACGGGGGAGACAAGACTTCGCGGCACGAGGCAAGGCCAGTAACCGTACACGGGGCGCACCTTGGCCCGCCCCGTCGCATATCCGGTCGTACCCGGCGGGCCCCCCGTCACCATCGGAGCGATCTCCTTAGCAAAACGATCGACGGCTTCCTTTCGCGGATCCGACGCCGAGAGTCGCAAAACAACTTCGACGACATCTTCAGGATCCGGTCGCCGCAAGACCCCAGGAACGGCATCGCCGTAACCAAGACATTCGATGTGGGTGCGCGCCAGATCGAAGCCGGCCCTGCGCACGCGTTCAAAAACGATCTCACCGGCACGGCGGGCTTTCTCGACGGCGTTGCGGCCGACGATCGTCAACATGCCGCTCGCGGTAAATCCATCGCGATACGTGGCGCTCACCTTATAGAACCCTGTCGGAGACTCGCCTCTCGCGCCTTGAGCACGTATCCGATTGGGACCCTCTTCGATGAATTCGATGTCGTCCAGCTTTACAAGACAATCGGGACTAATGTAGGTATCGCTTGATCCCATCTCGTAGAGGAATTGTTCCTTCACCGAGAGTAGACTGACCTTCCCCCCACTGCTTGGAGGCTTGGTGACGATAAAGGAACCACTCGATTCGACCTCAACCACCGGAAAACCAAGATCGACAGGATCGTCCAACTCCAACCAATCGGTCAAAATTCCACCGGAGACCTGCGTGCCGCATTCGATCAAATGGCCCGCGATCGTAGCTTGCGCCAATCGGTGATAGTCGGTCAGCGACCAATTGAATTCGACGATGCACGGAGCCACGGTCAGACTTGGATCCGCGACTCGACCCGTTACAACGATATCCGCGCCGGCCCTTAGCGCTTCCGCCACTGAGTCGGCACCGATGTACGCGTGAGCCGTTGTCAATCGATCGGCAACCGTCGAGATCGGCTCACCTGTTTCCCAATTGCGGAAATGTTCGGCATGGGGACCTGGATCTTTGGCAAACGACAAAACGTCGTCGCCGGTGACGAGACCGACCTTCATCCCCTTGCAGCCTGCCTCACGAAGAGCAGCAACACAGGCCTCCGCGCAACCTCGTGGATTCAAACCTCCCGCGTTCGTCACCACGCGCAACTTTCGGCGATTCTTCCATTCACTAGTGAGCGCCTTCGTCACTCCGATGAAGTCGCGCGCGTATCCCAAACGAGGGTCTTGCTCACGTTGCACGGCCATAATCGAAAGAGAAACTTCGGCCAGGTAATCTAGCGTCAGGTAATCTAAATCGGGTTGAGCCTTCACGAGACGCAACGGAGCGTCGGGGGAATCGCCCCAAAATCCCTGACCGTTCCCGATCTTTACGCATCGATTCAAAGGATGGCGACCTTATTGACAGTCCACTCCTTCCTTGTCTCTTAACGACGGGACAAGTCGGAGTGGAGTTGCGACTTCTTTGAGAAACTATCGCGAGCGAAACAATCTCAAGGCATTAAGGATCGTTTGCCGCGACTGTCAGATCGAACAACTCGATCTTTTGATTCCACTGCGAGATGATCGCCTTTGACGCGTTCGGTGCGACGGCGACACTCGCGAATTCAATGGTCGGACGTTCAATTCGTTTCAATACCGAGCCATCGACCGCCGAGTAGATCCCACCAAATCCGTTCATCGTCATGATGAATAGGTGCTTCGCCTCGTTGATGATGGATAGCCCGACGATTCCCCGGCCGGTGTCGTCATGGCCCGGCGTTTCAATAGTGCAGTGGGCGATCTTCTTACGTTCAGCCATGTCCCAGACGTGAACCTTCCCCGTCGAGGTGCCGACCGCCATGAGGGGACGATGGGGAGTCGTGCAAATCGACCAGGTTGTTTCATCTTGTGGGAGTTCCCCCTGTGGTACCCCGCCATTTAGACTCACCGTCTTTAGGGGGGAATTCGTGGGGACGTGCGGACGCAACGCAAATCCGGGGAAGAGAGCGGGTACGATCACTTCTCCGTGAATGGGTCCAAGCGCGGCCATCCCTTTTCCAATCGGTATCGCATCAGTCTTGGAAATCGATTTACCGTCCGCCGCATTCCAGCAACGCATACTTGCGTCCCAGCAGGTGGAGAAGATCATCTTCCCGTCCGCCGTAAAGTCGACGTGCATGAGCCGGCTTCGGTTTTCAACGAATGAATAAATCACCTTTCCCTTCTCAACGTCGAAGACCTGGACGTCTCCCTCAATTCCACCAACGGCGAGCAGCTTCTTATCGGGCGAAATGGCAACGCAAGTGGAATCATCGCGAGAGCCGGTGCAAAACTTGATCAGCTTGCCCTCGTCGGAGTTCCAGAGAGTCACGATGCCGTGCGACCCGGCAGCGGCGACAAGCTTGCCATCTTGACTCATTGCGAGAGCAAAAATGCGGTGGGGAGTCTCCCAAATCTGGGCGGGCTCCCATATTTTTACGGCTTCGTCGGCGGGCACGGAGGAGGCACAGACAAATAATGAACACAGTCCGAGGAAAGTCGTGGCTCGAAGCATGCTTTTCTCCGGTTGAAAAGGTGGCCGGCGACCTAGCTCTCGGAGCGACTCAAAAGCTCTCTTCAATAACTACGAATCGAAGGTGTCACGAACCGCATTCCATCACGTGAAAGTGATTTTTTCCAGACCGACATTGGATTGATTTTCCTCGGGATTCCATGAGGATATCGCCCCGTTCAGACGGCATGATAGACTAAACGCTCGTTTCGCTGACGAGATTGCTCGGTGAAAATGGCTTCGGTCGGCCTGGAAATTCGCGTTGCCCATACGTCGGTTTCTTCCATCTAGCATGATGACAGCGTTGGGGTTTATTCGTCGCCAATCGTCGAGGTGTCTGTTCATGCAACGAACTAGCGTTTATCTCTTGGTGATGCTTGGATGGGTCGCGGCGGCCTCTATTCGAGCCGACGAGAAATCCGCCCCTCCCTTCACGCAAAAGGAAGATGTCGTCTTCGCCGACGTCCACGGAATCGGGTTGCTGCTAGACATCTTCACCCCCGTCGGCGAGAAGAATGGACTGGCTATCGTCGATGTCGTGAGCGGCTCGTTCTTTTCGGATCGAGGAAAGCTGCGTGCCCACGTCAAATTCGGAGTTTATGACGAATTCTGTGCGAAGGGGTATACGGTCTTTGCCGTTCGCCCCGGCTCGATGACTAAATTCGCGATCCCAGAGATGGCCGATCACGTAAAGATGGCGATTCGATGGGTGAGACTCAACCACGAAAAGTTCGGCGTGAACACGGATCGAATGGGAATCGTCGGTGCGTCCGCGGGAGGGCACCTCGCCAGCCTAGTGGCACTGACGCCCGATGATGGATCACCGACCTCGACCGATCCTCTGTTTCGACAAAGCTGTCGCATTCAAGCAGCTGCGGTTTTCTTTCCACCGGCGGACTTCCTTGCGTGGGGTGACATCAACGTCGATACGAACAAGACCCCCGGCCTGCCAATCATGTTCAAGAACATCATCTTCGCAGGACCGGCCGTTCCGCGAAGTCCTGAACGACTCAAAGAGCAGATCATGAAGATTTCTCCCGCGCACCAAGTGAAGGAGAACAGTCCTCCGTTCCTATTGATCCATGGTGATGCCGATCCCATCGTTCCCTTACAACAGTCGAAGATCTTTTTTCAGCGACTGAAGGAGAAAGGAGTCGATGCCGAGTTAATCATCAAGCCAGGGGGAGAGCACCCTTGGCCCACGCTTCGGGATGAAGTCAAGATTGCCGTCCAATGGATAGACAGCAAACTACGCAGTGACGTCGCCGGCAAATCCGCTTCCAAGTAACTGGTATTCGAATACTGGAAAGATTTCGCGGATGAGTTCACAGAATGCTTCTCAATCATCGGCAATGATGGATTACGTCTGGCCGCGGATCATTCTGGCCAGCACGTCTCCGTACCGGCGCATGCTGCTCGGACGGTTAGCGTTCCCCTTCGACCGAATCGCGCCCGATGTCGATGAAGCCGGTTGGCAGGGTCAAGGACAAGCTCCTCTCGCATTGGCCGAGTTCCTCGCAAAGATGAAAGCAGAAAGCGTTGCGAGAAAGCATGCCGAAGCGATCGTCATTGGAAGTGATCAAACCGTGGAGTTCGACGGAGAGTCGCTGAATAAACCCGGATCCACAGCTGCCGCCATTCGCCAACTGGAGGCATTGTCAGGCCGGGAACATACGCTGATCACTGCCGTTGTCATCATGCGAGGCGAGAAGATCCTAACGCATACGGACACGACTCGAATGGTGATGAGAAGGCTTTCGCGAGATGAAATTGAGCGGTACGTCGCGCTCGATCAACCAACCGATTGTGCCGGAGCCTATAAGATTGAGTCGCTCGGAATCGCCCTCTTTGAACGAATAGAGACTGCGGACCATACCGCGATCACCGGCCTGCCTCTTCTGTGGGTTAGCCAGACTCTTCGCGAATTTGGGGTTCGAATCCCCTGAAACTATCACATAGATATCTTGTTGGCTCCTCTTGAATCCAACCTCCGTCCTTCGGCACGATGGTGTGACCCTATGTGATTCTTTCTCATGAAAAGGATGCTGTCGTGGAATTAAAGACTGAGGGGGGTGATGAAGAGAGACGCGAAGTCTTTCGTCGAAATCTCCTTGAGTTGATGCGGCGGCACAAAATCTCGTTGAAAGAACTAATTCAGCGAACGAATATCAGTCGGCACGTGGTGAATCGTTGGGTCCGAATCGGTGCGGGTAAGCCGCAGTGGGATCACTTGGTACGCCTGGCCGAAGTCCTTTTCCTTTCCGATCCACTAGACTTGCTCGACCCGAATCTTTTCGCGAAGAATGCCGAAGTCATTCCGCCAAAACACCGGTCCGTCGATCGGCAAACCAATCCCCTTGTCGAAATAGTGGCGCAATCACGACCAGACCTTTTCCGGCCGTTCACCGCCGACGACTGGAACGAAATCTTCAGCCTTCATGGGACGGGAGGACCACTCACGGAAGAGGGGACCATTCAAGCGGCCGAGCACATCAACGCAAAACGGGCTCTACGCCAAAAGTTCGAAGCTCTGCTGGAAACAGAACACTTCGCCCCCCTCGCAGCAATCATTGAAGTCATGTACCGGGACTGCCAAGTTCCTCGGTGACCATACTCTGTCACCTCTGTCGGCATCTCATTACGTAGGTAACGCCTCTTCTACGCCATTCATCTCCTTCACCTCATGCGATCATTCCTCACTATGTGGGCCCGCTTGCATCTTGCCTTGCCAATTCGGTACAGATGCATGAGACATCACCATCAAAGGAATCAACCGATGAATGCGTGCTTCGCACCCCCAGACTCGTCCCTTGCCGATTCTTCGAATGCGCGATTTGCTGATGCCGAGATACTGGATCCGTTGACGGGAGAACTCATCTCTATCGAGGAAAAGGACCGGCTCGCTCAGCTTCACCGACGCCTTGAAAATATCGCTCTCGAACTTCTCTCGACCTGCTGTCAGATTCGCGCCGCGATTGCTCCTGCTTCCGGACAACTCAGCGATCCATCCCCTTGGAATGGGTGCACGTGAGAAGCGATCAGAAGGACTGCATCACATGAACTCTTTGAGGCAGGAAATCCATTCCTCGCTTCATCCGCGTGCGGGTGACGTCATTAGTCTCGCGCAGCTTTGGGCGATCGGACAGTACCGAAATCAACTCGAACTCGACCAACGCCAGTGGAGCAATTTAATGCAATCCTATGGGGTTCAGTCCGTCCACGAATTACACCGAACAGAAGCTCAGCAAGTCATCGAACTATTATCGTCGGCCAGTCGATTACGCCATCCTAAGCGAACTCCCTCTGGCGTTGATCATTACTAAGAGTGCCCGCTCTTTTACTTTTTTGCCGCCTGATCGCGGATCGAGTAGAGTTTTGACGATCCACGGATGAGAAGAGAGTCTCCCGCGATGGCGGGGGTCGCCATAAAGAGTTTTTCGTCCAGCGGGGGATTCACGCCGACGACTTTGAAGTCAGGACCTGCTTTGACGACATGCGTTTGGCCATCCTCGGCAAGACAAAAGATGTGACCGCGATAGGCCCAGGGAGAAGCGGTATAGTTTCCGCCGTTCGGAAGTCGTTTCTTACTGTAAATGACCTTGCCAGTATTCGCGTCAAAACAGCCGAAGAGTCCGCGATCGTAAAGGACATAGATGACACCGTCGTAGACGATCGGCGTGGGCATGTAGGCACCGCCGAGGCGTTGAAGCCATGCGACCGATCCGCTCGACTCGTCTTTCTCTTTCAGCGTGAGATCGCCACTCGATCCTGGCTTTACCGCGAAGATCGGTCGATTCTTCGAATCCATCACATAGCCAGAACTCACGAAACAATATTTATCGTTGGCGATCGGCGTTGTGACCACGATCGACGACATCCCGCCTAATTCCCAGAGGAGCTTCCCGGTCGCCGGGTCATACGAGCGGGCCTTATTTTTGCCGGCCGTGACCAGTTCGCTCCGCCCGCCAGCCTCCCAAAGGAATGGAGTGCTCCAATTCGTCTGCTCATCACGATCGGAACGCCAATTCTCTCGTCCTGATTCCGCATCGAGCGCGATCATAAACGACTTCTCGTCATTGTCGCACTGAACGTAAACTTGCGAACCATCGGTGATCGGCGAGCTTCCTGAACCCCATTCGAGCTTCGTCTTGTAATCGCCGATTTCCTTTTTCCAAAGCGGTTCGCCATCCATCGTAAACGCAAACACACCTGCTTGAGCAAAATAGGCGTAGACTCGCTTCCCATCGGTGGCGGGGGTTTCAGAAGCGTATGTGTTCTTGATGTGCTTCCCTTTTGTCGGCAGTCCGACCTTTACGGATTTGCTCCACAGAGTCTTTCCATCCACCGCCGAAAGGCAAAGCACACGCCAATCATATTTGATCTCGGGCGCGTCCTTTCGTTCGCCGCCGAAATAGAGGCCCGTCTTCGGCGCTTCTTCCGGCTTGTCGGGAACCGCGGTTGTGAGATAGATGCGGTCTTGCCAAACGATCGGAGAGGACCAGCCCGATCCTGGAACGTCAACACTCCAGGCAATGTTGTGGTCCGGCCCCCATTCGAGCGGAAGTTTCGAGCTCTCCGCCACGCCGGCGCCGTTGGTTCCTCGGAATTGCGGCCAAGAGGGATTGTCACCGAGTGCGATGCCCGCCGTCAGTAATGCGCACAAGAAACTTGTCCGTAACATCATTCAGTCCCCTCAGTACCTGTCATCCCTATTGGAACAGATTGGCGCGCGATGCGAGTTGAACTCCCACTCGTCACAATCATGTTGAGATTACCTCGCATGAATCGTGATAGCTTCACGAATTCCTTCGAACAGCAAAACATTAACAGGAGGCGACAAAACAGAAATAAACCTGCGCCGGCCTTTCGGTCGACGAGCGGCCATTCTCATCGCGGGGTTAAAACAGACTTACGGGACCGAAGGAATGGGAGCCTTCATGCCGACGGCGGGAACATGCGGAAAGACATTTCGTAGCGTTCTGGCGGCTTCGCGCCGGACAACGACACTGTCATCGTTGAGAAGTTGAACCAAGATCGGGGCAGCACGACGGGCACTGGGCCCGACATCCACCAATGCTTGAATGGCGGCCCATCGAACCAGCGGATCCGAGGCCTCTAGCGCTGGGATCAAGTAATCGAGTCCGGTCGGCGACTTCGGCGCGATTTCACGGATCGCTCGAGCCGCAGCCCAACGGACCATAGAATCAGTATCTTTGAGAGCGGGTGCCAACTTCGGCAGCGTCGTGACGGCATCGGAACCGAAACGAGGCAATAGTTGGGCGGCCGACCAACGAACAGCCGGATCTTTCGAATCGAGATAACTAGCCAATTGTTCGGCCGCGGACGATCCCTGATTCGCCTTCTTCTCTTCGTTGATCCAAACGATGATTTCGTCGAATTGCTTCGCCTCAATCGCCGACTTTAACATGGCGTCAAGGTTAGCGGGGCGTGCGATCGCGGCAGCCGACACCACTTCCGGGTCGTTCCCGTTGAAAAGCAGGAAGAAAAGGCACGTCATCAGTGGACTAATCATGTTCCCTCCCTGCGGTATCGAACTCCAATGTCCGCCAACCCTCCGTGCGCGAACGTGGAATCAAAGTCGCCATAGTCCTTCAGTCCATCAATCCTGACGAGGACTATTAAAGCTCACAGTCTTTTAAGGTTCACTTTCCCCGTCCCAATCCAGGGCAAGTTCGCTGTCCCATCAACTGTCCTGGCAGTTTACCAACTTGGCCATCGAGCGGACACATCACCGCAACCCCCGACGCCGACGTTCTGCATTCGGCGCCGATCTTCATCGTGAATCCGAAGCTGGCCGTGACACGTATACTAGACGAAGGGAATCGCTCGGGAGAAGAGAATTCTCGCAACGGAAGTAGTACCTGTTGCTTGAATTAAGAAAACGAAAGACAATCTCGGCAGGGGTTTTTAATCGAATCGTCCTAAGTCGTTTGTCACCTTTAAACTGCTGCCACTGGATTGACATTAAAAAGAATTTCGGAGTCGAAAATGCGTACTTTGACGGCCGCTTTCACGGTCCTTTTTCTCACAACGGCCATCCATGCTCGTGAGAAGGTGCAAGCCATCGCTCTCGGTGATTCGATTCCAGCCTTTGAAAAACTCCCTTGCGCCAGTGGCAAGGAAATCAGTCTCAAAGACTTCCCTCAAGACGTTCTCGTTGTCGTGGTGACCTGTAACGAGTGCCCGGTTGCTCGTGCCTATGAACAGCGGTTTGTCGATTTCTCGAAGACCCGTTGTGGGCCAACGGGGAAGGTCGCCTTTTTGGCTGTCAATCCCTATGACCGTGAGGGGGATACTCTGGCGGATATGAAGAAGCGAGTCGAAGAGTCGAACCTTCCCTTCGAGTATGCTCAGGACAAGGACCATCTTTTCACGAAGAAGCTCGGTGCCGAGAAGACTCCTCACGTTTTCGTTTTCGATAAAGACCGCAAGCTCGTTTACAAGGGAGCATTCGACGATAGCTGGCTCGATCCGTCAGCCGTGAAGAAGCGTTATCTTTCTGACGTGGTTGATGCTGTGCTAAGCGGCAAGAAGGTCCCGGCCGTCACGAAGCCTGAGGGTTGCCCTATTCACATCGACTAAGCGGAAACGAAGAGAGCCATCGGCTGATCAGCGGATGGCTCGTACTCATCATGATCATGAGCTTGATTATCGTTCGGACGAACGAGTTCGGTAGGTGGCCAACATTCGAGGCTTTCGTGCTGCTACCGGTTCCGACTGGTCCACTCGAATTCTTTGAACGCCGGTCTTTCGATGGCGCATCCAAAGCCACCGACCCGTTTTGGAATCGTCGTGAAGTTCCCCTCGCATGAGGGCATTACCCATACTCAGAATCGACACGATCGCGGCACTCCTCTCAGTGAACACCTACATTACCGCAGTTCCCGTCCCCATCTCAAGTCGCCGTGATCGATCCCGCGATTGATTTTTACATTGAGATCCATTCTTCATCGATAGATGCGTCAGTTTCCTCATAGTGACTCATTACCTCATGATGATAGACTCGCATCGTTGGGTTCCGGTCATCAAATAGATGAGGCATCCACCGTGATTCATCTGGATCGAGTGGTAGAAGGAGCGTTGGCATCATGCGAATCGGCGTCTTTGATGCGAAGCCTTTCGATAAGCTCTATCTTTCAAGGAGCCGAGAACCCTCGACTGATTTCGATTGGGTATATTTCGAGCCGCGACTTTCCGAACAAACGGTCGATCTGGTCAACGGGATGGATGTCGTGTGCGTGTTCGTCCATGACACCATCGATCGCTCAGTCATGACAAAGCTCAAGCAACGAGGCGTTCGTCTCATCGCGCTTCGGTGCGCCGGTTTCAATAACGTCGATCTTGAGGCGGCCAAGGAGTTCGGCATTCCGGTCGTCCGTGTCCCCGCCTATTCTCCGTTCTCGGTCGCGGAGTTCGCCGTCGGCATGATGCTGTCTCTCAATCGCAAATACCACCGGGCCTATCAGCGGGTACGCGAGGGGAATTACGCGATCAACGGATTACTGGGGTTCGACATGCATGGGAGGACCGCGGGGATAATTGGCACCGGAAAGATTGGTGAAGTCGTTTGTCGCATCCTGAAAGGATTTGGATGCCGCGTCATTGCGCACGACCTCACTACGAACCCTGCCGTCGCAAAGTTGGAAATCCCGTATCTTCCGCTCGATTCCCTTCTCGCGGAGTCGGACATTATCACCCTGCACTGTCCACTGCTTCCCGAGACGCACTATCTGATCAATGATCAATCGATTGAGAAAATGAAGTCAGGCGTGATGCTGATCAATACGAGTCGTGGCGGATTGGTGGACACCGCCGCCGTGATTCGTGCCCTGAAATCCCAACATATCGGATTTCTTGGGCTAGACGTCTACGAGGAAGAGGAGGACCTGTTCTTTGCCGATCGCTCGGCAGAAGT
>JAIEPU010000180.1 GCA_019748235.1 bacterium
AAAGCTCTCGCTAAAAGCCTACTCTTGAGAAATTCGATCGATCAATGCGATGTAAAAATGTGGGTAAGACTCAGGTCGCCTCGACCCAGCTCGTTGATTTGACACCTCACCTACACGAGTTGGGCCGAGACGGCCAAGCCTACACGAAAGCAATGCATACCTTTCGCGAGCTAACCAGTCCCCCCGGCCGTCGCAAGTTCGGTAAGGCGTTGGATGGAAGGCTCGTGTCCGTATTCGGCCGCTCGTAGAAGCCAAGAGACCTCTTGGCGTTTGTTCGGTCGAACGCCATCGCCATCGCGGTAACAGATACTCAGATTGAACATGGCACTTGGACTGCCATTCTTCGCGGCTCGGCGATACCAACGAACCGCTTGCTTGATATCTTCCGCCACGCCATCGCCATTAAAGTAACAGAAGCCGACAACGCATTGAGAATCAGCCTCGCCTCCTTCAGCAGCGAGCAGATACCACTCGAAACTGGTCTGCCGATTCTTTCGAACGCCCCGACCAAGTTCGTAGTAAAGACCGAGATTGTAAGCCGCGTTCACGTTTCCTTGCTGGGCCGCCAATCGATAGAGCCGAATCGCTTCCTTGAAATCCGGATCAGGGTCATTCGCCAGTAGGATACCTAGATTAAGCTGCGCGCTGTCGAAGCCTTGGGCAGCGGAGAGCGAATACCACTTTTTTGCCTCTTTCCGTGAACGCCGAAGTCCGGTCCCCTCCTGATACATGAACCCAAGCATGTACTGCGCCCAAGCGTCGCCAGATTTCGCGACGAGGCGCAGGAGAGAGATAGCCTCTTGGAGCGATTTCTCATCTCCTTGATCGAGGAGTTCATCAATTTGGCGGCATTCCGCTTCCATGATGCCCAGTGACGGAATCGATTTCGTTTTCAAACGTCGAAGTGTTGTCATGATGATGTTGTACGGCGCGCGCCATCGAACAGTAAACTTAGGACGCGAAGGCGTTTGGATGAAATGAGAGCGATAATCCTAAAAAACAAGCGCTGGAGCGAGACGACCCAGCTCCCCTCTCTCAAATTTCTGAGAGCAAATTTAACACTAGCTGTAGAGAATTGAGGACGATGCAACACGTTCGAGGGAGCGCATTAAATGTGTTTGCTCGTTCAATGAGAGGATGCGATCGAATGTCAATATTTAAGCTTGCGTTATTTCTTCTGGCATTTTTACTTACATTCCAGATTTACGGTGCCTTCTACTTGAATCAGTTCATCGCTGATTGCGATGAAAAGACGAGATTGGCAAAGAGTGCTTGCAAGGCAGACGAAGAATTTGAGCCCTCTATTGTTACGCTCCGCATACTCTTTCTGAGTTGGACAGGGCCATGTGGCGGCACATGCCGCTGTCAAAAATAACGTTAATTTTGTAATCATGCTCATGCTTGACCCGACTTAATGAACCAACTTGTCCTGGTTCGCGGCATGTACTTCCCGATCGCGACAGGAAGAACGCTTCTCCTTACCGAGAGCCTGTTATCCCCCTTCGTTCGGGCAAATGGATATACTTACACGTGTCCGATTCGATTCCCAGCGAGTACGTCCCACGATGGTCCTTGGATTTCACGACCGAAAAACGAGCCGACACCGCTATCTCGATTACCTCACCCGCAGGCGACAAGAGCTGAAGGATCAGGACAAGAAAGATGAGGATAATCCGCGCCGCCGTATCCAGGAGGGGCGTGGCTTCGGAAAGCTGATCGTCGAATTCTGGCGGCTACTGCCAGGTCATCGCTCGGCACTGGTCGCGGCTCTGTTTGGATTAAGCGTGGCTCGGCTTTTGTCGCTGACATTGCCAGCCTCGACGAAGTTCGTGATCGACTACGTCCTTCTGAATCGACCCTTGCCAGCGGATTTTCCGAAGTGGATTCCACTCCCTGAATCGCCGCAGGGGAAGCTCGTCGCGATGGCGAGCCTCGTCCTCATCATCTCCGTGGTGTCGAGCATGATTCAGCTCTGGGCCCGATGGAAGGCGACGCTCACGACCCAGCGGCTGCAAGTCCGCATCCGACGGAAGCTATTCGATCATGCCGCGCGACTGCCGCTCCACAAAGTCCACGACATCAAGTCGGGGGGAGTATCGAGCCTTCTTCGTGAAGACGCGGGCGGGGTCGGAGACCTCATCTTCAATCTGATCTTCAATCCGTGGCGCGCCATCATCCAACTCCTGGGCGGAATCGTGATCTTGATCTGGGTTGATTGGAGATTGCTGCTCGGCGCGCTGGCCGTACTACCGATCGTCTATTGGAATCATCAACTCTGGGTCCGATGGATCAGGCCCCTCTATCGGGACATCAAACGGCAGCGGCAAGACATTGACAGCCAGACGACCGAGGCCTTTGCCGGCATGCGGGTCGTCCGCGCGTTCGGGCGGCAGCGCCGCGAGTCGTCGCGATTCGTGGGCGAAAGCCATCTCATGTCGAGGCAGGAAATCAATGTCTGGTGGACGGCTCGCACGATTGAGGTCGTCTGGGATATGCTTCTGCCGTTCGCATCCGGCTTACTCATGCTTTACGGCGGCATGCAGGTACTGAACGGCCAACTTTCGCCCGGCGACCTGATGATGTTTCTCGTTTATTTGACGATGCTGCTTGAGCCGATCGCGGTTATCGCAACAAGCGCGACTCAATTCCAAAGCAACTTAGCCGCTTTCGATCGGGTGCTCGATATTCTCGGCGAGCCTCGCGAATTGTCGGATCACCAAAGTAAACAGCCAGCGGAAGCGGAACTTTTCGACGGTCCGATTCGAATCGAGAATATCTCGTTCCGTTACCCCAAAAGTGACGAATTCGTGCTGAACGACATCGACCTCGAAATCGAACCTGGTTCCCTCGTGACGCTGGTCGGTCGAAGCGGCTCGGGAAAGACGACCCTTTGCAATCTCGTCGCGCGGTTTCATGATCCGACGGTCGGACGCATCACGCTGAGTGGTATCGATCTGCGCGACATCCACGTCGAAACGTATCGAAAATTCCTTGGCATCGTCGAGCAAGAGGTCTTTCTCTTCGACGGAACGGTGGCTGAGAATATCGGCTACGCGGTTCGCGAGACCAACAAAAACGATGTGGTCCGCGCGGCGAAGATCGCGAACGCGCATGAGTTCATCATGTCGCTTCCAGAGGGATACGATACACGCATCGGCGAACGAGGCGTTCGGCTTAGTGGCGGTCAGCGTCAACGGCTTGCGATCGCCCGAGCGGTGTTGGCCGATCCGAAGCTCTTCATCCTGGATGAAGCAACGAGCAATCTCGACTCCGAATCGGAACAGCTCATTCAGCAGAGCTTGGCCGAGTTGATGCGAGGACGAACGTCGATCGTGATTGCCCACCGATTAAGCACTGTGCGAAACGCGGATCGTATCTTGGTGATGGAGGCGGGCCGGATTGTCGAGTCGGGAACACATTCCGAGTTGATGTCATCCCCCAGCCGATATCGCGAGATGGTCGAACTTCAGCAGATGGACTTCGCGGACGAATCCTTGGCGGAATAGTGTCCTCAATCCCTTACGTTCTCACTGTTCGGGCGCGCACGGCGTGCTGACTCGCTAATTCCTGAACAACGTTATCCTCGACCTTTTCGAGCTTATGGTAGTTCGGATGATGATGTTGTTTCACCGGGTCGTTATGGCGGGTGTTGTAACAGCAGATGTAGGACCAGCGTGATTTGTCCGAATGGTTTTGATCAGAGCGGTGAAGCAGATTGCCATGAAAGAGAATCGCATCACCCGGATCCATCTCACAATAGACGAGCGGTAACCGATCGACGAAATACTTGACCCGTTCCGGATCGGCCCCCGTTTGATCCCCCACCTTCTGATGATCGATGCGGCCGGCAAGATGGGAACCTTTGAGCACCTGTAAGCAACCGTTTTCTTTGCGCGCCGGATCAAGGGCAATGAGGCAACTCCCCATGTCGGGCCATAGGCAACCGTTGTTGTACCAGTAGCCGTAATCCTGATGCCATGCCCACGCACCACCTGTCTTCGGCTCCTTGAGCATCATCTTGGAGTGGTAGAAGTAAACTTCGTCTCCAAGAAGGGCCTCCATGCTTTCGACAACCCGCTTACTCCGCGCAACCAGGCCGTAGACATCATCCCCTTCCCAGTTCCAGACACGGAGTCGGGTGATGCCTCCTTCGCCGTCCGCTCGCTGCAAGGCATCTCTTTCGACGGAGCCATCCCCCCGAGCCGTCGCGAGCAGCAGTTCCACCTCGTTCGGGTCCAAGATCCCGCGAGCGATGATGAATCCATCCCGCTGAAAATCGGCAATCTGGTCCGTAGTAACTTTGAAGGTCATGGTGGTTCCCTGTCGGCAGTCATCCGCTTAAATTCCACGGTGAGAACGCATTATATCCAACTCAACCATCATTTACCGGTCAGGATGATTTTCCGGGAATACGGTCAACGGAGCACGGGATCGCTACATTTGATCTGTGCGGAGTCGGACAAGTTCGCACCATGCGAGCTTGAGCAGCGTAACACCAAAGCCGTTCGGAAAGTTGCCCTTCGTTCCAGCTAAGCAAATGGACCGAACCAACTATGCCGATGCGAGAGGAGCGAAACGTCATCGCATGACATCAACTACCACCGCCTCCGACTCATTGACTAGACTTCAAGATTCCATCGGCTCTGTCCTACTTGGCAAACAAGATGTCATCGAACTCGCGCTCGTCGCTCTGCTCGGGCAAGGTCATCTTCTCATTGATGACGTGCCGGGAGTCGGCAAGACGTTGCTTGCTCGATCCATCGCTCAAAGCGTCGACTGCACCTTCCGCCGAGTGCAGTTCACGCCTGACCTTTTGCCGAGCGACATTTTGGGCTCGAGCGTCTATGACCCCGTCGAAAAAGAGTTCGTCTTCAAGCAGGGTCCGATCTTCGGCAACATCATCCTCGCCGACGAAATCAATCGGAGTTCGCCCCGTACGCAAAGCGCGCTCCTAGAAGCGATGAACGACCACAGCGTTTCCGTCGATGGGACGACTTACCGCCTTCCCGATGTTTTCTTCGTAGTGGCAACGCAAAACCCGTTCGAGTTCGAGGGGACCTATCCGCTCCCCGAAAGCCAACTCGACCGGTTCATGCTTCGCATCACAGTCGGCTATCCGCCGCACGAAGTGGAAAGGCGTGTTTTGGCCGATCACCGCGCCGGCGAGCCCGTCGACACTCTGATCGCGTCAACGAATATCGATGAAATCCGCGAGTTGCAAGCGGCCGTTCGGCGTGTTTCCGTGGAAGACTCGATCGCGGATTACTTGCTCAAACTCATTCATGCCACGCGCGATCATTCGGACATCCGGGTCGGAGCAAGCACCCGCGGTGCTCTGCTCCTTTACCGCGCGGCACAATCGCTGGCTTTTCTGCGCCGGCGGGATTACGTCGTTCCCGACGACGTCAAACAGCTCGCCCTGCCGGTGCTGGCACATCGCGTCGTCCCTCACGAGTGGCTTTCCGGCAGCGAAAAAACGCTCGAAGCGACGATGCGCGACATCATCGACAAAGTTCCCGCACCAGGCTAGTTCTCGCGATAGAATGGGACAAAAGTTTAATCGGTTGCTCGACGCTTGCGAGCAAGTGGTCTCAGGATTGTTGAGATGGCGGAACCCAAAGTTACGATCCGGCTAACATGGGCCGGCGTATTTGTTCTTGCCGTTGCTTTACCAATCCTGGGCGCATCGTTCGTCCATCATGTCAACCTACTGCTTCTTCTCTTCTCCTTGATCGTTGCGGCCGTGTTCGTCGGAACATGGCTTGGTCGCGCACAGATCAAACACTTGAAAGTGATCCGTTCCTGTCCAACACTCCTGCCGCTCAATCGGCCGCTGACCAGCATCATGGAAATCACGAATATTGGTAAGCGCCCCGCCGCCGGCGTTCAATTGACCGACCAAACGGACCCGGATCTTTCCCCTCTCCCCACCGTCTTCGTGGAGACGGTCGGCGTGGGAGAAACCGTTCGCGCGCGATACGAGTGGAAGGTGCCGAAGGTCGGTGTCTATCGGCTGGGTCCGTTACAACTCTTCACTTCGTACCCCTTCGGGTTCGTGAAATGGTCACGTGTTTTGGAGGAGACGGTCCTTCGGGAACCGGTGGTCGTGCATCCTCCATTTGGAAAGCTAAGTGTTGAAGCTCGACAGTATCTGGGCATCGCAACGCTGGGCGAGGGGCGGGCACGTTCCGGGTTGCTCGAGGGGATCGATGAGTTTCGCGGCGTCCGCGAGTTTCGGGACGGCGATTCTCCAAAGCTCATTCACTGGCGGAGCACCGCGCGGCGCGGAACCCTCGTCGTACGAGAACTTGATCCCTCCGCATCACGAAGCATTCTCATGCTCGTCTACCTGGTGGAACATGAGGGTCCGGTCGAGCCTGAGATCTTCGACAACGTCCTCGCCTTCGCCTCGACCGTCGTGGCTGAGGTCTGCCGCGATCCGACGCTTCAGCTCACCATTGTTCTCGTGGGAAAGGAACCTGCCATCGTGCGGGGATCCGCGGCCTCGACGCGGGCGGGAGCCTACCTTCGAATCATCGCCGCCGCCGAACCAACTTCGGCGCCGGACGCCCTTGAACGAGCCTGCCGTCTGCTCCGGACCTCTGACACACGCGATCGCCGACTTTGGGTCGTCAGCCTGGCTGGCCTCCCCCCCGAATCGCAAAATAGACTCCATGACTCCGGTTTTCGCCGCGTTTCCGCTCGAATGGTGCTCAATGCCTCAGCAGGAGATCTTGATCGAATGTGGATAGAACCCACATCTGTTCCACCCGCCCCTCCGCTACCCTCTGTCGATGGATTGGAAAAGAACGGTCGTAGCTAGGTTCGAGTCCCCATTTCCCGTGACTCCGACGATGATTGACCGACAAAAACGGCATGCAGAGTGCTACTCTTCGCCAAAGTGGGTCTGATATCCCCATTTTTGGACCTGGCCTAGCCCTTGCTCCGGCGTGAAGAGTCATATTCTCTTACCTTGAGACGAGGGACGGAATCGCCTCCTTGGGTTCGAAACAACGATTCATTTGATCACTTATTTTGAGTAATTTGATCGCAAACGGAAGAGGTCGCTGAAACGCGACACGGGAGAGGATGGAAATGAAGCGCGTCGCAATCCTAACAGCGGGGGGAGACACGCCTGCCCTGAATGCCACGATTCTGGGGGCGGTCACTCGCGCCAATCAGCGCCGCGTCGAGGTCATCGGGCTGATCAAGGGTTTCAGCAGTTGCTTCAATCCGCGGCTCCCTCACGTCCATCTGAATCCACTCTACTCGACCATTCCCGAGCTCGACGCCACGAAGGGTGGAACGATGCTCGGTGCCTCGCGTGATTATGTCGATCCGAACGACAAGGCTTCGCATAAGCTGGTCTCGGACCGCTTATCACGCCTGAACGTCGACGGACTACTTTGCATTGGCGGCGACGGCACGCTGAACGGCATGCAACCCCTCGCGGAGATGCTCCCTACCGTCCTTGCCCCAAAAACAATCGACAATGATCTTGGGATGAACTACCTGAACGAACCTGACGAATGGGTTCGCAAACCGTGCGAAGAGAGGCCCGGTTACATCTACACGCGGTCGGATCGCCCGCGAGCCGATTTTGACATCGAACAGATGATCAACTACGTCACCCCCGGCTTCGCGACCTCTGTCTATGTCTCGGCGAGCGGTGTCGAGCGCATCCGAACCACGGCGGAAAGCCATCGGCGTATCGCAATCATCGAAGTGATGGGACGGCACTCGGGCTACCTCGCCCTTGGCAGCGCCTATGGCCAGCCCGATATTGTCCTGATCCCGGAAGCGACGCTGAATGTCGAGCGACTCGTCGATCGGGTTCGCGAACTGTACGACCTGCAGAAGAACGTCGTCATCGTCTGCGGCGAAGGTATTGTCGATGAGAACGGGGACGAACTCGGAGCCGAGAAGTTCTCGACCGACCCTGCCGGCAATATCACCCTCACCGGAGCCGCCGAGGCGCTCCGCTGGATCTTGATCGAGAAGCTAGGAGATGAATTCTTCCGCCGAACACGCCGCGCGGAAACGGCTCAAGCGGCGGTCTTCACTCGTAAAGTAGGGCACACGCAGCGCGGCGGCAGGCCGATTCTCTTCGATCGCTTTTACGCGGCGCAGCTCGGCGGCAAGGCCATCGATATGCTCGTGGATGGACAGCATAACACCGTTTCGGTGCTTCAATGGAATCACCGCAACGGCTTTCATGTCGAGGGGATTCCGAGCAACGCCTTCCGCGATCGCTGGGGACACATCCACGCTCGCTACGTCCATCCGAGCATGTATGACCCGGTACGCCTACGCCCCAGTCAGACCGGCATCGAATACCTTGAGCCGATCTTCCGGAACGCGATTGGTGAAGACGACGTCGAAGTCGTTCGCGAAAAGCTTTTCGATACGGGCAACTTAATCCGCCCGTTCCATTCCGTGAACATCGACATCAATAAGCGCATCAGATACTTGGACTAAGCAGCAAGCACGCGAACGATCAATGATCGTGGGTGTTTTGGATTGTGTCCCGTAGGCTGGGTCGTCCCGACCCAGCTCTTCGATTGCTTTCATGCGTACATGCTGGGTCGAGACGACCCAGCCTACAATAAGTGACAACGTGATGTCACGCGGGAAATGCATTCAAAAAGAACTCGCTAACCTTCTTGCGGTAATTCTCTCCTTCGCGTTCCAGGCAGCGGTTGTGTTTTGCCTTCGGAACGATCCAGAGTTCTTTCGGCTCGCTGATGCCGGCAAGGAGTTCAGCAATCAAATCTGACTTGATGTAGTTGTCCTTCTGCCCATTGATCATCAGGATGGGCCGGCCAGAGATGACTTTCATCGCCCGTTCGATCGAAAGATAATGAACGTGCTTTTTCCGTTCAATTCGTTTGATCGCCAACTCGACGACCATCGCGTAATACCAGCGAGGGAGATAGCGATAGATCCACTGCGACGTCGAAAAGATCTCGATGAACTGCATGGAAAAATGAATGATCATGCGATGAACGGGGAACGCGCCGTCCGTGACGATACCTCTGATCGCCGCATCCTCAGCGGCAAGTGCAATGGCAACTCCGCCCCCTTTTGAGACGCCGAAGACGCCGATGGGCACATTGGTCAGATCATCGCGCGACTTCACATACGCGAGCGCGGCTTTCGCATCACTCAGCTCGTGCTGCGTCGGCCACTGAAAGGACTCGTATCCTTTGACCGCGGGGCTTTCGCCGCTGCCACAAAAGTCGATCGTCAGGACATCGAATCCGAGCGGGCGCAGATAACCGACGTACGGATCCGCCATCCAGCGGGTCGCGCCGTATTCGTGAAAGAAAAGAATAACGCCTCGCCGTACGCCTCCTGTGTGATTTAGGTAGCTTCCCGCAACGTTGCGGCCGTCCGCTGTTCGAAGCTCGAGGGAGACGGCATCGGCAACAGGTTCGCCAGCATCCGCGAGGAAGAGGGGCTTGGCTTCGAGGCCTCGTTCAATGTTGCCGAAATGAGTCTTCAGCACGAACCAGGTGAAAGCCCCGAAGAGGATGATGATCAGAATAAGGAGAGCAAGCAAACTATAGGCAACGATGGCTAACACCAGAACTCCTTGGCACCGTTGCCCCGAAATACCCCTACTTCAGCGTGAACAAAGCTAAATGCGACTCACGATCAGTGAAACGTTCTGCCCGCCGAATCCGAAGCTGTTGGAGAGAACGTTCGTCAGCTTCTTCTCCCGAGCGACATTGGGAACATAATCGAGATCGCACTCGGGGTCGGGTGTTTCGTAGTTGATCGTCGGCGGCATCACATTGTCACGAATGGCGTAGAAACACGTGATGAGTTCCACCGCTCCAGCGGCCGCGATTAGGTGACCCATCATGCTCTTGATGCTGCTGACCGGCGCATCCTTCGCATTTTCGCCCCAGACCTCTTTCACTGCGATCGTCTCAACTCGATCGTTGACGTCAGTACTGGTGCCGTGCGCGTTGATGTATTGGATGTCCGTCGGTTTCAGTCCCGCATCTTTCAGAGCATCACTCATGCAGGCAATCGCGCCACGTCCTTGCGGATGAGTATCCGTCACGCGGAAGGAATCAGCGGTCGTGCCGTAACCGGTCACCTCGCCGTAGATTTTCGCGCCGCGTGCCTTCGCCTTCTCGTACTCTTCGAGGATCACCATCCCCGACCCTTCGGCGATGACAAAGCCGTTACGATGCTTGTCGAACGGACGGCTCGCTTTCGTGGGATGTTCGTTGCTGGTGCTCAGTGCGGTCAGCAGGTTAAAACCCATCACGCCGAGGGGATGGATCATGCTATGCGTTCCGCCCGCAATCATCGCATCGACATCGCCCCGTCGAATCAATTCAGTCGCCTCACCAACAGCTTGACTACTCGCGGCACACGCGGTCAAACAGCTGAGGTTCGGACCATGGGCGTTGAAGACATTGGCGAGATGCAGGCTCGACATGCCTGGCTCTTGCTCGTATTCGCGCCGGCCGTTGAAGTCGTGCATTCCCTCCTTGATGAACTTAGCGCCGTCCGGGACATCCGTTCCCGCGTTCAACGACTTCGCGATCGCATGGACGAAGTGGTGGAAGTCCTGAGAGCCTTCCCCGGCGCCGAGGTAAACGCCGCAACGATCGGGATCGTAACCAGCGGAAGCCATCAGCCCCGAATCATTCACCGCCTGACGCGCGGCATGAACCGCAAAGTGGATGTTTCGCCCGCAATCTTCCCAAGGGCCGGGAAGATCGGCGATCGACTTCGGACTAAAGCCTCTCACTTCGCCGGCGATCTTGGTCGGGAACTCGGAGGCGTCGAATAGAGAGATATAACCGACGCCGCTCTTCCCTTCCTTGAGCGCGGTCCATGCCGTCTCGGGATCATGTCCCAAGGGGCAAATCATCCCGACACCCGTGATGACGACTCTTCGACGAGACATCTCGAAACGCCCTTCTTCCCTGAGGTCCGATATCAGGCGACCAGCGGACCAATGACAAGCGCGGCACACTGGCCACTGTAACTGCGACCAATGGTGACGAACGGTTTCTTCGGGCAATCTTCGACGGATCGCACGATGCGGAGCTTGGGCATCTCCGGCTCGGACTCTTTGTAGTTGAGAACGGCGGGGAGCTGGCCATGATGGAGAGCAAGCGTGCTCGCCACTAATTCAACCGCTCCAGATGCCGCTGTCAACGAACCAATCGCACTCTTGTACGCGACGATGCGAACGGAATCGACCGCGGAACCCAGCGCTTGCGCAATCCCGCGTGCCTCGTCCTTATCTTCTTGTTTGCCCGCAGCACCGACTGCGGAGATATGTCCCAAGTCGGAGGGCGAAAGCTTGGCGTCCTTGAGCGCCAGTTCGATCGCCTTGGCGATGCTTCGGCCCGAGTCGCGAGGATCGCAATAGGCGCCGAATCCCAACAGCTCGCCATATACCTCGGCACCACGCTTCTTCGCATGGCCGAGTTCCTCAAAGATGAGAGCGGCGGAACCCTCACCCGGCACGATGCCGTCACGCGATTTGTCGAAGGGACGAATTGCTCCCTCGGGAGGATCGTTATGCTTGGTCAATCGATTGAGCAAGGCCAAGCGGACGATGCTGAGAGGATGAATCTTGGAATCGGTTCCACCACCGATGAAGAGATCGGCGGTGCCGCGCTGAATGACGCGGTATGCCTCGCCAATAGCCAGCGTTGAAGAGGCTTCGCCGATCGTGATTGAGTTGTTCGGGCCCTGCGCGTCGTAGGCGATGGAGATATGGCACGCGGGCATGTTCGGAAGGTACTTCAGCATCCAAAGAGGAAAGAGGTGACCGAACCCCTCCTTGCCCCAGACTTTGAGATCAACTTGTTTGGCGCTGTTCGCGGTCACTTTCACCGCGGGAGAGATCTCACTGAGCTCCGTCGCGATGAGACCGGCGCCATAGTTGACGCCGAACTTCGTCTTGTCGATTTGTTCGAGATTCAGTCCCGAGTCTTGGAACGCCATCGCGGCGCCCCCCATGGCGAGTTGAATATCCCGGGCCATGAGCTTCAGTGTCTTGCGTTGCTTCACGAAGCGAGCGGCATCATAGTCGCGCACTTCCGCCGCGATCTGGATATCCAAACCCTCGGGATCGAAGGCTTGAATACGCCGGACGCCACTCTTGCCGGCCAGCAGATTCTGCCAAAAGACGTCGACACCGGTTCCTAATGGGGTGACGGCCCCCAAACCAGTGATGACCACCCGCCGATTGCCTGTGCTCATCGAGGGACGTCCCGCTCCATGATTCTTGCTTTCACAAAACCCTCCCATCCGATAGGCGGAATGGGCCTCTCCTACGAGGTGCTCTCCTCCTTCGGAGAGCTGGTTGTGCCTTTTGCCCGCTTGATCATTTCGACAAGGTGCCCCTTGCCGAATACGAAGTTCTCCTGCGGGAGATCCATTTCGCTGCTGCGAGCATTGTCGACATGCGCGAAGAAGATCTCAGCCTCAGCCATTAATTCGCCATTCTTGAGGACGCGGCACTCGGCCAGTCCTCCCTCCGATCGGTTGTCGACCAGTTTCGCCTCGTAACGCAATTCGTCGCCTGGCGTGGCATGATCGAAGAAGCGTGCCGAGGTTATCTTAGCGAGAACGACCTTTTCCGCGAACCCATTGGCCTCTCCCAAAAGGATACCACCCGTTTGGGCCAATCCTTCCAAAATGAGGGAATGAGGCATGACCGGATAGGCAGGGGTCTGCTCATACAAGTGGTCCTCGGCCATGCTGATCATTTTGATCGCTACGGCAGAGACACCGCTGTGAAATTCTTCGAACCGATCAATCCAGATCCATCGCATGGGCCGATATCGACTCCGTCAAACTTCGTTCGAGACGGTGGCCGTCCCGGCTTTCATGTTCGGCGCGCAACGGGAGCCGCGAACCTCCGCACGTGGTTGCTCGCGGTACGACGCGCTTTCGGAAAAGGGTGAGGAGCTCCAAGAGGAGCTGACCTTGGTACCGGGCGCGAGGGAGCAGCTTTCCTGAGGGAGCCCCGGCACCACATGGAGCGGTGCCGTGAGCTTTTGTTCGGAGAACTACCCTACTGCCGGCTGACGAAGCAGATCACGTTTCCATTCCGGCCAGAGCGAGCCACTCAAACTAAGAGCGCTCGGAGCCGTATGGAAGCCGATCTTAGCCTTTCAGCTTGGTCTCGATGTAGCGAACGATCGTCTCGACCGTGTAGAGGCTGCTGAGTTCCTTGACCGATGGATTCTTCGCGAATTCATCGAGATCAGCGAACGGCATGCGATTACGGAGCTCAGCGAGACCCGCCGGAGTCATGCGACCGTCCTGAACGAAGTTCGGATCGCTGAAGAGCTTCTCATCTGGGAAGAGATCGCCGCGAGGAATCTTAATGTCGAAGTTCTTCTCAAGACGGAAGACAATGTCAAGGAAGTCAATCGACTCAGCCCCGAGGTCTCCCTGCAGGGTGGCGTCCTTGGTGACTTCGTCCTCATCGACGCCCAGTGCGTCAACAAGAGTGGTGGTCACTTTCTGGAAGATTTCGTCTTGCGACATCGGAGGGTACTCCTTTTGAATCCAGGCTCTTTCGCGTAGTTGCCAACCGAATGGTCGATGGGCGGTCTCCGACGATCAGGCCCTTTCTAGACAGCTATTCCCGAACAAATTCCATCCTGTGCAGCCCTCCGTCGGGCTGTTCCTCGAGCGATGACTTACGCCACTGCCCCAATGCTCAATCCGCCGTCAACCACCAGCACTTGGCCGGTGACGTACGAAGCTTCTTCGCTGGCCAGGTAGACGGCCGCGGCTGCAATGTCCGCGGTGGAACCATACCGCTTCAGCGGAATGGCTCCCTTGATCACATCTCCCGCCTTCGCTCGGACTGATTCAGTCATGTCGGTCTCGATGAAACCGGGAGCGATCGCATTCACGCGAACTTTTCGCCCCGCCAGTTCCGCGGCCAACGTTCTGGTCAGTGCATCGATCCCCGCCTTGCTCGCGGCATAGTTCGACTGACCCTTGTTGCTGTGTTGTGCAGCAACGCTTGAAATATTGATGATCGATCCGGTGCGCTTCGACATCATGTGTCGACCGGCCGCGCGGCAGAAAAAGAACGTGCCGTTCAAATTCGTCGCGATCACGTCGGTCCAGTCCTCGTCCGAAAGTTGCAGGAACAGCCCGTCGCGGGTGATCCCAGCACTGTTGACGAGAATGTCGATCGTCCCCCAAGCCTCGATCACCTTTTCGGTGATCGTCGCCGGTCCGGAGGGATCGCGGACATCGTGCTGAAACGTGAGCGCCTCGCCGCCGGCCGCCTTGATCGAATCAGCCAACTGGTCGGCAGGCTCCTTGCTTCGGTTGTAGACGATCGCGACCTTGGCCCCTTCTTGCGCGTAGCGCTCGGCAATACCCCGGCCGATTCCTCGGCTGGCACCCGTGACTAACGCGATCTTGTTGGCCAAACGCATCCAGCAATCCCTACCGAACCCAATGATTTCGTTAACCCGCGCTCTTGAGAGCGCCGGGAGCAGCCAATTGCCGCCAAAGTCTTCGATGATGTTGGATCAGCCCCGCATCATCTTCCGCTCGTTCCGGCCGACGTTCGGCGAGATTGAACCGCTCGAGAATAATCCGAGCGGACAAGCTTTGCTTTCCGTCGACCTCACCGTGCGCCTTCAGCGTGGTGAGATTTCCTTCGTCCTTCATCCATTCGCACTGAAGGCGAAGCTTTCGGCCTGGAACCACAAACTGTCCGAACTTCGCGTTTCTTAGTTCTTTCAGCAGAACCACGCTATGCTGAAAATCCTCGGTCACGCGAACCAACCAAGCCCCTGCCTGAGTGACGGCCTCGACCATCAAGACTCCCGGCATGATCGGGAAGGTTGGAAAATGCTCGGCGAGGTACTCCTCGGCAAGCGTGAGATTCTTGGTGGCAGTGATCACTCGGCCCGGCTCGAGCCGCTCGATGCGGTCAACGAGCGTGAATCGCATGAATCACCTTTTCGCCTTAAATCTTTGGCTAGCAGGCCCTTCGGAAAGTGCCAGGCTATATGGCGGCGGTTATATCCGAACCCCACCAACCCGGCAAGGCCAACTCCCTTGTCGCATCTTCGCCAACCCTTACTCCCGGGCATTTGAGTAAAGTTTGCGGAAACAGCGAATCTGGGTAGTTTCCTCTTCCTGCCACGAATACTCACGAGCCTACCATCTTCCATCGACAACGCTTGCGATTGGGATCAGGAACTGACCAAGATGACGTTGGTGTGAGTGTTACCTTCGGAAAGCATGAGCGCCCAGGATCAATCGGAGGTACTCATACTTAGAGCAAGCGTGGAAGGATGTCGGCAAACTTTTCCCCGTTTCTCCGTTTTTTCCTCAAGCTCGGGGATTTCCCTCGAAATGCCCTCGTGAGAACCAGCGAATGATTTTTCTCTTAACCCTCTTTGCTCTATTTAGTTCAGGCTATTCTCCCATCGCTTGGAGCCCCGACGGGCAACAGATTGCCACCATCGCTCCCGCCGGTGATGGTGAACAACTCTTTTACGATGGGTGGCTCTGGCGAAAACCGGACGAAGCGTCGTCTAAATTCCCAGAAACACGAAGGCAGCTCTGGATCATTGACGTCGCTGACGCGGCAGGTTTCTTGATTGATGAGACGAGGGGAACATTTTCTTCTCCCGGCTGGGCTCCAAAGGAAGCTAGCCTCGCTTACGTCACCTTCACCCCAACCGAAGATGTCAATGTGAAGGCTGAAACTGGACCTCTCGATTCCATTTCCGGCAAGCTCGAACTCATCACAAAATCAGCAAATGGAGACCGACGATCAATTCACTCTGAAATGGGTGTTTGGCCTAAGGCATTGATTGAAGCGTTACCCCAGCAAGGGGTGACCTGGTCGTCGAGTGGACGCTATATTGCCTTCCCCTGGCTCGGTAATCGCACGATCAAAATTCTTAATGTCGAAACCGAGTCGATCGAAGCGGACTGGTCGGAGGCCTCCTTCGCAAGTTGGTCCCCTAACAGTGATTGGTTCGCTTATTTCAGCAGTGGATCGGAAGAAGGATTTCGGCTCGTTCGCACAGGCGACTGGAAAGCGGAAGCTCTCTCCATCCCTATGTCGGGCGCAGCGCAGCCACTTCTTTGGGAAGCCGCCGGCGACTCCGTTCTACTGGTACGTCCTCCGGACTCCACACCTCAGACTCGCTCCGATTTCGCATTCGCACGGAGAGTGCAGCAGTTTCGATGTCCACTTGTTCGAGTTCACATCCCCGATTTGAACTCTGAATTGATTGCTCACGTTCAACGGGCTGGACAGCGGGAAGAGGGGGTTGTCCAATGCTATGCAAGCCTCGATCCCAAGAACTCGCGATGGGCGCTTTCCATCCTCGCTAAAGGGGTGTCACCGAGACTCGAAGTCGTTTCGAGTGAGTCAACCTCTGCCAATTTGCTTCAGAATCACCGGGTCGTCTTTGATGAATCCGCGTTCGACGACCAAGTTCCGATCGGCGTCATCGCCTATTCAAAGAACGGGGATCTCGCCTATCGTTTTGGCATCCCGGATTGGGGAGCCCCCATCACCGTGGATGAATCAACCCACGCGAAAACATTCGTCGCTCCGACGATGGCGATGCGAATGCGTGGACTTTACTCCCTCGTCTTTGCTCTCGAGCGAGTCACGCAGAAAACTCACTCCGCCATTCGATCGAATAACGGACTCGATGCGATCGGCCGCCGTGAGATTCGTGCGGAAGACTATCGCGATTTGGGATTCAATCGTGCATTTCCGCTCACCTCTTCGAACTCCCCGAACGGCAGGCGGCGCGATCCATTGAACTCCACGAGTCCGTCGATGAACTGACGAAGGATGGCCTGACATTAATCAAGGAAGCCCCTCCCTCCCAATTGACTCCCATTTTTAAGCGTCAACTCGCGGAGGTAGAGCTTTTGCTCCACTACCTGCGAGAAGACTACCAAGCCGCCATTGATTCTGCCGATCGCATCGCGGACGCCGCCGATGGGAAGTTAAATGAGCAAGATCTTTTAGCGC
>JAIEPU010000325.1 GCA_019748235.1 bacterium
AAGCAATCGTTGGGTGGGTCCCTTTTACACGCCGATCTTCACTCCAAGGTGGGTCCCGTTTTCATGCCGATCTCCATTCGACTGGCCCGTGAGCGTGCAAGCTTCTCGCCTTCGGGCCGCGAATGTCGACGCGGCCGTCCGAGTGAAACTATTGACACCTCAGGAAGGTCTCGATGAATTGCAGACAGCGCTCAAGATGTGGCACAACAATATCGATGCGATGATCCAAATGGCTCTTATTCTCTCTCGAGAACAGAAGAATTCTGAGGCGAAAACAATGCTTTATCGAGTGCTGGAAATCGATCCGACGAACGAATCGGCCAACAAATTGCTGGGACGGAACAAAAGCCCATAACGCGACAGCAGCAGTACTCCGAACGGCATACCAAGAATCATTCGACCGTTAAGCTAGTCGTAGCTACCATTGCCGATAGCACATCCATGAGTTCCGCTAATCTATAGCGATACAATGTATTCAAGGCTCTATTCGCATGGTATCTATTCAATCCTCAAGTCACTCGTCCGTGCTGCAAGTTTTGTCAACCCTTCTCACGTTATCGGGAGGTTTTCTTCTTGGTTCTGGAATCTCTTTGGTGCATACGGACCACCACCTAGGCCCTCTTCGAATTTCCGCTGGCTTGGGCATTCTAGTCGTTGGGTTTGGCATCGCGCTGCTTCTTATCGCCGCTCTAGCCCGCCGTATCCCCACGGCACTTCAATTGAGTGCCGCAACGATGGGATTCTGCCTTGCAACGATTCTTTGCTTCACGGCGCCCCTTGGAACAGTTCAAGTTGTGGAGGCCAATCAGGAAGACTTCGAGCCGAACCAGCCACCGATCAGATACTACAAATCGACTATTCAACCTGGCCACACATACTATTCCAGCGGATATATCGATAGCGTACGAGGATGGCGTCTGACTCCGGGAAGCTATGTCCTGGAAACCCATCTCCCCGACTACAAAGATGCCCGCTACCAAATCGATCTTGAGGGATGGCGGGAGTGCCCCGACCTTCGCCCAAGAGTCATTTTTCTCGGATGCTCGTTTACATTCGGAGCTGGGGTGCAGGACGATGAATGCTTCGTGGGACGATTCGCTCAAACCATATCACCAGCATTCCACGTGGTGAATTATGCGCAAAGTGGTTGGGGAACGAGTGAAGCAAACACCGTTTTAGAGAGTGAACTGGAGAGTCCTCTTCAGACGAATGCCGTCATTTATGGATGGATGGCCGATCACTTGACACGAAATTACACAAATGTCTCTTGGCATAAGAATCTAAATCCGGACTCTAAATTCCCTTACTTTGACGTGGTGAATGGGAAAGCCGAACTCAAGGAATTCAAAACGCACGGCGAATGTGATTCACCCGATGATTCGGAGACTAATAGGAAAGAAGTCGAACTCGCGAAAGCGCTTATACTCCGACTCAACGAATGGTGCACGAATAAGGGAATCCCGTTTTTCGTGCTCCTGCTTTCCTCTCGCTTCGCCCAATACCACTCCGATCCCATTCCTGATTGGCTCCGTTCGAGCGGAGTCGATTTCATCGATGTACGCGCGGACAGCAATGACTTTTACCCAAATGACGGTCATCCCACCGCGAAATGGCACGCGGCTGTCGCGAAGGAACTCGATCAATCTCCGAAGTTGCAATTCTTAAAGCGCTCTCCCGCGATGGATGAACCTGCAAAGTGATCTCTCGCCGCATGAAAACCGGAAACAAGTATGGTGGCTCGCCGACACTGGCGGAAGACGTAAACTAGGCTCATTGACCCCCTTCATCTGATGGTTCGTCAATGCCCCATACTGATTCGGAAAACGATGACTTGTTGTTCTCGTACCACCGTCCCAGGACGTGGCGGTCCCAGTTAATCTCTCCCTTTCAATGGCCTGGCTACATTCAGACGATTGTTGCCATGCTATTGGCTTTACCCGTCGGATGGTTCGTTGGCAAAGACGCCGGGCGGCTCGGCGAAATCGCGACCTTGATCGTCCAGTTGATCATGAGGCTTGCGATTCCGCTCCTCTTCCTCGCCATCGCCGACACCATACTTCAGCGCGCCCTGAAGGGACGAGGAATCGCAGCCTTTTTGTTCATCGTTCTGATTAACGGCGTTTGTGCGATCTTGATTGCGCTGACAATCACCAACTATTTTCAACCTGGGCGTTATTTGGCGCTCGATCATCCGACAGCGAAATCCGGCTCAGCGACTTCTATCGATCTCGCCCAAGTGCTCACGAAAACCAGCCATAATCCCATCATCATCTCGGTCGTATCTTCAATCGTGTTCGCTTCCGCTTCTCTGCTTCTTCCCCATCGTTTCGGCGAGCCTCTCGCCATCACCGTTCGAGTCCTCCTGGTGGGGATCCTCAAACTTATGGGATGGATCGTCCATTTGGTTCCATTGGCGGTTTTCGCTTCAGTAGCGGCCGTCATCGGTAAGCACGGATTCAGCTTCATCGGTGGACTGGGAGCTTACCTTTTCTTCTGCTTGCTCGGAATGTTTCTTCATGTGGTGCTGGTCTATCACTCGTGGATCGCATGGGTATCGCAGATGAGCCTGAAGCGATTCTGGGGCGAGGCGTTTGAACCGGTACTGCACGGTTTCGGGATTAATAGCAGCCTAGTTACTCTCCCTTTGACGCTCGAAGCGATTAAACGACTTGGTGTTTCCGACAGTTCGGCGCGACTCTCCGCATGTGTCGGCACTAACTTCAACAACGACGGAATACTCCTTTACGAAGTCGTCGCTGTCTTGTTTCTTGCGCAGGCATACGGTCATTCGCTATCGATTCCCACACAGATCATCGTGGCGTTCATTTGCATCATGGCCACCATCGGCGTTAGCGGAATTCCCGAAGCAGGCGTCATCGCACTGTCACTCGCTCTCTCTTCCGCAAATCTGCCCATCGAACACATCCCCCTTTTGCTGACTGTTGATTGGATCATCGCCCGAACTCGATCGGCAGTGAATGTAACTGCCGATATCACTGTCGCCCTCAGTATCGATGCGCTCACCGGTCGACATCCAGCGGTTGATCGGGAGGAACACCTCTTGATGGCTGATTGACAATTGCTGCCACGTTTCCTCCATCGTCCGAATCCGACAATCTCTAAATCTGCCCCAAAAGTGTGCTAAATCACTTATTTTTGACTTGACAAAAGATTTAGAGAATTTAGCGTCAGGATTGTTGGCTCGCTCGCAATGCTGACAAGTTCATTTTCTAGTTTCGTTCATTCACATCGAATTGCATTGTGTAGCGACACCTAAGCATATCAGAAATGAGTGATCGCACATGAACAAGTTCGCTGCTGCGCATATAGCCTTTTTACTCAACATTCTGTTGAACGTCCATTCTGTGAATGCAGGCCTACTTTACATTGATCAATTGTATGGATATCAGAAAACGGCTGACGTCCAGTTCGGTACTGGCAAAACGACTTCGGGGACCATGCCCCTTCTGATGGATGTCTATCAGCCGACCGATATTGGTCTTGCACATGTTCAGAATAATCGACCTGCCATCGTCGTTCAGGATGGAGGTGCATGGACATCCGGCGATAAGGGAAACGGGCGAGTCGTCACTCCAGCCATCTATCTCGCTCAGCATGGATACACGGTCTTCGTTGCAAATTACCGCCAAGTCGGTGATAGCCCGGCGACTGCGGGACCAGGGCCTTGGAGCAATCTGAACCCGTCGGCACATGGCAGTCTTCTCGGAACGCTCACCGCCGTCTATCCGAGTGTTAATGTTGTACGGGTCGGAGTCGAGGACTTCGCCGCAGCGATCACTTTCGTGCGAACGAATGCGTCCTCTTATGGCATTGATTCCACACATATCGCCGGCGTCGGTGGCTCGGCGGGAGCGATCAATCTCCTCGATCTCCAATACAATGGCAACACTGCGAATGCGAGTTACAGAACCCAAGCTAACATCTCAGCCGTCGGGTCGATGATGGGGGATTGGGACAAAGTCGTCCCTGGAGGCGCTCCCCTTTTTCTATGGAACAATGCTCTAGATCCGCTCATCTATTACAATAGCGACGTGGAACCCAACTTACACAATAAACTGCTTTCGAGCGGGATTTATTACGAACAGTGGATGGAAACTCCCACTGCCACGGATCATAACGTTCATTACGATCAATTCCCAACTCCCGATCCGAACGATCCCTACTTGGCCGGTTATGACAACAGCGAATTGATTCTCGACCGCATGCGCGACTTTCTGGCCTACCATTTCACGCCCACCGGTCCGATGTTGGTCGTACCAGAGTTATCTAGTTATTCCTTCGGGGCGATGGCGCTCCTCTTATTCGGTATACACGATCGCCTGCGGCGCAATCGAATGAATTGACGAGGAACGCCCTGATCCGCGAAATCCGTTACGGCGTTCGATTCGTCTGTCCGGCTGCAACAGCGACGAGTTCCATGACATCAATCGGCTTGGCGAGATGAGCATTGAATCCTGAGAGTAATGCCCGTTTGCGATCGTCCGGACGAGCGTATGCGGTAAGCGCGATGGCCGGAATGCGCTCTCGTCGTTGTTGACCTTCGCACGTTCTCCACTGGCGGATAAATGAATAGCCATCACATCCTGGCATACCGATATCGGAAATGATGAGATCGAACGGCTGATTCGAAAGGACTTCCATCGCCTCGCCCGCACTGCCCAGGCAAACAACTTCAGCGTCGAATGACAGGAGGCCAAGTCGAACGAGTTCACGCGCGCTTTTCTCATCGTCCACCACAAGGACCCGGAGTCCACGGAGAGATACCCTTTCGTCGTTTGGCCCAGTCAACGATCCTGGAGTCGATCGCTCCCCGGTCAACACCCGAATCGGCAGCGCAACAGTGAAAGTCGCTCCCTGTCCCTCCCCCGCGCTTTCGACCCGAATGACTCCTCCGTGAAGCTCCACCAGATTTCGTACAATCGATAATCCTAATCCAAGCCCGCCGTACTGCCGCGCGATCGAGGTATCGGCCTGACGGTATCGCTCGAATACATAAGGAAGCACCTCACGTTTGATCCCGATCCCGGAATCACAGACGATGAATTCAATATGTGAATCAATCTTCTTCAGCAGAATTTGAATCTTGCCATTCTTCGGAGTGAACTTGACCGCGTTTGACAGAAGATTCCAAGCGACCTGTCTCAATCGATTCGGGTCGCCGGTTGTCTTCGTTCCTGGCATCGGATCAATCAACCGTTCGAGGCGAATTCCTTTGGCGGCGGCAGCCACGGTGATGGAAGCAATGGCTCCTTCAATAATTGGCGCCAAATCCAAGTCTTGCAGATCGAGGCGTAATTTTCCGCTGATGATCCGATTAATATCGAGCAGGTCATCAATGATGGAAGCTTGCGATTTCGCATTCTGCTCGATGATGTTCAGACCCTCGGCGAACTCGGAGCGATCAGATGAATTCGACAATTTCAGTAGTTGCGCCCAACCTAAGATCGAGTTAAGCGGCGTACGAAGTTCATGCGAGAGGACAGCGACGAAATCATCTTTAATTCGATTGAGCCGGTCGGATTCCATTCGCGCGACTCGTTCCGCTTCGAAGGCCTTTTGTTGCTCGGTACTTGCAACCTGAAGGTCATCGTGCAAGTCAGCGAGAACCTCCGACCGCCTGAGGATGAATCGAACAAGCTCGTCGCGAAACTCACGGACTATGTGAATTTCATCGGACGACCATGGTTCACTGTGACCCTTGACAGTCTCCACCCATAACTCGAAGGAGCCTCGCGGCGATAGGCGTTCCACCCCATCCCGTGTCAGCGTGAATTTCCTCGGATCTCCGGCCCAGTGGACGGTGCGCGACCGCTCGGTGCGAAACCAGATGATTTGCGATACCCGACGCTGGCCGATATGGATTGCCAACACACCCGCCGATACCGATGCGAGCAATTGTGTTCCAAACGACTCTGAGAGGCAATCGGTGAAATAGACCTCTTGCTTCCTCTGACTGAGCCAGTTCGAAAGGCGTCTAATATCTTCGTCACTAGGAGTCTGGCCGATTCGCGCGATCGATTGCTCATGGACAAGGGCCGCCCCTTGGACAGGCAATAGATCTAGAATGTTCGGCGAAGATTCGAGGAGCGCCTTGTGCAGGTCCTCGACGTCTAGAAGTCGACGAATGAGGTTTTCCTTACACGAATTCATTCGGCTTCGTTCGCGTTCTGTCTCAGCAGCTTCAACGCGGCTGATCTGTAAGGAGAGAAAATGGCCGAGCAATTCAGAAGCTTTGCGAATGTCATAATGCACATAGCGGGGTGAATAATGATGGCAGGCAATAAGTCCCCAAAGTTGATCGTCCTTCATGATGGAGATCGACATTGAAGAACCAACTCCCATGTTACGCAGATATTCAATGTGTATGGGAGAGACACTTCGCAGAACGGCTTGGCCCAGATCCAATGGCGTCGGATCGACATCCTGCGACGCAAGAATCGGACAAGGAACGTAATCACGATCAGGAATGAATCGGAGCCAATTCGTGGAGTATAGCTCCCGCGCTTGGCGCGGAATATCAGAGGCGGGGTAATGAAGACCAAGGAATGGCTCTAAGTCTTCCCGCTTCGCTTCTGAAATCACCTCACCATTCCAGGTGCGATCAAACCGGTAGATCATGACCCGGTCAAATCCTGTCATTCGGCGAACCTCTTGAGCTGCGGTATTCGCCATTTGTATCATGGAATGGACTCGCTCTATTCGCGCGAGAGCGGATTGCAAATGATGATACAGCCCTCCCACCCGTTGGGTCGTCGGAGTACCGGCTGGTTCGAATTCGAGCAACAGGTGGGTCGCGCTTCGGTGAGTGATCGCGTCCCACCCACGATCGTCCTGAAAAGGATGCCAAGTGATTTGATAGACCGGACGGCCTTCAGCAAATTCGATCGAGAAACCGGTAAGGTACTTTTCACTTAATTCATCGAGTGAAAGTCCGAATAGATTCTCAGGAGGGTAACGAAGGACTTGTTGAGTGTTCGCACTCGCATGAGAAACAGTTTTCGATGAAAGGTCGATCGCTATAAGAATTCCGTGCGGTTGAATTGCCCCAGGGATACGTATCGGTTCGTTATCGCAGTTCGTCAAATCCAGATTCATGTTGAATCCTTCCTCGTCAGCCACGCTTCCATCGCCTCAAACGTGGAGTAAGCGGCGGCTATCACTTGATCCTCTGAAACGGTCATCGAGAATTGGTTCAACCATTTGCAAAACTCTTGCCATTTCTCGTGTACGCCGACGCCATAGATGCCAAAGAACTGTGATGCTTCCAATTCCGATCCCCACTTACTCTTCAAGTGACGAATAATGACGTTACCTCCAAGCGTAGAACCCTCTAACACGTATGAAATTCCGAGGAATTCCTCACGCGTCAACACCTTCGGGAGCAACGCGGCTCGAGGGATTTTTCCGAGCGACTCACGCGTATGTCCCAGGGATAAGAGATCGTGCTTTAGAGCATTCACTTTCCGGCGGGCACTGAACTCTAACTCCCAATCATCTCTTCGAATCGCTTCCGCCATGGCTTGTTCAATGGGTTCGTAGAACCCAAGCATCCGCTCTAGCAGCATTCGATAATCATCGCGCGAGAACGACGCGTTCATCACCGGGATCTGCTGTTCCAGCCTTTCATGAATGTCGGCGGTTGCGTCGCGCAATCGCATGCGAAGTTCAGCCACGGGTGGCCTCCTTCCCATTTATTTTCCAATGAAAGAGCGATGCTCCCACCATTCGCCCCTCAAAGGCATTTCGTAAAACCTCGACAGGTGCATCCCGCAATTTCCCTGCCCAACGAGATGATTTTTGAACGCCCAAGTTGTTCATTCGGCCACCAGCTCGGTCATTGCATGACCAACAGATGGCCCACTGTCAGGTTCGAAACGCCTAAACAGCAAAGTCTGTCAACGAAGGAACTCTTGCTTCGGCCGGGAAGGATGGGAAAACTGATTGGAGAAACCAGGATCGCAGATGGGGGATCGATGAACGACGTCCTTAGGGAAAGTTACAATGAACTCGCCTACCCGGCGACCCCGTATCCACAGACCCACCCCGGTCGGCTCTCGGCGATCGCAACTTTGTTCGGAATGAAGCCCCCTTCGATTCAGCATGCGCGCGTCTTAGAGATTGGCTGCGCCGATGGAAGCAATCTTCTGCCGATTGCCGCATCATTTCCACATAGCGAATGTATCGGCATCGATCTTTCAGAGCGACAAGTTGACGTGGGCCATCGACTCATTGAACGACTTGAATTGAAGAATGTCGAACTCATCACGGGCGACTTTGTGAAGCACGCGGATCGCCTGGGATCTTTCGATTATGTAATCGCCCATGGACTGTACTCGTGGGTTCCCCCTGCTGTTGCCGAGGAACTTTTAGCATTCTGCCATCGTCAGCTTTCGCCCAATGGCATCGCGTATATTAGCTACAACACCTTACCCGGTTGGAGTCCACGGGGGGCGCTTCGTGAATTACTCCTCCGTGAAGATCGGCTTCGGGGGGAGAGCGACGACCCGTGGGAGAATGCTCGCCGCTATCTACAGACCGTACGCGACGCGTCCGCTAAAGCCCCGGGAGCTTTTCCTTCGTTGCTCGTGGCATCCCTAGATGTGATGTTGTCGCATCCGGCTTCCTATTGGCGACACGATTTGCTCGAAGCCGAGCAACATCCGGTTTCCTTCCCCGAATTCGCAAAAAGGCTTGCCCATAATCAACTGCAATACGTCGCGGACAGCGAGTTTCATGCTACTTTGGGCAGGGGCATTCCCACCGAAGTGTTAATGACACTGCAATCGGTTGCTCGCGATCGAGTAGAGCTAGAAACACTCATGGATCTGATGGTTTTTCGATCGTTTCGCCAATCAATCGTCTGTCGAAAACAAATTGCGATTGACGGTAGTCTTGATCCCGAACGCCTGCGTGAGATGTATGTGACGGGATTAATCGAGGGGATTGAGGATAGCGGAGATCGATGGAGTTATCGGACAACTCGAGGAATAACGCTTGCGGAGAACGATCTTGAACTTCGCGCGGCGATCCCCATTCTGATCCAACATTATCCGGCACCCCTTCGCATTGTCTCACTTGCCCAACAAGTCTCCGAAAAGATCGGTAAGGCGATCGACATCGACAAGCTCTGTCGTTGGGTCTTGAGGCTGTTCTCCTACGATGCCGTCGATCTGCAAACGGCTACTCTTCCTATTTGTAATCATCCCACCGAATGCCCTATCGGATTTCTACTGGCACGAATCAAAGGAGAGTCGTCGCTTGAAGTGACGAACTTGCGGCACGATCATGTCACGTTGACGGAGTCGGAACGAGCAATCCTTGTTCTGTTAGACGGAACACGGAGCGTCCCAGAATTGGCCAGGGAAATGAAAGCTTCATTCAATTCCACACAGGACATCGTGCAAATCCTAAACAGCTTAGCACGGCGAGCACTTCTTGTAGGCTAAGGTCGCCGCAAAGGAAGACGGAATTGATGGTAGCTGCCTCGCTACGACTCGAAGGTACACCCGCCGAACTACAAGCGAGTCTGGCGTACCTACGTTTTTCGGTCTCAAACACTAGCTTTTATGCACTTATGACATGGCCGGGATGCAATCAATCAATTCGACGCAACGAATTCAAACGGAAACAATCGGGGGCGGAGCCTAGCCCCAACTGGAAAACCATTGAGTATAGGAAAGTGGTAGGTATCTTGAATCGAATCGTGACTCATCGGTTCATCTGGGAGATGTTGGCGGAGGAGAATTGCCTTGCGATTGGCCGCTGGTCTGATCTTGTCGGCCTTATGGATATCCTCTCCGACTTGGATCCTCGCTGACGACCGACCCAACATACTTATCATCTTCGCGGACGACTGGGGACGCTTCGCTAGCGCATACGCTCAGGTTGACGGGCCTGGATCGCCTAATGACATCGTCAAGACTCCCAACATCGATCGGATCGCCCGACAGGGTGTTCTCTTTCGAAATGCGTTTGTTGGATCGCCCTCGTGTACTCCCTGCCGAAGCGCGCTGCTGACCGGTCAATACTTTTGGCGGACCGGTCCGGGCGCTATTCTTCGCGCTCCCAACTGGGACAGTCGTCTGCCGGCTTTCCCTCTCCTTCTTCATGATGCCGGCTACCACATCGGCAAGGCATACAAGGTTTGGGGACCAGGCAAACCGGTCGACGCCCCGTTTGGTCAGCAGCGTTTCGCCTACGAGAAGGGAGGCCGACGGATCAACGATTTCTCCGAAACGGTGACGCAGCTCGTCGCTGGTGGAAGCGACATCGACGCTGCAAAGAATGAACTCTATGAAGAAGTCGAATGCAACGTTGAAGAGTTTCTTGAAAGGAAACCCAAGGAAAAACCCTTCTGTTTTTGGCTTGGGCCAACCAACGTCCATCGGCGATGGGTCAAGGGATCGGGCAAGAGGCTGTGGAACATCAATCCCGACGCTCTACGAGGTAAGCTGCCCCCATTTTTGCCTGATGTCCCCGAGGTCCGCGAAGACTTCGCTGACTATTTGGGCGAAATCCAAGCTCTTGACGCCGTCATCGGTCGCGTGCTCGGCCTACTTGAAAGCCGTCAGCTTCTGGAAAGTACGCTTATCGCGATAAGCGGTGATCACGGGCCCCCAGGATTTACGCACGGGAAATGCAACCTTTATGATTTCGGGACCGCAGTCTCTCTCGTCATTGCGGGCCCTGGCATCCCGCCGAACCGAGTGGTTGATGACTTTGTGCAGCTGATGGATTTGGCTCCCACGTTTCTCGAAGCCGCTCAGCTTCCAATCCCCGAAGCCATGACTGGCAAGAGCTTGATGCCGCTCTTGCGATCAACTTCGAGTGGTCAAGTTGAGTCTGGCCGAACTTTTGTCGTGACGGGTCGAGAACGTCACGTGGCGCAAGCGCGTGACGGCAATCTCCCCTACCCGCAGCGCGCCGTTCGTACGAAGGATCATCTCCTTATCATCAATTTTGCGCCCGAGCGCTGGCCGATGGGTAATCCTTACCATTTGGATGATGAGCGTGCCCCTTCCTCCGCCGCGCTTGAAGTGAATACCTATGCCACCTTTTCGGACATGGATCAAAGCCCCACGAAGGCATGGCTTGTTCATCACCGGAACCAAGCTGACGGCAAGCGTTTTTTTGAGATCGCCTTCGCCCGTCGACCGCGCGAGGAACTTTACATCCTCGCTTCCGATCCACATCAAATGCACAACGTCGCTGATGAACCCCAGCACCAGCAACTGCTCGCTGCGCTCAAGGATCAGCTCTTAGGCGAACTCAAACGGACCGGCGACCCGCGCGCCTTGGGTGATGACCGCTTCGAGAAGCCACCATTTACCGATCCTTAAAGCAGACGTTGACGCACTGCTAAGTTTGGTTGCCGTTTATTTCTGCAGAAATCGGCTGGCATTGGAAGCAGGGCAAGTGCTGCGAAACGTGAATGCGCCGTTCGGCACTCATTAAACAGCATTCGAGAGAGGCAAACCTTCACTGCGCCCCTCTAAGGAGAGCGAGCTGATGCGGAAACAACCTTCGCCGTTGTTTGAAAGTCGAGCAGCTCCACGTGGTGGTTTGTGCTCCTCGGTCTCATACTTGCCTAGATAGATGACGCTTGCCATTCATGCCGGCCCACGCGCGGCATGATTTAGCCTCTTGCAAACGAAAGGGGTAACGACTACCCCTTATCGATCGTTTTGGCCGCTCTACCTCATGTCGGCAGGTAAATCAAAGAGAAGATTTCAGAAGGATTTTGGATGGGTAGCTGCCCCGCTAGGACTCGAACCTAGAACATGCAGAACCAAAATCTGCTGTGCTACCAATTGCACCACGGGGCACTGAGTCAGCAGGAAGCCTGCGAGGGATTCCCGACACTCTTAGTGATAGAGTGTAGAGGACACGGAGAAAACGACAACTGGTTCGCGCCAACTCGCGGGGGATGTTCCCAAACCTCGCAACAACAATAGTTTAGCACACACCGAATCCCGCCCTCTTCTCGTGAACCGTCTGATTCAAAGGGGGAGCGTTTCACCTTCGTCCACCGACTTTACATCTTCGCCGGGGATGATCTTGCGGTTAACGAGGAACGCGAGCTGCTCGAGCTGAAGCCCGAGATCAACGGAAACGACACTCACATCCTTCTTCACGTTCAGTCGGACGGGGGCGAAATTCAGAATTCCGGAGATGCCGGCCTCTTCCACCTTCTTCGCGACATCGTCGGCGGCGGCGATCGGCACAGCAAGAATGGCAAGCTGCAAACCGAGGTCGCGCGTCAACCGATTCAAATCGTCGATCGCATGAACCTTCATCCCGGCATGCTCCGTCCCGACCACGCGAGCATCATTGTCGAAGAGAGCAGTCACAACGAAGCCGCGATGCAGGAAGCCTCCATATCCAAACAAGGCTCGGCCCAGGTTACCCATACCGATAAGCGCAACGTTCCACGTCCGATTGGTACCGAGTGCTGCTCGCAATCGATCGCGTAATTCGGGAATGCGATACCCAACTCCGGGATAACCCATCGGCCCGAAGTGTCCCAGATCCTTACGCACCTGCGCGTCTGAAATGTCGAGCGCATCTCCCAACCGATTACTCGATATCGTCTCCTGACCCTGTGCTAAGAGTTGCTCGATGTGACGGAGATAAAGGCTGAGTCGTCCGATCGTCGCCTTCGGCATGGCCGGATCGTTCGATAGCGGCTGACCCGACTTGGGCCGATCCTTACTACTCACGCGAAAGCCTCGATTCTCGACTCTCCTGCAAGAACCGGTGAGTGACTCCAGCGATAACGAACCGAATCACTTATCCCGATTCGGTCATCTGACTCGCACGGCGTATTGCAAGAGAACTACCACTCCAGATAACCACAGCACCTACCATTGTGGAAATCCCTTCCACTTCGTCCATGACGGGCATCGGGCTCCCGAAATAAAGATGGCTCTCAACCCTTTACGAGGAGAGAGCCATCACTTTTCACGAGCGTTCACCCGTCGGCTTATCGCGAGGAAGAGGCCTTCTCCCCGATGGGCTCGAAAACGAATCCATCGTCCACTTCATCAATGAGCAGCTTCGTTCCCGCAGGATGCCGACCTTCGAGAATCTCTCCCGCCAGCGGATTGAGGATTCGCTGCTGGATCGTTCGCTTCAGAGGACGAGCACCGAAGACCGGGTCATAACCCTCGCGAGCAACGGCATCGATTGCCTTCTCCGTGACCTCGAGCTGAATATCCGCCTCAGCCAACTGCTTCGACAGACGCTGAAGCTGGATTCGAACGATCTGCCGAATCTCTTGCTGAGTCAGCGGGTGGAAAATGATCGTCTCATCCACGCGATTCAAGAACTCTGGCAGGAAGTGCTGCCTGAGCGCCTCGATCACGGCCTTTCGCATCTGATCCTCATCGTCCGTCATCTGTTGAATCAATAGGCTGCCGATGTTGCTGGTCATGATGATGACGGTGTTCTTGAAGTCGACCGTGCGCCCCTGCCCGTCGGTGAGACGTCCATCATCGAGCACCTGCAAGAGGACGTTGAAGACATCCCGGTGCGCCTTCTCGATTTCATCGAGCAGGATCACCGAGTAGGGTCGACGGCGAACCGCTTCTGTCAATCGCCCCCCTTCTTCGTAACCGACATAACCTGGAGGGGCACCGATCAAGCGAGCCACGGAATGTTTCTCCATGTATTCGCTCATATCGATGCGAACCATCGCCTGCTCGTCGTCGAAGAGAAATTCCGCGAGTGCTTTGCTCAGCTCGGTCTTTCCCACACCGGTCGGGCCAAGGAAGATGAACGAACCAATCGGGCGGTTCGGATCCTGCAAGCCGGCGCGGGCACGTCGGACTGCGTTCGATACCGCGGTGATCGCTTCGTCTTGGCCGATGACCCGTTTGCGGAGATTTGTCTCCATTGTGAGGAGTTTCTCTCGCTCCCCTTCGAGCATCTTCGCGACGGGGATACCGGTCCATTGGCTGACGATTTCCGCGATGTCCTCAGCACTTACTTCCTGTTTGAGGAACGACCCCTCTTTCGCAACGTCCTTCTGCGACGTTTCGAAGTCACGAATCTCCTTTTCCAAAGCTGGAATCACACTGTAGCGAAGCTCAGCGGCGCGCTCGAGATTTCCCGCGCGGGTCGCTTGCTCAAGTTCGACCTTTACCTGTTCCAGCTTCGCCTGCTTATCCTTCACGCCGGTGATGAGCTGTTTCTCGCGCTGCCAACGAATCTCAAATGCTTCCTTCTCTTCCGATAGGTCGGCGATTCGTTTCTCGACTTGCTCGAGACGCTTCTTACTCCCCTCATCAGACTCCTTTTTAAGAGCCTCGCGTTCGATCTCGAGCTGAAGCAGCTTTCGACGAAGTTCGTCGAGTTCGGTCGGCATGCTGTCGATTTCCATTCGGAGTCGGCTCGCCGCTTCATCAATGAGATCGATTGCCTTATCGGGAAGATTTCGCTCCGTGATGTATCGGTGCGAAAGTTGCGCGGCCGCAATGAGCGCGGGGTCCGTGATGCGAACGCCGTGATGGACGTCGTACCGTTCCTTCAAACCGCGAAGAATCGCGATCGTATCCTCGACACTGGGCTCACCGACAAAGACCGGCTGAAACCGGCGTTCGAGCGCTGGATCCTTTTCAATGTGCTTGCGATATTCATCGAGAGTGGTTGCGCCGACGCAATGAAGTTCGCCACGAGCAAGTGCGGGCTTGAGCAAATTGCTCGCATCCACTGCCCCCTCGGCTCCTCCCGCGCCAACCACGGTGTGCATTTCATCGATGAAGAGAACCACCCGGCCATCCGATTCGCTGATCTCGCGAAGAATCGCCTTGAGCCGATCCTCGAACTCGCCGCGATACTTCGTTCCCGCGATCAGTGCACCGATATCGAGGGCGATGACCTTCTTATTGCGCAGACCTTCCGGCACGTCACCGTTGACGATTCGCTGCGCGAGTCCTTCGACGATGGCCGTCTTGCCGACACCTGCTTCCCCGATGAGAACGGGGTTATTCTTCGTGCGGCGAGAGAGAACCTGAACAACGCGCCGAATCTCGGAATCACGACCGATCACCGGATCAAGCTTTCCCTTGCGGGCAAGTTCGACCAGATCGCGACCGTATCGCTCGAGCGCTTGATACTTCTGTTCGGGGTTGGGATCAGAGACGCGCGCGGTCCCCCGCACTTTTTGCAGCGCCTTCAAAATGTCCGCATGCGAGCAGCCGTTGATTTCGAGTATGTCTTTGGTCTTGCCCGACGACGCCAGCGCGAGCATGAGATGCTCGGTGCTCGTGTAGTCGTCATTCATGCGGCGCGCTTGTTCCTGCGCTTGCTCGAGAATCTGCCGAAGTCCGGTCGAGAATTGCTCGCCATATCCTCCCCCCGAAATCTTGGGCAAACGCCCGATCTCGGACTGCGTTAACTGCTGCAGCCGATCGATTGCAATTCCGAGTGTCGACAGGAGGGGCGCGACCACGCCATCCTTCTCCCCCAACAATGCGGAAAGGAGGTGAACGCCTTCAACGATTTGTTGACGGTTCTCTTCTGCAATCGCTTGCGACCGCTGAACCGCCTCCTGTGCTTTCACGGTGAACTTGTCAAAGTTGATAGCCATTTTGATTTTCTCCCCTTGCGCTAGGGTATCTCAGAGAACGCGGGCCCCGCTAGCGCGATCCCCAGAGACTTCCGGACAACCTGGAGTAGGTATTCCTGCTCCCAACTTCGGATGCCTCCTCATTGAGAAATGGGTAAAATGCATTCGCCGCGCCGTTCCCTTTAAATCGTGAACTCCAAATGAACACAGACCCCTAGCGTTCCACAAACCAATAAATAAATTAGACTTAGAAGCGCAAAGTTGTAATGGATTGATGAAGCTGATGATAAAACGCCAAAATAGCACCACATCGCACGATGCCGTTTTGGCAGAATAGTTGACCACTTCTTCCTAATTCGTCAGACTGAATCCCCGCACTGGTCAGTGGGAAGCGTAAGGAGAATAGCTGCCTCGGACTCCCCACAGACTAGGGCACCCAAATGAGCACCGACACCAAGCCGCCCCAGGAGCATGGAAGCGTGCACGGACACCATGGATCTGGTTCACATCATCATCCTGTCTCGAAGATTTACGTCCTCGATACAAACGTCATCCTGCACGACGCCAGTTGCATTCTTCGCTTCGAGGAAAACGATGTCGCCATTCCGATGACGGTGCTCGAGGAGCTGGATGCCTTCAAGCGAGGGAGTGAGGACATTCACTTCCAGGCACGGCAATTTCTTCGCACCTTGAATGACCTGACCGATGACGTGCTTGCGACCGAGGGGGTTTCACTCGGCGAGGGGAAAGGACGTCTCCGAGTCGTCGTCGGCAAAGAGCGCCATCCCGATATGGATGATGTTTTCACGGAAGACACGCCCGACCATCGCATTTTGACGACTGCCTATCGCCTCAAGCTCGATTACATTGGGGCGCGTCCGGTGATTCTGGTCTCGAAAGATACCAACCTTCGTTTGAAGTCGAAGTCGCTCGGCATTCCCGCGCAAGACTACGAATCAGACAAGGTCAAGAGTTTAGACAAGCTCTACACCGGCAAGCGAGTCATTGAGAATGTGCCGTCAGAGGTAATCGACAAGCTCTATGAGTCGGATCACCCGGTGCAGTTCGAACACGCACTACCGGGTATCGGCCCCGTCGCGAACGAGAACTTTGTTTTGCGGAACGGTTCCAAGTCTGCCCTGGCGACGTTCGTTCCGAGCGATGGAACATTGGCTCGTGTCGAAAAGCGTTCGGCGTATGGAATCACACCTCGCAATGCGGAACAGTCGTTCGCACTTCGCGCTCTAATGGATGAGTCCATCCAACTCGTGACGTTAATCGGCAAGGCGGGAACCGGCAAGACTCTGCTTGCCCTCGCGGCCGCGCTCGAACGACGTCGATTGTATCGCCAGATCTTTCTCGCCAGGCCGATCGTTCCGCTATCCAACCGGGATATCGGTTTCCTTCCGGGAGATATCAAGTCGAAACTCGATCCCTACATGCAACCCCTCTTCGACAATCTGGGGGTGATCAGGAATCAATATGCCTCGGAGGATCAGGCGAATCGAAAGATTCA
>JAIEPU010000292.1 GCA_019748235.1 bacterium
CCACCCCCGCCATGACCGGGAGCGCCGTCCAATGAACACGCTTCTCTACGACCGGCTCGCGAAAGATCGAACTCCCACTAATCGCGGACGAGATTCCTCTAATCACCGATCCGCCACCGGTGACAACTATCAGTCACTCAATTTATTTTCCCGACTTCTCTGGAAAGAGTACCGCCAGCTTCAACCGATCTGGATCGCGTTAGCGGGAATCATATTTGTGATTGCCGGCCTAATGGCTCTGCAGATTGTCATTCAACATCCGGCGATCACGGGGAATCTGATTCTATTTATTCCTTGTTTATTCTCTCTTTCCGCGGGCTCGCTCTTTTTTGCCAATGAAAAGGAACAAGGGACCGATCGTTGGCTCAGCCAATGGACGGTTCCAGCATTCACTCTTTTCATCTCCAAATATTTAGTGGCGCTAAGTGGGACGCTTCTCCTTGCTGGTTGGGCGGCATCGATCGTTTACCTATTCGGCCTACCAATCAGTATTCCGGAGGAGCAAGAATCCTGGACAATTCTCTTGGCGATCGCCGGCCTCATTGGAAGTTACATCTTCACCGCGACGGCCTCTGCGATTTTGGGACGCGTTCTGACGTCCGCTGTCATCGGGGGAGTAATAACATATTGGGCGATCTCCTTCTTTGGACTGTTTCTTACTGAAGGAGAACTACTTCCCAACTTGTCGCCCTTGGCAAGAAGCCTCATCGAGGCATCACCCGTTCTCTTCCCTGCAGTACTGGGTTTGTGTGTCGCTATCACTCTGTACTTCCTTTCGAGAGGTCTATCGGAGAAATCAGTTTCACTTATCGCTGATCGAGGCGAAACGCCTGTTACTCCGCTCACTCATCGTTTCCATCATTGGCGAACCCCTCGTCGAACAGTCGTTCTCCTATGGAAGGAATTTAGGCAGTCTCGACTTTGGATATTCGGCATCGTCGCGTTCACCGTTTACGTACTGCTCGGCATCACATGGTTCGGCTGGACAAAGTCGCGTAACTCTTTTGCAACTGGTGTATCGGCGGCCTACTTAACCGAAGAATGGTACGACGTCCGATCAGTCGAAGTATTGTTCCTGTTCCTCGGTTCGATCTTTATGGGTGTTGCCTATTTCTCGGGACTGCTCACATTCATGGGCGAGCAGCGCGGACGATCCTTTCGCTTTCTAACTCACCAAGGAGTGAGCGCGCGGCAACTCTGGGTATTGAAGCAAGCATTTTGGCTTCCACTCGTCTTTCTTTGGATTGCGATACCGTTCGTTTCTAGTTCCACCGGCAGAGTTACCCTCATTTATTGGTGGGCTCCCTGGGGAATGTTGACGGCATTTGCCACGCTCCAACTCGCGATGCTTCTCATTCCCCAGACAATCGTTGCCTTGGTGGTTGGTGTGTGCGGTTGTGCAATACTGCTTTATTACTCATTGGCCATGACGCTACTCGACGTTCCCTTCTGGGTGCTCGCTATCCCGATGCCCATTTTCCTTTCGCTCTCATCATTCTTTTTGAGTAGAGATTGGATGGAAGAACGTCGCGGATGGCTTGTCGCCGCTCGAAAGTTCGGGATCATTGTTGGCCCGATAGCATTTTTATTCGTCGCGACGTGCTTATTTCGAGTGTTCGAAATCCCCTCGACACCAGCGAAGGATTTGCTTCCCGCTCAACTCATTTCAGCAACAGCCGAAGAGCTCGCGACGGCGAATGCGTATCGGGAACTATCGGAACGAGCAAAAGAGATTGAGGGATTGAAGAACATCAAAGGTTTTCCGAGCCGTGAAGAGGAACAGGAACATCGGCGGTCCAGAAATGCGCTGCTGAACGAGCTGATCGAAACCACTAAGCGACCCATGGGAATGTTTACGCTGCTGACGCCGGACAAGCCTCACGACCTTGAGGATTACCGGCGTGAAAGCGATCGTTATCTCCGGCTCCAATTCCTATTGGATGATAAGGCAAGTCAACTTGAGCGGGAGGGGAATTGGAAAGAAGCCCTGAGTGTTTATCTCGCGAAACTTCGATTACGGGATCATGCCATTCATCGCGGAGATTTGGGGCTACGTGAGCATGAAGGGTCGGGAGCATGGAATGCAATCGTACGTTGGGCGAAGCAGCCAAGTACCACGGTGGATGAGATCATCGAAGTTATAGATTTGCTCAAAAATAAAATGGTTGTTACTCCGACGGCGCCACTGGACTGGTATCTCGCGGATCATGAATACATTTCACATGAACCGAATTTGAACTTCCCCTCCACCATGCTCGGCGCGATCTACTTTTTTACTCCGTGGGAGCAAGCGCGATCTCGTCGACTCGAGGACTACATTCACGCCTTTTATCTCAAGCGATTGAAGTCGTTTGCCCATTCTCCCACTCGCACCATGAGTGATCCGCTCTCGATCTGGGCTCTCCACTTCATCACTGAACGACCTTCTTCCAAGTGGGTAAAGTCGACATCCTCAAGAATGAGTGACTTCTACCAATCGAGCGGGCGCGTGCCGGCGGAATATGAGGAATACATGGCGCGAAAGCACTTGGCGGCTCTCGCGGCGATTGCTTGGGCAAAAGAGCACGGCTCTCTTCCCGCTGACTTAAAGTTGGCAACCAAGCAATATCTGGGCGGGGTTCCGGTCGTCCCAGATGCCCGTGGCATGCCGTACGGAATTCGTACGTGGAAGGACCACTTCGATATTGTTCCAGAATACGATTCGGATTTGGCTTGGGAGCAACGACATGCAAAAGGGGAGAAGAAGCCTGAACTAGAGCCGCGGTGGAGCTTTACCCTCGACCCGAACAAAGACTAATCGACCGCGAAGAGAAGCGATCTGGCCAAGACCTGAAGTGATTAATAGCCGCCTCAGGGATTTGAACCCTGGACCCCAGCTTTACGAAAGCTGTGCTCTACCACTGAGCTAAGGCGGCACTGATCGAAGGCTCCATTTCCGCAGCGAGGAGCCTTCGTCATCTCACGAGTTGTCGGCGTAACTTCAAAGGACAGGCCATCTTAGGGGATGGTTCGCTCTTCTTGGTTCGGCTGGCCAACTCCCAAAAACTGACACGCGTTTCAAGCTGTGTCAACATCTCTGGTCCCGTCAATCGTACGAAAATTGTCCCCCATGTCACGCCACTCCTTCGAGCGGCTGAATTCGAGGGATTCGCAGCTCTTTTCAGCAATGGAACTCCCCATGAATTCGCTTTCTGACCGGGTCCGGGACGATTTCGATTCGATTGCCGATCTGCCGGACGAGGGGTGGAACCACAACCGCGAATACCACGATTGGATCCTCGACATTCTTCCCGACCGATTGGGAAACGTTCTGGAAGTCGGCTGCGGCAAAGGGGACTTTTGCTGCCGGCTGGCCTCTCGTGCTCCGCATGTGACCGGCCTCGATTTCTCACCACGAATGATCGAGCGAGCGCGAGAGGAATGTCGCGAACTGTCGAATGTCGAATTCGTTCTTGGTGATTTCCAAACTTGGGCGGGGCCGACTCAGCCGGTCGACATCATCGTTTCGATCGCGACACTTCATCATCTCGATCCGATGATCTTTGCACGCCGCGCGAACAGCTTCCTTCGGCCGGGAGGACTTCTCGTCATCGTCGATCTCCGGCGCGATGCGAGTGTCGTTGATCGGTTCTTGTCAGTCGTTGCTGTTATCACTTCTTTATGGAAGAGATGGAGGAACTCCGCTCACCTTCGTCCGAGTGTGGAAAGCCGAGCGGTGTGGGACAAACATGCCGAGATCGATCAATACTTGAGCTTTCACGAGGCTGAGTTGCTTTGGAAGGATTTGCTTCCTGGTTCTGTTGTCCGTCGCCATTTGTTCTGGCGATACTCCGTGACATGGCGAAAGCCAGTTGAGTGACTGGCAAAAGCGCCCTCGAATGAGTAAGCCATCTTTACGACTGTCGATGAGTCATCGATCGACACCCTAGACCACATCCTCGGGGGAGCCGCCAATGTCTGAGCCGATCATTGATGCATGGATTCAACATCCCTTCCGTCGGTTCATGGCAGATCCGATGTTCGAGTCGCTTCTTCGTTGGATGGGGACGACGGCCGCCGACATTCCCGACGTACCCCCCGAAATGACGGTCGCCGCGCTCGACAGTGCCGGCGTACGGCACGCCCTCGTCTCCGCATGGTGGGGTCCGCAGGGAGCGCTCATTAGTAACGATGATGTGGCATCCCTTTGCCGACAATATCCGGATCGGTTGACCGGAATCGCATCGGTGAATCTCGCTCGTCCGATGGAGGCAATTCACGAATTACGTCGAGCCGTGAATGAGCTTGGACTTCGAGGGCTGCGACTTCTCCCCTGGCTTTGGAATCTTCCACCAGATGATCGCCGGTATTACCCGCTTTATGCAGAGTGTGTGCAGCTTGGTATTCCGTTCTGTTTGCAGGTAGGGCACACCGGCCCACTTTGTCCGTCCGAACCGGGCCGACCGATTCCCTATCTCGAACGAGTCGCGCTCGAATTCCCTGACCTCGTCATCGTGGGAGGGCATATCGGCTATCCGTGGACGCAAGAGATGATTCTTCTCGCGCGGAAATTTCCAAACGTGTACATCGATACGTCGGCGTACAAGGCGAAACGATATCCGCGCGATCTGGTCGAGTACATGCGCGCGGATGGTCGAAAGAAAGTAATGTTCGGTTCAAACTATCCGATGATCACGCCCGGAGATTGTTTGGCCGACCTCGACTCACTGGGCCTTGACGACGACGCTTGTCGGCGATTTTTGTTCGACAATGCCGCGAAGGTCTTCAATATCACGGTGCGTTGATCTGTTTGGTAACCGCCTCTTCGTTCGTGTACTCTTGCGCATGCGCGAAGATCTTTAAGAAGGCGAGGCTGTTCCACAAATTCCTTCCCGTCTGTTTTGAAGACTGATTCTGATCCTGCGGCATTTATCCGTTTCAATGAGGACGCCGATGTATCGTCATTTGCAATTAACCGTCGTGGTTTGTCTCTCCCTCGCCACCGCTTTAACTGCGCACGATGTTGTCGCGGATTCAATCCCGTCGGGGAAGTTTACTTTTGGAGGGGTGGCCGCGCCGCGAATCGATGCCAATGTGCGACGTTGGCTTCTCGAGGCACCACTCTCTAATCCCGGCATCATCGAGATGTTTCGGGTCAGGGATCGCGGGCCCGTCCCTCAACTCGTTCCGTGGGCGGGTGAATTCATTGGAAAATATCTCATTTCCGCCGTGCAAGCGTTGCGAATGACCAACGACCCACAGCTCGAGCCTTTCGTCGCGGCGATCGTTGCCGACTTGATTTCCACACAGGCAGAGGATGGTTATCTCGGGCCATTCCGAAAGCAGGAGCGACTGCTCGGTCATTGGGATCTTTGGGGACATTACCACGTGATGATGGGGCTCCTCATGTGGCACGAACGGACTGGGGACGTTCGCGCGCTCGAAGCGTCGCGCAAGGCGGCAGACCTCGTTTGCAAAACGTACTTGAGCACCGGGAAGCGGGTCATCGATGCCGGTTCTCCTGAGATGAACATGGCGATCATCACTTCTCTCGGTTGGTTGTATCGCATCACCCATGAGCCTCGGTACAAGGCGATGATGGAAGAAGTTCTTGCCGACTTTGAAAGGGAGGGGGATTACTTCCGAGCTGCGCTCGCAGGGACGGAGTTCTACCGGACTCCGCGACCTCGTTGGGAAAGTTTGCACTGCATCCAAGGACTCGTTGAACTCTATCGCATCACGGGAGACGAACGATACAAAACGGCGTTTCTCCAACATTGGAAGAGCATCAAGGACTGGGATCTTCGAAATACGGGAGGGTTTTCCTCAGGGGAACAAGCGACTGGTAATCCCTACGAGGATACTGCTATCGAGACCTGTTGTACGATCGCATGGATGGCGCTCTCGGTGGATGCCTTACGGCTCACGGGTGATGCTCAGGTCGCCGATGTGCTTGAACTTTCCTTCTACAACGGCGTGCTCGGTGCTCAGCATCCGAGCGGCAGATGGTGGACGTACAACACGCCGATGAATGGCGTTCGCGAAGCATCGGCTCATACGATCGTCTTTCAATCGAGGGCAGGAACTCCGGAGCTCAACTGCTGCTCGGTGAATGCCCCACGCGGCCTCGGCATGCTTTCCGAGTGGGGAGTCATGTTGGAGAAAGAAACGATTCTCCTCGAATACCTTGGCCCGTTGAAAGCTGCGTTCACATTGCCGGACGGAACACCGGTCGAGATTGAAACGACGACGAACTATCCGCTCGATGGCGACGTCCACATCAAAGTCAAAGCTCCCAAGGGAAAGCTCGTTCAACTGAAGGTCCGTGTGCCGGGTTGGGCTCATGGAGCGATGGCAAAGATGCCCGGTGAAGCAAGTTACTCAAAAGTGACGGAGGGATATCTCCGCTCAAATCAAGCATGGCGAGAGGGGGACGAACTAAGTCTCAAGCTTCCGTTATCCCTTCGGTCTGTTTCGGGAGACATGGAGCAGAGCGGTAAAGTGTCTCTTTACCGTGGTCCGATCCTTCTTGCCTACGATCAACCGCTCAATCCGTTTGATCCGGACAAGATACCTTCGATCGACCTAGGCGAATTGGCTCAGGCAAAGGTGGAAATTGTTGAGTCAGAGAGGCGAGGGGATTCACTCAATGAAAAGCCTTGGCTGATCGTGACGCTTGGTAGTGGAGCCAACGAACTACGTCTGTGTGACTATGCAAGCGCGGGAGCGAATGGCACGCATTACAGGTCGTGGTTAACAGCAAAGGATGCCCCGCCCCCAGCACCTATGTTGATCGCGCCAAAGAATGAAACGCATATTCCACCTGGACCCTTTGCGTTCACGTGGAGAAAGTCTCCCGCGCCTTCGGCGTTGAGTTACATCTTCACGATCGCCGAAGATTCGTCTCTCGCGCGGACTGTATTCCAAGCCAAGGGGATTAAGTCGGGACGATATATCCTACTGCCGGAGCAATCTGCCAAGCTGAAACCGGGCATGACGTACTTCTGGAGCATCACCGCAAGCGACGGACATCATTCCGTATCAAGGGAACCGGCTCGATCGTTTGTGGTCGATGCCTCATTGAAGCCGCTCGGACCCATGGAACTGACGGAGTTCGGAGAACGCGACGACGGTGCCATCATTGATGCGCCGCTTGCTGGATCGGCCGAACCTCGTTATGGCATGTTGACTAAGGCAGATGCGGTCTATGCATCGACGGAGGATCATTCCCGTCCCGCGGTGGAATTGAAGGGAGCATCCTCGAATCTCGCCTTCAAGATTCGGAAGTTCCCAGATTCTGAGTATTCGTACTTCATCTGGCTGAAGCTCGATCGTTTGCCAGATCACTTGGGGCAAGTGATAAGTGCATGGGCGCGGGGAGGAGACGATCCACTTCGGCTTTGTGTCGATCAAGGGAAGCTATTTGCACGCATCGAAGGTTCCGGCGCGTTCAGCACGTCAGGTATCCCGTTCCCACTCCATCGATGGGTACCGATTAGCGTCGTGAAAGAGCGAGGCAAGTTAAGACTCTATGTGGATGGAAAGCTCGCTGGCTCCGCCGACGTTGCGCCTCGCGTTTTGTCGAGTAGTCAGCTTATCGCGATCGGCCGCAATCCACTTCATACTGGGGATGAATCGCTCCCCGGTCGATTTGCGGGTTTTCGATTTTATGCTCGGGCGCTAACTCTTGAGGAAATCGCCACACTCAGCAAGGAATGAAGAATTGCCCCCGTCCAGAGACGAACCTTTCCGCCGGTGAAGGTGTCGTTTTGCTCCGCCTCCTCTACAACAGTAGAGCGGGCGTTTCCATATATTCATGGGATCACCTGTTCACTGAAGATCCGCGAACACCCGTTTCTTGTTGCTTGACGGATGGAGCAATAGACGGTGCATGACGGCGGAATCGTCCCAACGGCAAGATCGAGATGATGACCGAAGAGCAAAAGAGCACGGGGAGCGCTCGCGAGCTCCTTCAAATTGCCGTGCCGCTGGCTCTCAGCACGGGCACGCTCTCGATCATGCACGTGACTGATCGCGTGTTTCTGTCGAAATACGATCAGGATGCGCTCGCCGCTTCGTTGCCAGCAGGGATGCTTTCCTGGACGCTGCTCAGTTTCGCGTTCGGCACAGTTGGCTACATCAATACGTTTGTCGCTCAATATTACGGGGCCGGTCGACGTGAACGGGTCGGAGCTTCCGTTTGGCAAGGAGTTTACTTTTCGCTCTTTGCTGCCGTCTGTTTCATTCCATTCTTGATCTATGCGAAAAACATCTTCGCCATGCTCGGTTACGAGGGAAACGTCCTCGAACTAGAGACGGACTACTTCCAGATCCTCGGCATCGGTGCGGCTCCGTCGCTTCTCAGTTCGACCTTCGGCTGCATCTACAGCGGACGAGGAAAGACCCTTGCGGTTCTCTATGTCAACTTGATTGCCATGGTGTTGAACTTTTTCTTGGATTACGGCCTCATCTTCGGCCATTTCGGATTGCCAAGGATGGGGATACAAGGAGCGGCTCTCGCGACAATCACCGGGTCATTGGTGAGTGTGTTATGCTGGATCTTACTCCTCATTTACGATCCTGAAGTGCGCGAATTCGGACTCGGAACGCAATGGCGCTTCGACCCCACTCTATTCGGCCGAATCATGAAATTCGGTTCTCCACACGGATTGATGATGTTTCTGGAGGCGAGCCTCTTCAACATATTCCTGGCGATGATCGATCGGATCGGAACGATTCAACTGGCGGCCACAAACCTCGTTTTTTCACTCAATACCCTTGCGTTCATTCCGATGATCGGACTTCAAACCTCGGTAATGATTCTGGTGGGGCAGAGGATCGGCGAAGGGCGTCCAGAGGTGGCAGCTCGAACGACGCGAACGGCGGTCATTCTTTGCAGCTTCTACATGGCCGTGTGGGCAGTTCTTTACTTGGGATTCCCTCACGCCGTCGTGGGACTCTTTGGGAATGAAGATGCTGCTTCGAGGGCGACACGCGATATCTCTGTCATCCTGCTCCGTTTTGTCGCCGCCTACACGATTTTTGACGGGCTGCAGATCATCTATGGCGGAGCGATTCGTGGAGCAGGGGACACGAGATTCTCTCTCTTTCTTTACATCATCTCTGAGATATTGGTGATGGTCGTTCCGACCTGGATCGGCATCCGCTATTTCGGCCTCGGTCTGTTGTGGGCATGGACTTGCATGACCGGATGGGTCATTGTGCTTGCGATCGGTTTCTTTCTCCGCTTCAAGCAGGGTCGCTGGCGATCCATGCGAGTGATCGAACATTCGGTGGTCGATCCGGAATCGTTGGCTGAATTCGATCTCCCCGCGACCGAACCTCCGGCCGAGGTGAAGGTTTGACGTTCGCAGCGATGCGTTGAATAAATGCGTCTGCATTTCAAGAAAAGGAAAAGGCTCGGGTCACTCCCGAGCCTTCGGTTTTTCGCCATCGCACGGATGGATACGCGATTAACGCTTCGAGAACTGGAAGCGCTTGCGAGCCTTCTTATGGCCGTACTTCTTACGCTCGACTTCACGGCTATCCCGGGTGAGGAAGCCGTTATCGCGAAGGACGTGATCGAAGTCTGGATTGAGCTTCTTCAGGGCACGAGCGATGCCGAGGAGCGTTGCCCCTGCTTGGCCGCTGAATCCGCCGCCCGCCACATTCACGAAGATGTCGACCTTGCCGTTCATCTGGGTGACTTTGAGAGGGGCGAACACGCTACTACGGTCACGATCTTCCGTGAAGAAGACTTCGACTTCCCGCTCATTGATGAGGATCTTGCCGCTACCATCGCGAAGACGAACGCGCGCGACGGCCGACTTACGGCGGCCCGTTCCCCAAATCCAACCTGCCTTATCCTTGACCACGAATCACCTCACGCGTTGACTTTGAGTTCTTGCGGCTGCTGTGCTTGGTGCTCGTGTTGACCACCCGCATAAACTTTCAGCCGACGCATCATCTGCTTTTGAAGTTTGTTCTTAGGAAGCATTCGCCAGACGGCATGCTCGAGCACGAGTGCCGGATTCTTGGCGTGCAACTCCTCCGCAGTTGCGGTTTTGCGACCACCCGCGTAGCCGGTGTACTTGTCATACACCTTCTTTTGCCACTTGCTTCCGGTCAGCTTGCACTTGTCCGCATTGACGACGATCACGAAGTCGCCACTGAGCATGTGCGGGGTGTACTGGGGGCTGTGCTTCCCCATCAGAACCGTGCTGATTTCGGTGGCCAGTCGGCCGACAACCTTGTCGGTGGCGTCGACAATCCACCACTTGGGATTGTGTTCCGTCGCCTTGAGCATCAATGTTTTCATGGGTTTACGACCGTTTTCGTCCTCTTTTTGGGAAGGGTTAATCTAGGGGGAGAACGACTTACGTCAACCCATCGGGTCGGGACTTTTTCCACACCCAGGTCTGATCCACCGATCCAGACGATCTGTATAGGTTTGCGCCGATGATTTGGAGCAGGAAATCTAAACCGGAATTCGTCGACTTCTTTATTCGACCTCTCTCAAGCCCCCAAATTCGACGCAATTAGGTGGCCTCTTTCCTTAGAAGCCGTCCGTCGGTACCCTGAACAATCGAACCCCCGTTTGGCAATCCTTTTTCGTGATCGCTCAATCTGATTCTTCGCGGGGGCTGCTTTATCTACTGTTAATTGGCAAGAGTGAGTTCCGATGGCGCTTTCATTCAATCGCCGCCGCCGCATCCGATTTCCCATCACCCTCAGCGTGGCCCTCATTGTCCTCAACGTCACGCTCATGGTCTGCTGGATCGTCCTTCTGGCGATGGAGAGCTACTGGAGCGCCCTCACGATCGGGACGGTCGTCTTCGCACTTATTCTGGTGGGCCTGGTGGTTTACACGGTCCTGACCTTGAAGGAGATTCAACTCAACCTTCGCCAAGCAAACTTTGTCGATAGCGTGACGCACGAACTCAAAAGCCCGATCGCGTCGCTCCGCCTTTACCTCGAAACCCTCCAACTCAGAAAAGTGGGAGAGGAGCAAAGGACTCAGTTCTACAACGTGATGATGGAGGACCTTCAGCGCCTCGATCGACTCATCAACCAACTCCTACAAGTGGGACGGCTCGATGCGATCGTCACCGAGAATGAAGCGGAAGACATCGAACTGAAGCCACTCCTCGAAAGATGCGCCGTCGCCGCCTGTAACGCGCACAGCAAACCAGCGCAGATCGTCAGCATGAACGTGGACCCGGTAATGGTTCGCGGCGCGCGCATGGCACTCGAGATGATCTTTGGAAACCTGATCGACAACGCCGTCAAGTACGGCGGTGCTCAGCCCGAAGTTGTGATCGAATCGAAAGTTGTTGGCGATACCAAGGTCGTGACTCGCATCATCGACAACGGAGCGGGCGTGCCGCTCGATCACCGAAAGAAGGTATTTGCCCTGTTTTTCCGTGGTGGAAGCGAGCTGGAGCGACGACAGAAAGGAACAGGGCTAGGGCTCTATATCGTGCATACGCTCGTCCGAAAAATGAAAGGACGTGTGTCCATTCACGGTCGTGGACGAGAGAATGGATCAATATTCGAAGTCGAGTTGCCGGGTAGGGGAATATCGTGCGACGCCTCTTAATCGTGGAAGATGAAGACCATCTTGCTCTTGGCCTCAAGTTCAACTTCGAGGCGGAAGGATACGATGTGACCGTCGCCACCAATGGCGTTGACGCGATCGAAATCATGCGCACTGCCGATCCGCCGATGGAACTCGTTGTACTTGATTTGATGCTTCCCGACATGAGTGGCTACGAGATTTGCGAGGCCATTCGCGCCGACAATTACGAAGTCCCCATCCTGGTGCTCAGCGCGCGAACGTTAGCCGAAGATAAGACCCGTGCATTCGATCTCGGCATCGATCAATACGTCACTAAGCCATTCAATCTTCCGGAACTCATCAGCCGCGTTCGAAGCTTGATCAAACGCCGGCCGATTGCCCGTCCGGTTGCGATCGAAAAGGAGTTCATCGAGTTCGGCAAGGTGAAGGTCAACTTCCGCCGGTACGAGGCGACCGTTGACGGCGAGTCACGCAAGCTAACCCCGATGGAGATGAAACTGCTGCAACTCTTCGTCCAAAACGAAGGAGTCGTTCTCAGTCGAAAGGAAATCCTCGCGAAAGTTTGGGACATGGATCCCCCGCCGGAAACCAGAACGGTCGATAACTTCGTCATGCGTCTTCGCAAACACTTTGAGGACGACCCGGCCAACCCTCGTTTTTTCCAGTCCGTTCGAGGGGCCGGCTACCGTTTCATTAGTCGGGGAGTTGTTGTAAGTGATGAAGATGAATAAGGTTACATCTGTGACTGAACTTTGACATTGCCTTGACGAGAGTATGACACCCAATTCCGGGGAAACCCTTACACTGCTCTACGGTTTCGGACGATACCCGCAGTGGGAGGATCATGGGAATGGGTACTCTGCTCTTGGATGAGCCTGGTGTTCAGATCGGCAATGAGTCGAATCTCAGGTCGATCGTAAAGGACAGGGAAGTCAAGCCGGCCAAGCGTGACGTGCTTCGCGACACGTTTAAGGTCGAACCGATCACTTGGAAGAACGCGGACTGGCCGGTCGTCGGCTGGATGCTCCTCATGCATGCCGGCTGTTTGGCCGCTCCCTTCTTCTTCAGTTGGTCGGGTCTCGCGGTTGGCTTCGTCCTGTACTGGATGACCGGTTGCCTCGGCATCACGCTCTGCTACCACCGCTATCTCGCTCATCGAAGTTTCAAATTAGCAAAGCCAATCGAGTTCCTCTGTCATGTTTGCGGCGTGTTCGCGCTGCAGGGGAGTCCGTCGATCTGGGCCTCGACGCACCGCGTCCATCATGCTCGTTCCGACAAGGCTGGCGATCCGCACTCGCCGCGCGACGGCAAGTGGTGGTCGCACATGGAATGGCTCTTCCTCGATCGCGTCGAACGGCGTGATCCTGAATTCCGTGACCGTGTCGTTCCCGACTTAATGCGTGATCCGATGGTGAAGTTCTTCGACAAGACCTTCTTCCTCTGGACGATCGCTCTCGGCGTCGCACTTTATGCGATTGGCGGCATGTCGTGGCTTCTCTGGGGACTCTGCGTCCGCATGGTCTTCACCTATCACGTAACGTGGTGTGTGAACTCTGCGACGCACCTCTGGGGCTATCGCAACTACGAAACGACCGATGACAGCCGCAATCTTTGGTGGGTCGCGGTCCTCGCCAATGGCGAAGGCTGGCACAACAATCACCACGCCTATCCTCGCGTGGCTCGCGCTGGTCACAAGTGGTGGGAAGTCGACGTCACTTACGGCGTGATCTTGTTACTCAAGGCTTGCGGCCTCGCTTGGGATGTGAATGACGATCTTCCTGATGCCACCCGCCGCGCCACGCCGAAGGCCGTTGCCTAAGCGTTTCTCTGATTCGTTCGTCTGAACCATAACGAGGCAAGCCGTGCGAGATGAAATCGCCCGGCTTGTTTTGCTTTTTCAAGTGACACATAGATGTCACCACTAGGCGGTTTGTCCGTTGATCTCGATTTGTAGGCTGGGTCGTCCCGACCCAGCTTTTCCATTGCTGATTCTCATGCTGGTTCAAAACGACCCAGCCACCACGAGAATGCAGGGCCATCAAAGCGTCGACGCAATCAAACGAGCGCGTAACATGAGTCACTTTGTTGCCTCTCCCCCTACCTCCGACCCGTTCAAAAACTCTTCGATGTTCGTGTAGCCGTCTTGATCGGCATCGGCATTCGCATCGGCGGGATTCTTGGAGTCGAGGCCATGCTTTTCTTCCCACACATTAGGCATGCCGTCGTTATCTGAATCGAGCGAAGGCTCGCCTGATGCGAGTGCTGGCCAGCCACCGACTTCATTCTGACTGTTAATGATGTGTCCCGACGATTGTTGATACTCGTTCACGATCCGTTCATCGATCGCGTCACGAATAGGATGGACCGCCCCTCCTTCTCGAAGGACACGTTCAACGGCCTTTTCCGCAGGCTCAATGGAGGGAAGGGGAGAGGGAAACGGAGACTTCGCCAGTCCCCCCGCGACCGTGTAATCCTTCGGAAAGCGATCCTGCTGCTTAGTGATCCCGAGCAATTCAATTTCCGAATGAGGAGGAACGAACCCGTCGAGTTCATTCCCTTGAACGTAAAGATGAGTCGCCGAGCCACCGAGCGTAAAGGCGCGATTTCGAGCGTCTGGTTTAGTTGAAGGGCCGGGCTTCAAGAAGTTGCCGATGTAATTCACCCGAACGGCGGTTTCGCTGGTGTATCCGGCCGTCGAACCCCAGTCATAGATCACATTATTCGTGAAGTCGAGCAGGATGCCGTTCGAATCCGGCTTGCCGCCAGGCCTGGGATTTCGGCTCTTATGATGGGCATACAAGTTGTGATGATAGGTGATGCCGCCGTCGGCTCCCGAAATCAATGAGCCGTACCCATGCTCTCCCTTCTTGTGGAGTGACTTGTTCAAGCTCTCGGTGATGAAGCACCATTGGACCGTCACCTTATTCGAGTTCGTCACCGATAGCGTTTCATCGATCCCCCAGCTGACGGAGCAATGATCGACCATCACGTTCTCCGCCGTCACGTCGAGTCCGTCTAGCTCTTTGCCTCCGATGTCGCCAGGACGCAGCCGAAGATAACGAACGATGACGTCGTGTCCTCGAATGCCGAGTGCTTTTCCTTTGATGCATATTCCGCCCCCTGGAGCCGATTGGCCAGCAATCGTGCAGAAGGGTTCGGTGATTTTAAGATCGCTTTTGAGTTCGATCGTCCCCGCGACGCGAAAAAGAATGATTCGTGGGCCTTTAGCGTCGACCGCTGCCCGCAAACTTCCGGGGCCTTTATCGTCAAGATTTGTCACGAACAGAATCTTCCCGCCGCGGCCTCCTGGAGTCTCTTTGCCAAATCCTTCCGCCTCCGGAAATGCGAGGGGTTCGGCCGAATAGATCGCGAGGACAACAATTCCGATCGCACCGAAACATCCCATCTGAGTTCCTTTCACAATGCGTAAATATCAATGGCATGAGCAAAATGTGATTCTTCGAGTGACATTCGACGGCACTTAGCAACTCGATCACTTTTTAGGGGGCCGGCCATCGAGGGATTGGGGGAGTCTCCGGCAACGGGCCAAAGTATTCGTAGACCCAAACGTCGGCTCCGCTTTCGGTCGTCGCTCTTATTCGCCTGAAGCAAGAGCTTCCTCGCACATCTTCGAATTCGTCGAGTGCTTCGAGTTCGGAATCGTCGATATCTAGAACAGAGCCTTCAAATGTTTTGGGGCCTTGCCCAATCTCGATTCCGCCTGGATACTCGCCGAGATCATAGAGTCTCCCCTTCAATGAATCTCGCCACTGATTGTAGACCTGTTTGGGGGGATGGAATTGCGGCTGAAGCAGGCCATAGACGAAGAGCAGCGTTCGACTCACTCGTTCGATCCCCTTCCCGTTCCAAGGAGCATTCTCTTCGGCACGTTCACGCCGACACGGCGACGGATAATCTCGATTGGGTGAAGGGCAACCCTTCCTGAAAGATCGCGTATTTGGCAGCGGCAGGAGAATCCGGGTGCGATGACCGAGGTGTGCGGTGCCTCGCGAATGGCAGGCAAAAGCCGTTGTTCGGCCACATCCACACTGACTTCAAAATGACCCGTCTCGTAACCGAATGAACCGGCCATCCCGCAGCACCCGCTATCAATAACCTTCGGGACAAGACCGGCCAGCTCTCGGAGTGCTTTGAGTGTTCCCTCGAATCGCTCCGCCGATTTTTGATGACAGTGACCATGCACGAGAACTTCCATCGGCTCGAGTTCACATTGGGGCAAGAGCGCCTTGCCGGCGGCGACCTGCTCCGCAAGCCATCCATCCACCATGCTCACACGCGACGCGATTTCACTCGTCGATTCACCGGGATAAAGGTCAAGCCATTCATCGGCGAGCGTCAAGATGCAGCTCGGTTCGAGACCGAGAATCGGGATCCCTTCCTCCGCGTAGACCGAAAGCCGGCGAACGCCTTGCTCGACGAGCGTGCGAGCTTCATCGAGAAACCCTTTTGAAATCAGCGTCCGTCCACAACAGATAGGAGCAAGATGGACCTGATACCCCGCGAGTTCGAGCAAGATAACCGCTGCCCGTCCGACGTGCGGATCGTTCCAATTCGTAAAACAGTCGGCGAGCAGGACAACCTGCCCATGAATCTCCTTGCCGATGCAGCGATGCTGTTTGAACCAATCGACCAGCGTATTGCGGCGGAAAACAGGAAGCCGGCGTCTGGGGTCGATTCCCATCGCCGGATAAAGCCAACGCCGGACGAGCCAGTTACGCATCACGACGTTTGAAAACGGCGCGAAGCGTGATCCCCACTGGCCGAGCACCGGAAGACGAGCCATCATTCGATCGAGTAACGAGGGCCGCTTCTCTTTATGGCGATGATAGAGGTACTCCGATTTGATCTTTGCGATATCGACGCTGCTAGGACATTCCGTCTTGCATGCCTTGCAACCGAGACAGAGATCGAGCGCATCACCCAGTTCCGGAGCGGACCAGGGATTGGTAACGCCGTCAGGCAAGGGGAGTCGTCCCTCGAGCGCTGCCCGAAGCAGATTCGCACGCCCGCGCGGATTGTGCTGCTCTTCGTGAGTCGCCATAAAGCTGGGGCACATTACCCCCGCTTGCTGACGACGGCATAACCCATTGCCGTTACATTCCCTCACGATCGCAAGTGGTCCCATAGGAGATTCGTATTCGAAACCTTGCGATGTCGGCGGCAGGGGCGTCGTGCCGTAGCGAAGATTCTCGGTCATCGGCGGAGCATCGACGATCTTGCCCGGGTTGAAGAGTCGAAGCGGATCGAAGACTTCCTTGATCTCACGAAAGATCGAATAGATTTTGTCGCCGAAAAGAATTGGGTTGAAACAACTCCGCGCGAGTCCGTCCCCATGTTCGCCACTCATCGAGCCGCCGAACTCCATGACCAGAGCGAGCACTTCATCGGCAATCTGCTTCATCTTCCCGATGCCTTCAGGCGATTCGAGATCGAGCAGCGGGCGGATGTGCAAACAGCCCACGCTGGCATGACCGTAGAGGTGATGCTACATTTACTCTGCAAATCACGTCGATGGTGGATATGTTCACTCT
>JAIEPU010000271.1 GCA_019748235.1 bacterium
CACCAGATTGGCGAGCGCGATCTCGCTCACTTTCGCGGCGGCGAGCGCGTCCTTGATCCGAGATTGTTGAATAGGACTGCTATCGATCTTCCCGTGACGAAGCGGGAGATCGACCGGCTTCAAATCGGCTGGAAATCCACCCGCGAGCGTGGGAAGCAGATCTTCGACGGAGATCTTTCCTTCCTTCGTCTTAACGGAACTCGGCAGAATTCCTTTGTTCTCGACACTATGGCAAAGATGCGCCAGAAGATCGTGCAGTTCCGCGGCGGCGATTCCCTTCACACTCGCATCGGTCGATTCTTTGTGAGCGGGGCCTAGAGGTGTTTTGATGGTCGTGCTGCGGAGTGCTTTCCCTTTCACGATTGACTCAAGCCAAATCTTCGCGAGGCCAAAGAGCTGCTCGGCAGGCGACAGATATCCATGTTCATGCGCCACCGCATGCAGTTCTGGCTCCTTCGATTCACTCACCATTGACTTGAAATAGTCGAGCATGATCGCCTGATCATAGCTGACATCGGCATACTGGTCGGCAAATTGTCTGGCGGATTGAATCGCGACGTTTCCATTCGCTTTGATTTGTTGCACGAGGGACACGATTCCTCGCGCGGCGGCGCTTGCATTCTCCGTTGTCGTGGCGGCTGTCTGCGAATGTTCCAAGCGAAGGACGATCACGCCGTTTGTCGATCCATATTGTTCGGCACGTCGATGAAGTTGACCGACGACCCCCTGAATACTCGTCGAATCGAGAAGGGAATGAAGGGAGATGTCAATCCAGTAGGTGCCGAGCGACGCGAGATGGAGTCGCCCGCAGACAAAAAAGGGCTTCGTGTCGTGATCGATGAACGAATCCGGGCCCAGGTAAACGCGCGGTCCCCAGTCGGCAATGACACTGAAAGCTTGCGGTGCCCACGTTCCAAGCGAAACGGCGGTGGGTAAATGGCCCGCGAGTCGTGACACGTCCAAGAAGTGCCGATGCTCGACCTTACGAAATTCGCGTACCCCCGATTCCCAGTCAAGATCAGCGAGGTAACTCAATGGAGTTGTTGATTCGTTGCCTGCGATGAGTCCGAGGTTGTGCCTCTTGAGTGTGGATGCCAAATCTTGCTGACGTGGTCCGAGTAGTTCCGCCGCTCGAGCACCGTTGAGGAGGAGTGTTGCTTCAATTCCGGACGAATTAAGTTCTTGAGCAACTGACGACAGAAAGGCATCGTCCTGACCTGCCGGAGGGGAGGAGGATTCGATCACGAGGACAACAGAAACGGTCGCCGACATGCGTTACTGCTTTCTGACTCTGGGTTTCGAGTGCGCGCTGCTATCCAACGAACTTCGCATGGTCCGGCTCAGCGCGCGAGACGCTCAAAGAGGTGATGGAACCCGGATCGATGCGAGAGTTGGAGCAGAACCCCAATCATCGCTCGATATCGCTCTCATATCTGACTCGGTTCAGACCCCTCGTGCCTCTGTTCTAAACAAATTGACACGCAAGGGAAAGGAATTGGAGTAGGAAGGTGCTCGATCAATGAGGTGATCAAAAATCGACTGCTAAAACGGTAAGAAACAGACCAGTTGAACTCGGATTCCTCGTTCGCTGCTTTTGGGCGGAAAACCCTAGGGATCAACAGAAGATCGTGCGTCGATTGGCTCGGGCTAGTAGTCCCGGCGGGAGAATCCGATCAGACTGATGATATTCGCAACGAGCGCGCCGTAGCCAAGGATCGTGAGAAGTCCGGTCGCGGTCAGGAGGGGGCTCGAACCCTTCGGCTGAGAGATGATCCATTCGATGAAACGAACGGGGGAATATCGGTCGATTTGCAGCAAGCTCACCACGATCCCAAATCCATAGACGACCATCCACGCCACCGCGACGGCCAGCAGCGAATTACGAAACCATGAGCTTCCAGCAACGCTGATCGCGGCGACCGCGCCGAGGAAAAGCGACCCCTTGAAAAGGGCTTCGAACAATCCCCAGAAGGAAAGGTCGTTGTGACACTTCGCCAGAGAAAGAAGGACGGCGCTCAGCGTCAGGATAATGAACGATACAACCGTCAGCGTTACTCGGCTGAACACCTTGCCGAGGTAATACTGCCAACGAGAGATACCGCGGCAGAGGATCGATTCACCGACCGTCTCAGATTCACCGGCGATGCTGCTCCCCGCTAGCGCAATCACCAGCGTTGCCCACAGGAACAAATGAAGGCGAATCGCCTTAGCCGCCATCAAAGATGCCCGAGGAGCCCCGAGCGAAGCCGCTTCGGCGAAACTGCTGTGATGGTGAGCCGTGAATGAACCCGACGTCGATGCGATCGGAGTGGGAGCGGGAGTCGTCGGTGTTTCGATGAACCAGACCACGGCCAGCAAACTGCTGAGCGCAAGCCACCAAATGAAGGCCCAGTGGCGGACGCCCTGCTTGAGGTCATCGACGATTACCGCCCACAAGGGCAGAAATCGATTAGGCAGCTTCAGCTGGCCTGAAAGCCCTTGTGAGTCCACGGTTGCTATCTTCCTTCAATAGGCTGGCGATCGCTGTTTCCGTCGACCCGCCTGAAACCCGGAGATCCGCCATCTCCACCTTGTGATCGGCAAGTGTCACCAAAACATTTGCTAGCGCGGTCGCATGAGACGACCGAGGAGAAATGTCGATCTGAAGAAGCGTCTTGGTCAATTTCGCCGAGGCGAGTTCCTCGAATTCCTGAATCGACTTGAACGCCTCGGCAATCTCTTTTTTGTCTCCGCGCAGATCGATCTCGATCTGACTCGGTAAGCCGCTCTTGCTCAGTTCCGATGGGTCGCCGTTGAAGACAACTTCGCCTCGATCGAGCACGAGGGCCCGGGTGCAAAGGGTCTGCACGTCTGAAATCTGGTGACTGGAAAGGATGATCGTCTTGCTCTTGGCGAGTTGTCCCGTGAGCTCGATCATGCTTCGCCGCGCTTCTGGATCAAGTCCATGCGAAGGCTCGTCCCAGATGAGTAGTTCAGGATCGTGAATCAAGCTGGCCGCGATCGCGAGGCGCGTCCTCATACCGGTCGAAAGAACTCGAATGGGACGGCTGGCATCGTTGGTCAAATCCGTTGCGCGCAGCAAGTAGCCGAGCCTGTTTCGACGGTCGGCTCGAACCATTCCGGAAAGCCGTCCGACGTAGTCGAGGAAATCGATCGGGGTCGAATTCTCAGGGAGTTTGAGGTCAGCGGGCATATAGCCAATCTTCTGCCGGAGCATCCCCGCGTTCGGGCTCATTCGTCGGCCGAAGATATAGACTCGGCCGGAGGTTGGTCGTTGCAGACCGATCAGCAGTTTGACGAGGGTGGTCTTACCGGCGCCATTGGGTCCAAGGATGCCGAGCACGGTCCCCGGTTCCAATTCGAGGCTGACGTGGTTCAGCGCGAGGTGCCGCGGGGAGTAAACCTTGGTCAGGTTCTCCGTGCGGACCGCTGGTACCGTCATTGATTTGTCAGCCATCCGTGGTGCCTCGGACCCGTTTTCACGAAGCGCTGGCAGCGCGGCCTCGGTTCCGGTCGGCGGCTATCCGTAGCCCACCGAGATCATACCTTCTCGTACTGCGTCTCTTGGTGACGCTGCTCTCCCCACAATCTGATCAGGTCGCAAGGAGTTGTTCTCAATCAGGAGACGACTCTGTCCTCTATCGAGGGTGACGCGCGAGAAGTCGCCTACCCTGCCAGTATCGGCACGCCGGCTCACTTCTACTGTCGAAATAGTTGGCTTCCCACGCCACTTCCCCCGGTACAGGGAATGTTCCCGCGCATAATCGTTAGGACCGTTAGCGAACTTCGCCGCCGCGACGTTTTGGAAAGATGGTGAATTTTTGACGATTCCTCCGGCGGCGATTTCGAGACAATTACCTCATGCCAAAGATGGCTGTGTTGGAGTAAAGCTCCCAGAAAAGAAGGGTCGTGACGACGCCATGATCATTCACGTCGACATGGATGCGTTTTATGCGTCGATCGAACAGCGCGACTTTCCCGAACTTCGGGGGCAGCCCGTCCTGGTCGGTGGAGTGACCGGTCGGAGCGTGGTCTGTGCCGCGTCCTATGAAGCCAGGCGATTCGGCTGCCGAAGCGCGATGCCCACCAAGGAAGCTCTTCGCCGCTGTCCGGACGCCATTGTCCGGCGACCCCGGTTTGCCGTCTATCGAGATGTCTCTCGGCAATTGCAGGAAATCTACCACTCCTTCACTCCGCTCGTCGAACCGCTTTCTTTGGACGAGGCATTTCTGGATGTCACGGGCTCGGTGGCATGCATGGGAACGCCTGAAAAGATCGGGAAGGACTTGAAGGCCAGCATTCTCGAAGCGACGAATCTGGTGGCATCGGTGGGAATCGCGCCAGTGAAGTTTGTCGCGAAGATGGCGAGCGATCATGGCAAGCCCGATGGTTTCGTCTCGATCAAGCCGGAAGAGGTGTTGAACTTCCTTTCGCCTCTTCCAGTCTCGCGACTCTGGGGGGTCGGCAAGATGACCCTGCCACGACTCCACGGGATGGGTCTACGAACCATCGAGGATGTGCGTCGTCAACCTCTATCACGACTTGAGAAAGAACTCGGCAATCTCGGACGGCACTTGTGGGAGTTATCACACGGTCGCGATCCTCGGACCGTCGAGCCCGATCGGGATCCCAAATCGATCAGCCATGAGGAAACCTTCGACGACGATCTTTCTGATCGGGAAGTCCTCCTCGCCGAACTGCATGCGTTGACCGATGAAGTTTGTCTCCGCTTGAGGGAGAAGAATTGGTTGGCGACGACGGCAACCGTCAAAATCCGCTTTGCCGATTTCACCACTATTACCCGTCAAACCGCATGGAATGAGCCGACGGATCAAACTCGCCTTCTTTGGGAACGGGTTCGTGATCTCTGGAACGTAGAGCAAGGAAAGCTCAAGCAATCCGTCAGACTTCTCGGGGTCGGCTTTAGCGGCCTCAAACGGCCCGAAGCGCGTCAGATCTCTCTTTTTGACGAGGAATCCAACACATCGGACCGTCGAATCGATCAGGCGATTGACGAGGTTCGCAAAAGATTTGGCATTGATTCTCTCCGACCTGCCGATGTCCTCCGGCGCAAGGGCCGGTCGTGACCTATGTTTTCTCGAAAAGAACTTCAGTGACGGGCGGATGAATCCGCGTGGCGAGGAGCTAGCCGCGCACATCGCCCGTCTCCTATCCCGACGGAGAGAATCCCATGGTGCATGCCACGACGGTGTCGGACGCTCCGGTTCGCTTGGCCGGCCGACTTCTTTCGCCTGAGATCACTCAAGTGCTCGGCGATCTTCGTGGACGTGTCGACGGTGATGTCATGGCACTGTCATTCGATCAGGAGGGAAATGTTCTCTCGATCGAGGATGGCGGCGTCCTTCGCCAGTGGGATCCGAAGCGGGGCAATCTCATTCAATCGGTCACGCTTAGCGAGGTCGAGACTTGCTGGGCATTTAGCCACGACGGTCGCTTCGTCGCCTCGGGGAGTACCGGCCTTACGATTTGGAATACGAGTGAGGGAGAACTCCTCGGCCGGCACGAAGACCGCACCTGGATGACGTCGCTGGCTTTCAGTCCCGATTCCACGCTCCTCGCGTCGGGGCACGATGACTTCAAGATTCGCATTTGGAATGCACGCAATGGTCGCTTGATTCATGTTCTGACCGGCCACACTGATGAAATTTCCGCGATTGCATTTTCGGCTGACGGAAAGAGACTCGCAACGGCGGCCGAGGATCGCCTTGTTTACATTTGGGACGTGAAGCTCGGCCACACGATCAGCAAGCTCGAGGGCCACACCGATCGTGTCGACGACTTGGCATGGAGCCCGACCGGACATCGCATTGCCTCCGCAGGTTGGGACACGTCAGTACGCGTTTGGGATCCAAAGAAATCTGAGTTGTTGGCTCTCCTCAACGGGCAAGGGGAATGTGTCCATGCCGTCGAATTCACGCCGGACGGCAAGTGGATCGTCTGCGCCGACTCGAACGGATTCGTCCGCATTTGGGATTATGCGAATCTCAAGATCAAGGGAGAGATCAAGGCTCACGTCTCCGCGGCTCGTCACATCGCCATTCGGCCCGACGGGAAAGAGGTCGTCAGCGGCGGCACCGATCGCGCTCTTCGGTTCATCAAGGTTCCAAGTGCCGAGCCGATGATCGATGTCGAATCGCAGCGAACGACGATCGTGTCACTCGCGCCGACGAAACAAGGAGAGGCCGCGATCGTGCATGGCGAAGGGACTCTGACCGCATGGGGACTTCGCAAGGGGAATGAAATCGGCCAAGGATTGCCGAACCAGACCGTACTCTCTGTGGCGTCAACGCCGGACGGGCGGGTTGTTGCGGGGACGATGTCTGGACATGTTGCGATCTTGGATGATGTTACCGAATCGCCAACCCGCATTTGGCAAGGCCAGACGGCTCCGGTCAAGTTGGTCGCCTTTCGCCCAGACGGACGAGAGATCGCGACCTCTGCCTCCGTCGATGGAACCGTTCGTATCTGGAATCCAGAGGATGGTGAACCGACGCTGATCATTCCGCTTGCGATTGGTGAGGGTACCGTCGAGGCGATCGCCTATCATCCCACTCTTCCGATTCTGGCGGCGGCGGGCGTTCGATTAGGGCTTGGAGCGGACGGCGCGATTAAACTCTGGAATACAGAGACGATTCAGCTTGAACGAAGCTTCTCGACCGGAGCGACGGCGGTCTGTTTCAGTCCAAACGGCCGCCACATCGCAGCGGCAACATTGCAAAACATGGTGCTGATTTGGGACATTCAGAATGGCAAAGTTGCCGCGAACATCGAATGCTCCGATGCTTCGATCAATGCCATTGCTTTCGATCCTGCGGGCGAGTTCTTTGTGGTCGGTGGCGACGATACCGGCATCCGCGTTTGGGAAACCAAGCGTTGGCGAATGACGGCGTCGTTCGACATCGACACCCGCATCAAGTTTCTCTCGTTCACCGCCGATGGCAAACAGCTCATCACCGGAAATAGCAACTCTGCCTCGTACGTGATCGGGCGTGAAAGCCTTCGTTAGACGGACAAATCGATCGACTGCACCAATGAGAATGCCATGCCCGATTTATGTCGAGCATGGCATTCGGTGCTTCAAGCGATTACCGATCGATTAGAGATTCTCGCAGACCAAGTCGCCGACTTGGCTGGTGGTGAATCCCATCTTACCGGCCGACATACTCTTCATCTTCGTGCCAGTGACGACGGTGATCGCCTTTTCGATTCGCTTGGCGGCGTTCGACTGGCCGAGGAATTCCGCCATCATGCCCGCCGCGGCCACGGCTGCGATCGGGTTGATCTTACCGGTGCCGGTGTACTTCGGAGCGGAGCCGCCCATCGGCTCGAACATGCTGACGCCGTCCGGGCGAATGTTGCCGCCGGCGGCGACACCCATCCCCCCTTGAATCATCGCGGCAAGGTCCGTGATGATGTCGCCGAACATGTTCGTCGTCACGATGACGTCGTAATGTTCGGGATTCTTCACCATCCACATGCAGCAGGCGTCAACGTGGTTGTAATCGGTTTCGACGTCCGGGTACTCCTTGGCGATTTCCTGGAAGGCCCGCCACCAAAGATCATGTGCGAAGGTGAGGACGTTCGTCTTCGCGACGAGGGTGAGTCTCTTTCGCTTGTTCCGCTTGCGGGTCAATTCGAACGCATAACGGAGGCAGCGCTCGACACCCTTTCGCGTGTTGATGCTGGTTTGCGTGGCGACTTCGTCAGGAGTTCCCTTCTTGAAGACGCCGCCGATGCCTGTGTAGAGATCTTCCGTGTTCTCGCGGACGACAATGAAGTCGATGTCCTCCGGCTTTTTATCGGCCAGGGGAGATTCCACACCGGGATAGAGCTTGACCGGGCGAAGATTGATGTACTGATCGAGTTCAAAGCGGAGCTTGAGCAGAATGCCCCGCTCGAGAATTCCAGGAGCGACGTCCGGGTGCCCAATTGCCCCGAGGAAGACGGCATCGCAACCCTGCAAGGTTTCGATCGCATTCGCGGGAAGGACTTCTCCCGTTTTCAGGTAGCGCTCACCACCCCAGTCGAGTGGAAGCGTTTCGTAGGTGAAGTTCTCTAGCTTGCTGACTGCCTGGAATACCTTCATTCCCTCGGCCAAAACTTCCGGCCCGGTGCCGTCGCCGCCAAGGGTTCCGATCTTGTAGTGAGCCATGAAACTCCCCATCCCGAAGTCAAAATCATTCGCAAACCTAAAGATCGCCCCATTCTATAAGGCCGGCGGAATCGCGTCAGCGAGGGCTCTTTCGATGGTAAAAAAGGGAACGGAACGCCAAGATGTCGGAAGATGGCACGAATGCACGAGGAAAGAATGGGAGGTCGGGCGTGGAACAGCTATCTCTTCTTGAGATTTTCAAGCAGGCAATCGAGAAAGACCCGGTGCCGGTGCTTGGCATCATTTTTGGATGTTTGAGCGGCGTGGCCATTGTCATGACCACGGTGATCACGGCCGCGTGGAGGTCGGTGCGTGTCCGTGACGCGGAACTCGACCTCAAACAGCAGATGCTGGAGAAGGGGATGTCGGCCGACGAAATCGAGCGGGTCGTGAAAGCCTCTGCTTATCAGTCCCGCAGGAAGAGATAGCGGGCATTAGCCATCTCTCCCTGTCTGACCGACGTTATTTTGCGGACCACTTCACGTTTCTGCCGTCGATGGAAACTTCCGTTCCACCCCCCAGGCCGATGTTGATGAAGTCGATCGAAATCGATGCGTCTCCCTTGCGAAATTGAATCAATCCCGCGTGTTTGGTGACGACATGGAAATCCTTGTCGAGCGTCCAGCCTTCGTCTACTAGACTTTTCTCAAAGAACTTCGCAAGGTCGGCAATCTCGTCCCGGTGAGTGAATTCGATTTCGTCACCCTCGTCGCTCACCTTTACGCCGCGCGATCCCTTCGGAAGTTCGGGCACAGGGAGGTTGAGCACCGTTTTCGTTTTCGGAGCCGGAGGAGGAGCCGGCTTGTCTTCGAAGAACTTCTTCGGGAAGACGCGCTGCGAAATCTTGATCGCTTCCTTGTCCTTCTTCAAATTCGCGAGCAGCCAATCGTCTCCTTTCTCGAAGATGAGGAGAGCTTCTTTTTCCTGGATCATCCCTCGATCCTTCTTGCGTATCCAACCGACTGTGGGGAATTCCTTGTCAAAGTACGCGATGAGGGATTTCAAATCAGACTTGCTGATGCATTCGACGCAAAGATCGGGGACTTCGATGAACTCAATTTGCTCCGCATCGTTGGGAACCACGACATCGTTATTCAACATCGATTCGTTGAACTGAATGGTGGTCTTGTTTCCCTGTGCGGGGGCGACGCTGATGAAGGTCGAGAGTTTCACCCCCTTTTTAAAGTAATCTTCCATGGACATCTCGGGGTTTTCGAATTCGGCGGTGTGAAGCTTTTGGAATGCCCGCCATCCCGCTTTCTTGAGTGCCTCATCTGCTGACTTCGCAGCATCCGGGACTTTCGCCTCGGTCACAAACATGGTCGACGTTTTGCTTCCGTAGAGCTTCTTGGAATTCGCCGGCGGTGTCAGCTTCTCCGCATCGTCGTTTCCTTGATTCCAAAGAGAAACCAACAACTCATCGCCCGTCCCTGACTTCGAGACCGAAAGATAGATGGAGAATCCGTTCTTTTCGAGTGGAACGGCAGCGTATTCGTCCGTGATTGTTTCTGGAGTTGAGCCGCCGGCCTTCTTGCAACCCATCGCCAAAAGCTGATCGAGATAGTTCTTCGTCACCTCTCGGACCGAGCCGTTCACGCGAATTGACATGTTGGTGGGCCCGACTTCATTCATCTTCGCGTCGGGCGGATTTTTGAGCTTCAGGAAATCGACAACCTTTTGCGCTTCCGCGACCGTTGCAGGCTCCGCTCCCTGCGCCGATGCGAGCGACAGAACGAGAGCAGAGAAGGTGACGAGCTGAATGACAGCGATTCGGTGGAAGAGGGATTGCTGTGATCGGGTCGTGAGCGCCATGCCCTATCCTTGTCTTCTAGGGGTTGATCATTTCGAGATCATAGCGAAGCTGGGGGATTCGGCGAAACAATCCTCCCTACGGGGATGAGGTTTATGCCCCTCTTCCGGACATGTAAATTAGCCCATACAGCTAGGAAATTTCCGTATCTTGAAGCAGCAAAGCGGAATCGGTGCCATTCCATCTTGCGAGGTTTTGTTAAAGTTCCTATCGCCTCCCTCGCAACCTCGACCAACACCCCTGATTGAATGCGCTTAACTTTGTGAAAACGCAGATGCTGCCCGACCCCCCGGGTGGAATTGCGGGGCAGGTGACCATGCGAGGTGCTTGGATCATCGTTTTAGGGCTCGCACCCATCCTTTTATCGGGATGCGTGATGGGACGTTCGCTCGCGCGCAAGGAGCGACTCCCCGATTCATCTCTCGGCGCGGGCAAAATGACGGCGGGCCCGGTCGGCGTAGATTCCGTTCTTCGTAACGACACGAACTTTACCGAACTCGACACGACTTCTTTGGCGGGCAACACGCCCATACCGACCGCTGTGGCGAACCCATCGCGAAATAAAGTCGAACAGGCCGGGGCACGCGACGAATCGCTGACAGACGAAGTAACGAATCCCAATCCAAGACAAGTCGCGGAGAAGCGAATACCTGGTGCCGCGCCGAATGATCCGAGCGTTCATCAGGTTTCGGCGAAAGTCAAGCAGGCAAGCAATTCGTCGGAGCGCATGCGCGCGATTGCTCATCAGTTGAAGCAATCCTCGCCGGAACGTTTGGATGAGTTCATGAAGGAAGTTCGACAGGGAGCGGCTCAAGGAAATATGGATAGCGTCCTTTCGAGCTGGGAAGTCTCTCTGGAGTTCATTGATGATGCAGCCGTGTCACCCGCGGAGGCGAGACGTTCGATGAAGCCCGTGGCCGACGATGCGGTCAGCCAAGCGATCGATACTCGCGCGGAGCCGGCGACGGCCGTATCGTCTCGCTCGAATTCATTATCAGCCGCATTAAAAAAAAATACGTCCCACGAAACGATCACTGACCCCTCCACACGTCGAGCCAACCTTCCTCTTGAGCCCGAGCGTCAAGCACGAGTGATGTCTGTCGCGGCGTCAGTCCCGTCGGACGACGGAGAAGCGGAGAAGGCTCCTCCCTCGCTCGAGCAGCCGCTCGCGCCCTCTCCGGGACTCAGACGGCTGCCGTACCGACCCGAGGAACCGGCGAACACGAAATCGCGCGAACGACGATCTGAATCTGCAAATCACTCGCGGCAAAGCTCGTCCCAAGATGTCGATTTCGCTTCATGGGCCGAGTACGCCGAAGAACAAGCAGGCGATAAAACGGGTGACCCCGCTCGCTGGAAAGTTTATGGCCGGTTGCTTCATGCAATGGCTGGCAATACCAATCGTGCGCTCGAACCGATCGATGGACTCGATCAGGCGGAACGCCGATTCTGGCGCGGCTATGTGTACGCGCTCGATCGATACTTTGATGACAGCATCAAAAAGCCGGAGAACCGGGTGACGGAAGCAGCGGTCGCCCTGTCCGAATCAATCGATGCTCTGTCGGAGAAAGCCGATCTGTCGATTACGGAACCGATCTTCTGCCGAGCTGTCCATAGCTTCGGCAACTATGACGAATTCGATCAGGCGAGCTTCCATGCCGGCGACGGTGTCGTGGTGTATTGGGAATGCAAGAACTTCACCAGCGTGGAATCGGCGGACGGATATCGAACGAAGATGAAGGCCGAGTTCGAGATCTTGGATTCGTTCGGGAATCGCCGTCATCAGTTCGAACAGAAGTTCAAGGACGACGTCTGCCGCGGCCGAAGGCATGATTACTTCAACGTAGTGGTGTTCGAGTGGCCGCGCGATCTGCCGCCCGGCGATTACACGCTAAAGGTGACGGTTACCGACCTTTCGAGCGATAAAGTCACCGAACGGATGCGACGGTTCCAGGTCGTTCGTTAGCTGGTTTTCATGAGGCAACGGAACAACATTTTCGTGATTTTCTGTGGGAACAGGCAGAGGAAATCGGGTCAGGTATCAGTCAGTACATCCGATGCAAAAGTCGGGTAAACCGATTTTGATCCGTCGATTAGAATGGCCGGAAGGAAAGAGGTCCACTCTTTCCGCACACGCAACTGGGAGCAGGCATGATTCTCGACATCGCCTTTGGCATTCTCCTATTGTCCTACCTGATGCGCGGCTATCGTCGCGGATTTCTGGGCGAGGTTGTTTCTGTTGGTGGATTCGTGCTCGGAATCATGTTCGCCGGAAATCTCGTCAGGCTGGTTGGTTCAAAGGTCGAGCCCTATCTCGATCGCGTCCCGCAAGATATTCGACCCGCGGTACTGCATCTCGGGGCGATCGTCGTCATCATGCTTCTCGTTTGGATCATCGGCGGAATTCTCTTCGGTCGAAACCGAGAAAAAATGCTTGGATTGTCGGGCCCCAGTCCCATCGATCGATTTTCCGGCGCGACCCTGGGACTTGCCGTCGGAGCGGTGATTGTCTGTCTCATCGTCGCCGGACTTGGTCAACTCCCCAATCAAATCCGCGATCAAGAGATCGTGAAGAGTCAGATCGAACAATCCAAGGGTGTCAAATACGCCGAGCAGATCGGTGTCGCCCGATGGGTAGCCGCCGTTCCCGAAGTGCAAGTCGCCATGAATTACACCTCGGCCGTCTTTCATCGTGTGACTTCTGATCACCCGGTGGATGAGGAATCACTGGAGCGGGCCGCCAAAGAAATCTTCCAAAACAAGTAGCTTCAGCGGTGAAATCGCTTTTCCTTCGCCGATGTATTGTGGTTAACCCTTCTCTCGTATTTTATCCATCTTGTTCATCATGTCGCGAACCAGATCAGATTCGTTATCATGCTCGCCAATCGCATCGAGGAAGATGAAAGATTGGTGAGGTAGCCTAGTTCTCTCGACACATTCCGGCAATTCGCAAAGACTTGGATCGTTTCCTCCAGTTCGAGGGGCCATTGCTCGAATGCTCCTAACGGCTTTCGAACGTTCTCAGGCGAGGGGAAAGGGTTCCATCAGATGCTGGCACCAACGACGGAGTCTCCATCTTATCGTTCGCACGAGCGACTCGATCTGAGCCTCATCATTCCCTGTCATAACGAAGAAAGACGGCTGGGATCAACCCTCGACCGATTGAGGGCGATTCTCGATGCGTCGTCGCTTCGATGGGAGGTCATCGTCGTTGACGATGGAAGCACCGATGACACATCTGCACTCGCACTGGCGGCGGGGAGACCGTTTCGGTTGATATCTCTCGAACGCAACACGGGGAAGGGGGGAGCCATTCAGGCGGGGATGCTCGCGGCGCGTGGAAATGTAGTTGCATTCACGGATGCTGATCTTCCCTTCCGGTTTGAATCCCTCTTTCGGGCGGTCGGCATGATACGGTCGGAGGATTATGACGTCGTCTTCGGCGACCGACATCATCCGTTGTCCCGCACGACCGCGCGTCGGTCTTGGAGTCGGCAGTTGGGAAGCAAAGTCTTCAGCCGGCTGCAGCAGTTCCTCTTGCCGCTGGAAACCCGAGATACTCAGTGCGGTCTGAAAGTCTTTCGACGATCGGTGGGGATCGCGTTGTTCCGATCGCTTGAAATCAAGGGATTTGCGTTCGATGTCGAAATCGTGGCCAAGGCGGAATACCACCAGGTTCACATCGGGACGGTGCCGGTCGATTTGATAAGGGATGAATCCTCAAAAGTGAGTCTCTTTCGGCATTCATTGCCGATGCTTCTTGGGGTATTAATGACTCGATTGCGATTGCCGCATGGGGAGACCATGCCCAGCTTGAACCGTCCCGTCGTCATGAGAAAGAGTGCTTGATGACTCGAACCGCGCGGCTATCTCTCGTCTTGCATGCCGATGATTTCGGAATGAATCGAGCCATCACCGATGGCATCATCAAAGGATTTCGAGAGGGAATCCTCACCTCGACGTCCTTGCTGTCGAATGGACCGGATCTTCGTCGAGCCGCCAGTGAATGGAAAAGGCTCGAAAGCGATCGCCAGAGCGGACATCTTCTTTCAGCAAGTAAGCGGGCGACGCTCTCCGATTCGCACTCACCGTTCGATCTCGGAGTTCACCTGAATCTCACGCAAGGAATACCCCTCCGTGGCGATTTTCCCGATGAGCTCAGAGATGATGGAGGACGATTTCTGAGCATCGGATCGCTCACGGCGAAACTGTTGATGCGTCCAGCTCGTTTTGTCTCGGCGATTCGGGCAGAGCTCCGAGATCAAGTTTCTCGGGTGGTTGATCTTGGGTGCCGACCGACTCATGTGAATGGCCATCAATACATCGAGATGCTGGCACCTGTTCGGCAGGCGCTCAATCCGCTGCTGCCGCTCTTCGGGATCGATATAGTCCGCCGACCGCGTGAGCCGGGAGTTTTATTTGGCCGATCGGGCGTTCGAGGCCCGGTCTCCTGGACCATCGCCTTCATCAAACAGTCATTTTCCAGCACGATGCAGAGAGATCTCGAAGCTCGGCGATTTCGATTCACGGAGAGCTATTTCGGGACGATGCTTGCCGGGCGAGTGACCTTGCGGCACCTGGAGCGATTCATTCTCCGGTCCCGTCCCTCCAGCGTCGTCGAAGTCGGCCTGCATCCGGCCGTTGCCGTCACCCGACCTTCCCGTTGGGACGAACCTTGGCATGACCCACTTTACGCAAGTCGCCCCACGGAGTTGTCTTGGCTCGTTTCCGATCAAGCGGTAGACGTATTGGTGAAGCATGCGTGTCAGTTGACACGGCTGTCGTCACTATCGTCTGAGGGAGTCGCCGCTTGACGTCCGCGAAGGAAGAGCCAACACAGGCCACGCGATGGTTGATCATCGCGATCGTTGGGTGGGTGGGCCTTTCCCTCTTCATTTCGGGCGCGGTGCTTTTGAGCAAAAAGCATCGAAGCGTAATTACGAATTACAATCTAGGGGCGGAACGATGGATCGAGGGGGCTCCGCTTTACGACGGCACCGGTGAAGGCTTCATTTATCTACCACAGTCCGCCATTCTTTACACCCCCTGGGCTCTTCTTTCCGAGACGTGGCGAGAGATCACCTTTCGTTGGACCGGCGTTGCGGTGTACATGATCGGCCTCTATGCCATGTGCCAACTCTTATTTCCCAATCACTCGCTCGTCGCGTTTGGTCGAGCCAGCCTCTGTGCCGTGCCAATGAGCTATTGCGCCATGCGAAACGGCCAGGCGACGATGCTATTCACGGGTGTGTTTCTGCTATCGACAACCATGCTCGGTCGACAACAATGGGCGAAGTCGGCGGCCCTGATGATTCTTGGGTTTGCTGTTAAACCATTCATGATCGTTCCCATCCTGCTGTCCGCGGCGACTCAGTCCCGCATGCGATTGAAATTGCTCTTCGGAATGCTCGTCTTTGCGCTCATCCCATTTCTCGCGCAACGATGGGATTATGTGATGAGTCAATATCCCGCCGCGTTCGCGATGTTGCGCGACGTTGATCGATTGGGGCACAATACTCAACTCTGGTGTCAGGTATTCGGCTTATTGCATCAGTTAGGATTGGGACTGGGCGAGCAAGGCCAGCGAATGGTTCAATTGGTGGCGGCGATCGGCACGCTGGGACTTTGCTTTTGGTGCACACGACTCCCGCGCGCACGACAAGCCTTTTACCTTTTTTCCCTGACCGCCACCTACTTGATGCTGTTCAACGCGCGAAATGAAATGAATACTTACGCGCTGTTGGGACCGGCCGTGGGATTCGTTGCGGTGCAGGCATACTTGGAGCGAAATAACGTTCTCTGGTGGCAAATGGCGGCGGTGGCCATCGGCGCGACGGCGAATTATGAACTCGGTAAGTTGATCATCCCAGGTATTGAACAAATTTGGATGATCACCCTGGCAGGGATCTTGTTCGCTTACTGTTTAATCAAGCTATTGATCAAGGAAGTCCGCTCCGTCGAAACATTGCCGAATGTCACGACCGAGAGTTCGTTTTCTGCCGTCAATGCTGCATGAGGTTAGTTCAGACGAATGCGCTATACCGGTTCGGTTGCGAGTTCGCGATCCGCGCGACTGCGGCGCTTTGAGCCCTTCCACCCATTTTCCCACCAAATTCGGAAGTGATCGAGATACAAGTAAACGACCGGCGTCGTGTACAGCGTGAGTATCTGGCTAAGGAGTAGACCTCCAACGATCGCGATCCCAAGCGGTCGACGGAGTTCCGCCCCATTCCCCGTACCGATTGCAAGCGGCAATGCGCCGAGAAGTGCCGCCATGGTCGTCATGACGATCGGACGAAAACGGAGGACACACGCTTGAAGGATAGACGCCTCCGGAGCGAGATTCTCACGCCGCTCTGCTTCCAGCGCAAAATCGATCATCATGATGGCGTTCTTCTTCACGATGCCGATCAGTAGCAGAATTCCAATCAATCCCATCACGTTGAGTTCCGTACGGCAGATAAGGAGAGCAAGAAGTGCTCCTAATCCTGCCGACGGAAGGGTGGAGAGGATCGTGATCGGATGGATGTAACTTTCGTAGAGGATGCCAAGGACGATATACACAGCAACGAGCGCGGCGAGAATGAGGATCGGCTCATTCTGGAGCGACTTCTGAAATTCTTGGGCGGTGCCGGCAAAACTGCTGCTGATCGAAAGAGGAAGTCCCATGTCTCGTTTCATCTGGTCGATCTCCGTCATTGCGTCGCTTAGCGAGGCGCCGGGGGCGAGATTGAACGAGATGGTGACCGAAGGGAACTGTCCCGAGTGATTGATTGCCAACGGTGTGTTGCCGGTGCTTACCTTGCTAAACGCGCTGAGCGGAACCCTGATGTTGTCCTTGCTACGGACATAGACGTGTTGAAGGTACGCGGGATCTTCCCAAAACTTCGGCTGAACGACAATGACGACGTGGTATTGATTCAGTTCGGTATACATGGTCGATACCATGCGCTGTCCGAAAGCGTCGTATAGAGCGTCATCGATCGCCAATTGGGAAACACCAAGACTCGAGGCGAGTGTCCGGTCGATCGTGAGGTTTGCTTCGAGCCCCCCGTTCTGCTGATCGCTATTGACGTCCACTAGGCTTGGGAGCTTCCGCATTCGCGCAAGGACTTTGGGTCCGTATTCCGTCAAACC
>JAIEPU010000213.1 GCA_019748235.1 bacterium
AGCCACTGGCGACCTTGCCCAGTGCCGTTGCTTCGGAAGCGGCCAAACACATCAACTGGAACCTAGTGCTCATCGTCGTCTTGACGGTGCTGGCGGCCGTCTCTTTCCGCTGGGCACGGCTCCTTCGTAGTCTCGCGACGGCCGCTGCTGGGTGGACACGAAAGCGCCTCGGTGTGAAGGAGGTGCGCCGTGGGGAATAACGTTGTCCACGATGTTGAGACTGCAAGGCTTCGATCGGACAACATTCGTCACTGCTTGGACGAGGAAGCCATTAAGGGCCTGACCGAATCAATGCGGGCCGTCGGGCAGTTGTACCCGATTCGCGTCCGGCCTGAGGGAGACGGGTATTCCATGGTGGACGGTGATCGCCGCCGGGCATCGTTCAAGGAGAGATGAGATGAATGAGTCCATTGCTCGAGTGTTTGACTTACTGGATCTACTTGGCGCGCCACTTGGCGTCGCGGCGTTCACCGCCGGAGCGTTGATCCAGTTTGTTCCTCGCACGAGATCTCGCGAGAAGCTCGTGTTTGTCATCCAACTCGGCCAATTGCTGGCTGTCTTCCTGTGCCTGATTTTCTGGAATCGCCATTTCCTTCCTTATTCAGGAATGAAAGCGAACATCCTTGTGAATGGCTTCGGGACGGCATTCATCGCCATCTCTTTGTGGGACTTTTCCAAGCTTTACAGACGGATGCAAAGGAAAGGAATCAACCATGACAGCATGCGTCCTTGAGAATGTCCCTGTCGAAGAGATTCAAACAAATGAGCAAGTGCGCGAGGTTGACGTTAAGGATGCCAAGACACTCGCACTGGCCGCCTCGGTCAAGGCCCACGGCATCAAGCAGCCCCTGGGCGGCTACCGAGAAAATGGGGTTATGAAGCTGGTATGGGGCCATCGGCGATGGACGGCTGCCATCATCGCACAACTGCGGGTCGTACCTGTCCTCGTCTTTGATCGGGTGCCAACGAGGTCCGAGGCGCTGCGAGCGCAGCTGGCGGAGAACCTGAATCGGGTCGACATGAACGCCATCGATGAAGCCAAGGGCCTCGAGCGGCTTATCAAGGAAACTGGCGAAACCCTAGGTTCGATCGCCGAGGAGTACGGATTCAGCGAAGCGGGCCTCAGTAAGAAGCTGAAACTCCTCACGCTTCCCGAACAAATTCAAGGGGCTATCAAGGCCGGCAGGCTTCCCGCATCGGCGGGCTATGAACTGACGTTGGTCGTTGATCCTGCCGAGCAATTTCGATTGGCCAAAGAGGTTGTCGAAGGTCGCGTAAGCCGCGATGCCCTTCGTGGCCAGATTAAACGTACCTCCAGACCAGCGGGAGCGCGCAGTAAATCAGGTTCATCGGTTCGGGTCACGTTGCCGATCGAGCACGGTTCGTCCCTCTCGTGGGCGAGTCATGACCGGTCCCTCGACTGCTTGATCGACCAACTGCAAGACCTCCTCGGCAAGGCGAGGAAAGCCCGCACCAAGGGTTGGGAGTTCGATACCTTCGTTCGCGCCCTTCGCGATCAGGCGAAGGAGGCGTCATGACGGAGAGCGAAAATGCGGTCTTCTGGGTATGCATGTCGGCTCTGGCCATTCTGGTGAACTTCTGGCCCAAGCCGGCTCGCGGCCTTGACCGTCCGCTCCTGTGGTGGACGCGGCGCGACGCGTTCCGCGTGCGGGATCTCCTCAATGGGGGGCTGCTGATTCTTGGGATCACGGGCAGCGGTAAATCAAGCTCGTCCGGAAAGAAAATCGCAAGAGCGATCGTCGCCGATCGCAACTCCTATGGTCTCGTACTCGCTGCCAAACCCGAAGATTTGCCCATGTGGCAGGAGATCTTTCGCAAGACAGGTCAGTCGAAGCGGTTGCTGGTCTTCGACGGCGCAAAGAGTCGTCTCCGACTCAACTTCCTGGAAGAAGCGGCCCGTCATGGTGATGCACGCGAAATAACGAAGGTCATCACGACCATCGGCGAGACGCTTGCCAGTGGTGACAGGGGGCGCGGCGGCGAGAACGCGGCCTTCTTTCTGGCGCAGCAGGAACGGGCAATCCATCATGCCGTTGAATTGCTCCTGGCGGCTCACGGGAAAGTTACGTCCAACGACCTTCAGCAGTTTATCGCGACAGCGGCGACCTCGCGCCAGCAGATCAGTCAAGAGGATTGGCGGACTCAATTCCACAACAAGTGCATTCAGGCGGCCCATGCCGCGCGATTGTCCCCACGGAAAAGGCACGACATTCAGCAAGCGACCGATTTTTGGTGCGGGGAATGGTCAGGTATGGCCGATCGGATGCGCTCCTCGATCCTGGCGGGTGTCATGGGGACACTCTTCGTCTTCAACAATGGCCTCGTGCATGAATTGGTCTCGACCACGAGCAACTTCACGTTCGAGCAGCTTCGCCGCAAACGGCAATGGCTGCTCGTCAACATGGCTCCCTCGGAATATGGCGACAGCGGCCGATTTGTCGGCGCGGGTTTTAAGTATCTCATGCAGAGGCATGTCCTCCGCATGACGGCGGGTGCAAAAGACCCGTTCCACATCTGTTGGTGCGATGAAGCGCAGAACTGGACCAATCAGTTCGACGCGGAGTATCTCGCACAGTGTCGCAGCCATCGCGGGTGCATGGTGTTCCTGACGCAGTCGGTCCACAGCTTCCATACAGCGATGCGTTCGGAGGATTCCAAGCATCAAACGCTCTCTCTGCTCGGCAATTTCAGTCACCGTGTCTTCCATGCGTTGGGGGACATTGAGACCGCCCAATGGGCCAGCGAGACACTGGGTCGGCGTATCGAAACCCACTTCGGCGGCTCCACTCAACCGGCCGAGAGTGTGTTCGACGAGTTCTTCGGGGTGGATCGAACGACGAGCAGCTTCAGCGAACAGTATGCCCCGGTACTTCAACCAAACGAATTCATGAATGGACTTCGGACCGGCGGCCCCGGTAACGGCTATCAGTGCGATGCGATCATTATCCGACCGGGCATGCCCTTTTCGAATGGCGAGAACTTTCTCTTCACGACGTTTAGTCAGAGGTGAACCATGCTCTTCACGCAGAATTCCGTGCCCCAGGACCAGGGGAACAGCTTCAAGACCGGCATCAATGTCTTCTACCTGATCGTTAACGGGTACTCGACGGCATTCACCGTCTTCTTTCGCCATTGCTTTGGCGGGGAGGCCTTCGGGTTCAACGCGTTCGCGTGCATCGGCATCATGCTCCTCTTCATGATGGGCCATCCCGAAAGCCCGGGACTCGCGGGATTCTTTGGTCTCTGGTGGGTTGCCCTCATCCTTCAGCGGATCGGGCATTTCACGCGACGCCTTCGCGGCGTCCAGATTCACAGCCGATTCGACGGAGTCTCGTGGTTCGAGACAATCCTTCCATTCATCAATCGTCCAGCGGCCTGTGCGCTTGAGGTGGCAACTTGCGTGTTGATGGGCATCCACCTGATGCCGGGTGACCTGGGTCTCGGCCGGTTCTTCGTCTTCGGCGGTGGCGCGATTCTCGTCAAGTTCTTCATCGACAGCTGCCTTGACCATCTTCAGGTTCGTCGACTCAACGATGCCGCGATCGAACATCGAGCCAGGGTGGCTCGCTGGCGAAGCGGCCGCTTTTGAAAGGAGTGCGTGTCATGAGTGAGGAAGAGAGTGGACGTCCATCGTTTTGGGGACCATTGCAGGCGGCGTGGCGGCAGGGATTGAAAGAGGTCGGGCAGTATTTGCTACCGGCCTTTCCCGATAGCGCACGTCCCATCGAAGAACCCGGAACGATGGGGAACCCGACGCCGGTTCAAGTCACCGATCAACTTCGCGGTCCGGGAGGGCGTGAGGACAACGCGGGCGAAGAGTACAACCGCATGCTCGACCGCTACGCGGCGAAGGGTGACCGTGAGGAAGATCAACAGGAGATGGAGCGTTGATCCCGGGATGCACGCGGGATGAGAAGTAAAGGAGGTACGGCGATGTCGCTTTCGAGCTTGTTCTTCTTTGGCTGTTGCTGGGGCTGTTATCGCCTCGGGCGCTTCAATGAACGATTCCCTGGGCGTGCCAAGGAGATGGCGGAGGTTGCGTGGCAGAAGCTCTATCGGTGGCTCACGACATCGTGACGAGGTTAGGCCCCAACAAGAAAGGGAAGACCAATGATTGAAACAATACTCGATAAGCTGGTTCGATTCCTGTTGTTCTTCGCCTTCATGAGCGGCCTTAGCGATGGTTTTCGATGGGTGAACAAACAACCCCCGTGGCGCGTTTAGCCTCGCAAAGATCCTCTTCCTTCTTTTTCGTCGATGACGCTTAAGGCAGAGTTTTCAAACGAAGCCGACTGGAAAGGAGAGTCGTGTGTCCAATGTCACGTCTGAAGAAAGACAACCGAGCGTGCTGATGACCGTTCATGACCTTGGCCAAACGCTCAAGGTGTCGATCCGGTCAATATGGCGGTTTCGGCGATCTGGCTTATTGCCGGAACCCATAAGGATCGGGGGAGCCATTCGTTGGCGATCGGAGGATGTCGCCAGGTGGATCGAGCAGGGATGCCCAGCCGTTAATCAACAAGTACTTGAATCGGAGGGGCAAGCATGAGCGTGGCTATTGAATCATCGGGGGAAATGTCGATTGGGAGCGATCCAATCGACACGCTACATGCGCGGCTCGACCGGATCGAAGTGGCCCTTCGGAACCTGATGGGCCAGCAGAATGGCAAGGAGTGGTTCAGCACCGACGAAGTGGCGGCGGCGCTCGGCAAAGCGCCCTTCACGGTCCGTGAATGGTGCCGGCATCGTCGCATCCGGGCCAAGAAGCGGAGGTGCGGGCGCGGAAACGCCAAGGAATGGATGATCTCGGCCGAAGAGCTCAAGCGGATTCAGGATGAGGGGTTGCTGCCGACTTAATAATGCTAAAAGGTCTCGTAAGTGTTTCCAACAGCGGATTGAGCGCTTTGGATCATTGGCAACGAGCTTGCTCCCAAGTTGCCGATTAGTGAGAGAAGAGCATTTGTCCGTTCAAACGCTTTGGACGCAATCCCGAAATCAGTTGTTCGGAGAGTCTATGCCTGGTCCGATTCGTTCACGGGTGCTGACAGGTCGATTGTAAGGGTGTAATACTGCCCAACGTCGGTATCAATCTTTGAAAAATACTGATCGACGAAATAACCGAGTGTCCCAATCGCAAATTCAGCATCGAAACGCGAGAACCGATAGTTCTCGATTTCCGCAGCGTGGGCTCCAGGGACGTTCCCGAGAACACGGAGGGCATCTCCAATGTGAAGTAGATGAGCTGGGATCTTTTCTGGGTTAGCCTTACGAAACTCTTGAATCAGTGCGTTTAGCATCAGGCCACGGCCACGAGCGTCTATAGGCTCGCGACCGAGAAGTCTTGGAAAAGCGAACTTCAGTAGTGCTTCTAGGCCTCGACGACACATCACAACGCATGAGCGATAGTTCGCAATCTCCAAGGCCTTCCGGGCCTCCTCGATAGACAGTTCCAGCGCGGGAGGGATGTTATGCGATGAGTCCCATCCTAACGATCCGATGACCATGCCACTAAACATCGCAACGATAGTTGGATCAGTTACCGCACATGTCGAAACTTTGGGTAGACGCAAGTTTCGATGGCTGCGACGACATTGAGGCCCGCCGAAGCAAACCAAAAGAAAAGAACGCGTGGTTTGACTTCATGGGGACGATTCCCGGCTTCGAGAAGCTTGCACAGAGATCATTCTTGGCTAAACCGGTTCAGTCCGAAGTGAATGTGATCGTCAAAGAGTTGCTCAACAGATGCGTTGAAATGAAACCGGCATGGATCACGATCCCTCAAATGCCGATCACGGAAGGCTCGGATCGAAACAAGTTGAATCGCGCACTCGCGACTGCCACTGGGAAATGGAAAAGCTCCAGTGGGTACTCTGGCCGTTTGATCCTTCCATTGATCTTCATGCATCAGAAGCAGCTTAACAAGAAGACTGACCGCAACCCGAAAGTCCAGCAGGCAGAGAAGTGCTATCTCGATGCTCAGGCGGATGGACTTTGGGTCGTTGATCAAAGCCTGATCGATGACTCTGGCTCGGCCACGCTGCGTAGCAACCGATTCCCAGGGTTGATTTCCCTTCACGAGGAACTCAACGACCGAATCCCATCCAAGTTCCGGATGGGAGGACCTTACTGGGGGCTAAACTTAGTTCTCTGGGCGAAGGGGCTGATCGAGTTTCCATTGATCGGCGTAGGATCAGGCTACAACTATTTCTTATCGGGCGGCATATCCCGCCCCGCCAGTGCAAGGATCGCCATTCCCGCCCTACGCCGGCGCGTGAAAGTCTCATCGTATCTGGAGACGTGGTTCGATAAAGCCATTTCCAAGCTGGCGACGTCCCATCCAGCCCATTCAGAATTTCTGAATCTACGAAAGAATCTGACTGTACTTGCCGACTCATCTCGCTCACGCGAGCAGGTCGCCACTTTCTACAAACAATGGTTCGACGGGATCGCGAGTGTGCCGGCCGCAGGACGTTCGATGGCAATGTTTCAGGACTTATCCGCCGCCTACGCGCTGGGTAAAGCATTGCCTCCGTTTGATGATGAAGGTACGGCCAGACGGCCAGAATCGGTTGCGGAACCGCTTATGCTCAGCTGCCTCTAAACTGAACGATGCGTCCTCCAGAACTTCTCAACGCAGTACAGCCGTACCGCTGGGTCGTACCTTGAGGACGATGAGGGGGACTGAGGTATCAAAACCTCGCAGCGCTGCCGTAGAACTCCGATGAGTCCTATTCCATCATCGAAGTACGCTGACCAGGGTCTTGGATCCAAGGCGATACGCTTTGCCAGCGGCATTGGGATTGCAACGTAGGACTCTTCAACGAACCCCAGGTTGGCTTTGGCCTGAGCCATCGCCTCTTGTACTCTATTGAGCTTCAACTCGACCGCGACGAGCCGACTTTGGAGAGGCATCCAGCCGTTCAACTTCTGTAGTCGCCCTCGACTTGTGCGCACCAAGAAACCATCGGCGATCAATCGCTCTATCTCGGTCGCAACGAGCTCCTTGCCGAGACTGGACGCAAACTTACCCGCCAGCCGGTCGATCGATATCGATTTACGTTCTTCGACATCGGGAACTTCAAGCAGCAACGTGGCACGGGTGATCGATGTTACAGACTTCTTTTGACGCAGACTCAAGCGATGGGAAACGTGCTCCGAGTTGAAACTAAGACCAGCTAGATCACATATTCCCCAAGGCGTCACGAATTCGGCTTTTATGTGCAGACCGGCACGTTTCATCCAGCGTGTGACGCTGGCAGCCATGTCTGATTCGAGACGAAACATTGGGGTTTACCCTGCATCCTAGCTCACCTGAAACCTTTTTCATTTGATTGTATCGGTTCGCAGCCCTTTGCGCATCCGCTATTTCTTCTGATTGAGGGAATCCGTAGCTGCTTCGGTCCCTTCAATCTTATCGCTGCAACGGAGACCTCAGGGAAGCGAAAAAGTGGGCGTATCCTGTTAGCGCAGACGGCTGTATCGAGCCCATTCCGGCCCGCCACACCCAACCCAGCTACCCGAACACCCGTTGGATCGCACTCCTCTGCTTCTCCGGAAACAAATGCCGATATCGCTTCGACATCTGTTCCGTCTGGTGCCCGAGCCATTCGTCGATGAGTCGCTGGTCGAGCCCTTCGGCCGCACAGTTGGACGCAAACGAGTGTCGAAGGACGTGCCAGCCTTTGATCTTGTCCCATTTCGAGCCCTTCAGCGTCGCGTGAAGGTGCTTGTGAGCTTTTATAGGCCGGACGGGACGGCCGTTAAAGTGGAAGGCTTCGCCGCCGGGGTGGCCTGTGAGCCAGGTCTTGAGAGTCTTGGCCAGGAACGCGGACATAGGAACGGTGCGGAGGGAATGGCGGTCCTTGTCGCGCTTGCGTTCGCGGAACGTGATCGTCTTAGCCTCGAGGTCGATGTCCTCGACGCGGCAGCGTAGTAACTCACTCCTGCGGGCACCGGTATGAGCGGCCATCGCGAGCATGGGGTAGAGGTAGGGAGCCTTTCCATTCTTGCTGGCGTGCTTGAGGAGTTGGTTGACCTCGCTGACCGTCAGGTAGAGGCAGTCCCAAAGGTCTTCGGAACCGCCGCGTTTGATCTGCCGTTCAATCTCCTCGAAAGTCTGGAAGCGGAACTGCTCAGCCGTCTTGCCGTACTTCACGCCTCGGCGGGGGAATACCCCGTGGGCCTTGCCGCGATTCATGGCCCAGGTCCACATCCAGGAGAGGGTCGCGACTTCCTTCTTGACGGTGACCGGGCTCACGAGCTTCCCCCGGCCGTTGTCTTCGCGGAGGCGCTGGTTGACGTAGCCTTGGATCTTCTCGTTGGTGAGGATGCTGAGTTGGGTCTTGGTTCCGAGAAGTCGGGCCAAGTGGTTGAGGTGGATGCGTGTCGTGAGAAGAGTGCTTTGTTCAACCGAGCCTGGAGGGATACTGGTCGTGTACTCGTCGTAGAGCTTGCCGATCGCGATCGATGTCTCTTGGGCGGGTTCCTGGGCAAGCCTGCCATCGGTGACGACGAAGACGCCAAGGTCGGTGCCGGGCGGCACCTTGATCCGTCCCTCGTTGATCAGGTTGAGGCAGGCCTCGGCATTGGTCTTTAGCCGATCCGCCTCGTCGCGGTCCTCGGCGGTGAGTCGCTACGAGTAGCGGACGTTCCGGTGGTAGAAGATCAGGCGGAAGCGATCGCCCCGCTGTTCGATGACGGCCATACGCAATCCCCACGCAACCGCGATCTACCTTCCCAAAACCTTCCCAGACTGACTTTGGGAAGGAATGGGCCTTCGAGGGGATTGTTCGCAAGTCTTTGTGATTTATCAAGTTTTGAGTTTAGAAAAGGCGGAAAGATGAGTTGGGGTACTAGGATTCGAACCTAGACTAGCTGATCCAGAGTCAGTGGTGCTACCGTTACACCATACCCCACTGTTGCTTCGACTCGAGGCATATGCCCCGCGACGATAGATGATTCAAACCGGTCCCTGCTCGGTCGACCGAAGAAGCTAGCCGGCCGAAAGAATAGTGTCAAGCCGACGAACCCGTGACTCACCCATTCTACCGGAGAACGTGGGGCATGTCCCAGATTCAACAACTCCGTCAGAAGTCATTGCGGTGAAAGAGTTACCATCACGATAAATGGTTCACAACTCCCATGATTTACCTCTCCTTTGCCCGTCGGGTCGATCCCACGCCCAGGTGAAAGGAACCCTTCGCACTCGAAGTGAAAGAGACCGCTCCGATGTTGCACCAGACTCGACATGAGATTGAGGTGGGTATTGATTGGAGACGCAGCCCGAACAAGGTAAACTCAAACTGCGGAAGAACTTTCGGAGCAAAATTGGAACGAGGCTCACTGCATGGCGACTGCTACGCCCCCTGAAACGAACCAAAAGGTGGGGCATCAGCCGACTGGTTTTCGTTGGATCGTAAGGAAGGGATCCATTGCCTTGCGGCACCTACTTGCGATCATTCGCGCTCGCATCCTCGGCCTGATACCGGGTTTGTTCTTCAACCGCGTCGGTCGTGGAACGAGGTTTTGGGGATTCCCTCGGTTTCAGTATCTGGGGGGGAACATAGATATCGGCAAGCGATGTTTCTTCGGGACGAGAATCTTTTTCCTCGTGGGACCGGAGGCACGAATCACATTCGGCGATAATGCCAGCATGAACGACTATGGATTTTTGACGTCGCTCAGTAGCATCACCATCGAAGAGGGAGTTGCCATCGGCGAGTTTGTTTCAATCCGCGACTACGACCATGAATTCGACGGTATCCACGGCGTGGATGAACTCGGTTTCAAAACGGCACCTGTCACCATCAAACGAGGCGCATGGATTGGACGGGGCGTGATGATCACGAAGGGTGTCACGATCGGCGAAGGTGCCGTGATCGGGGCGAATAGTGTGGTTACTCGAGACATCCCCCCGCGAGTCGTAGCTGCGGGTGCCCCTGCCCGTGTCATCAGAGAACTCATCCCTACGGAACAACACGTATCTTAACTTGACCAAGGATTCCGTTTGATGTCGTTAGCTTTCTTCCTTTCCCTTCCAATAGCAATCATCTCTTGGGATGAAGCGACTGCCGAGAAGGGCCTGGTGCCGATCGCCATCGTTGAAGTGAAAAAGGACGAGCCCATCGTTTTCGACATGCATGTCTATCCCATTCTCGAGGCCAAGTGCACGACCTGTCATGATCGCGAAGGAGGACTCGCGGAAGGAGGCATCGATCTATTGACGGCTGAGTCCATTTCCAAAGGTGGTAAGCATGGTGCCGGAATAGTTGCGGGTAAGAGTGATGAAAGCTTGCTATTCAAACTCGCCAGCCATCGTGATAAGCCGATCATGCCCCCCGCCGATGAGGGTGAAGCACTGACAGGAGAAGAGCTTTCCCTTTTGAAACAATGGATTGATCAAGGTGCCAAGCCTGGCGAGAATCTCTCCCCAGCGAGCACTTCAAAGAAGAGTGTCACCCTTGGAACTCTTTCTCCGCACATCCAAGCCGTCGAAGCAATCGACATTGCACCGGACGGAAAATGGCTGGCGGCGGGTCGAGCCAACCAAGTTGTCATTCATGATTTAGCGGAGGGAAAGTCGCTCGCATCATTGCCTAACGAATCTGATCTAGTTCACTGTATTGCCGTTTCTCCCGATGGGATGACGCTTGCGGCCGGCGGATTCGAAAAGGTGAAGCTCTGGAAACGTAAGGATGCAGCAAACCTTTCACAGTGGGAAGAACTACAACCGATTGGTCCCATCAAGGAACGAGCTCTTGCCGTTGCTTTCAGTCCCGATGGACAATTGCTGGCCGTGGGTGGAGGAGTACCGAGCGCGACAGGTGAAGCGTCTGTTTGGCGCGTGGCGGACCAATCGCAAATCTGGATCAAACCAGAAGTACATAGTGACACGATTTGTGCCATGGCCTTCAGTCCAGATGGCAAAATGATTGCCACCGCAAGCTCTGATAAATTCATGCGAGTCCTGCTCACAGAAAACGGCAACGTCGTAAAGAGTTTCGAGGGTCATACAGGTCACGTGCTGAGCGTCGGCTGGAATGCTGACGGGAAACAACTCGCTACCGCGAGTGCCGACCACGCGGCAAAGCTTTGGAATTTCGAATCGGGCGAACAAGAACGCACGCTCGAGGGACATTCGAAAGAGATCACGTGCATCCGATATTTACCGAACAAGGGATTGCTCGTCACGACATCCGGCGACCGCGTGGCACGAATCATCAAGGCAGACAATGGCCAGGTCGTTCGAGTGCTACAGGGAGCCAAAGATTACTTGTTGTCTTGCGATGTGAGTGCGGATGGGAATACGGTGGCGGCCGGCGGTCAAAACGGAGAGATCTATCTTTGGAATGTCGATGATGGCGCACTGCGAGTAACGATCCCCGCGCTGCAAACACCCACGGTCTCTCAGAACTGAATATCGCAATTATCGTGAGAGAACCATGATCGCCATGTCGGCATGAGCATTGGGATTTTCCGTCACCCGCTCTCCCACCGACGTATTCAGTGCGATCATTTGATTGATGCGAATGGCCTTGTCACGGCAGAAGTCTTCGAAATCGAGGATTGAGAAGTATCGCACGCTCGGCGTATTGTACCAGTGAAACCCGTGTGAAGTATCGGTGTGTGGAGCATGTCCCCCTTCCGTCAAACGAGTTCGTAGCGGTTCAAATGCGATATTAGGGAAGCTGACGATGCATCGGCGTCCAACGCGAAGCATTTCACTGATAACGAGTTCGACATTCTTCATCGCCTGCAATGTTTGGGAAAGCACGACAACGTCGAACTGTTGATCAGAAAAACTGGACAAGCCCTCGTTCAGATCGATTTGCACGACATCAAGTCCACGGCGAATACATGCGACGATAGCCAGTTCGTCGAGTTCAACCCCAACTAATTGCTTGTGCCCACGGTCATTCAGTCGTGCCAGCAGCCCCCCTCCTCCGCAACCCAAATCGAGCACACTCGCCCCGCGAGGAATGAGGTCAAGAATGAGTTCATATTCCAAGCTGTATTGATAGATGCTCGTCGGCCCAGCCGGGATAATCGTCGCCATCGGATCTTCAAGCGGTTCGTGCACCCCCTTTAAGTTGTCGAGAAAGGCGCGCGTCATTTCTCCATACCGATCCAAATCATCCGGGAGCAAGAAGGCATCGTGCCCACAATTGCTTTCAATGTTGCAGTAGCTCACCGGTTTATTGGTCGCGACGAGCGAGTTGACAATCTCTTGCGACTGAAAGGGGAGAAATAGCCAATCGGTGGAGAAGCTGGCTAAAAGCCAGCGGCATTTCGATCGACCAAACACTTCCGTCAGTTCTTCGAAAGATCCGCCAAGATCAAAGAGATCCATCGCCATCGACAACGTGATGTAACTGTTCGCGTCGAAGCGATCGCCGAATCGATCCCCCTGATAGGCGAGGTATGAACCCACCGCGAAACGGGTCTCGAATCGTGTCTTGATATGCCTGCCATCGGCCCGGTGAGGATCGAACTTCGCCGTCATCGCTTCACGAGAGAGATACGTGATGTGCCCAAGCATGCGAGCGATGGCGAGCCCGACGAGGGGACCTTGTCCGTTCTCGTAATATTGTCCGTTCTGAAATTCCGGATCGCTGGTGATCGCGTTTCGACCGACGACATCAAATGCCAAACCTTGACTTGTCAATCGCGCGGAAGTCGCAAGAGCCACCGCACCGCGCACACGTTCGGGATAGTGAGTCGCCCAACGAAGCGTCATAAAACCGCCGAGCGATCCACCAATAACGGCGTGCAAAGTCTTGATGCCGAAATGATCGATCAGACGTCGCTGGACTTCGACGATGTCTTCAATCGTGACGACGGGGAAGTCGGAACCATAGGGACGCCCCGTCGCATCATTGATGCTATTAGGCCCGGTGGTTCCACGGCAGCCTCCAAGCACATTGGGGCAGATGACGAAATATTTGTCTGTGTCGATCGGCAGGCCTGGGCCCACCATGATGTCCCACCAACCGATGTCATCACTCTCATCATGACGAGCCACATGAGAGTCGCCCGTCAACGCATGGCAAATAAGTACCGCGTTGTCTTTGCGATCGTTGAGCTTGCCGTAAGTCTCAAACGCCACCGTGACGCGTGGTAAAGTATCCCCTGCTTCAAGAAGCAGAGGTTCATCGAAAGTTACGTATTGGGCGTACCGAAGCGGGCGAGCACTTCGGATGCTGTCGCTACTTGCAAATGGATCGTCGGACAAATCGCGGCTCATACTACCCCTGGGCTGCACGCAATGCTTGATCCAGGTCGGCGATGATATCCTTCGCATCCTCCAGGCCGACGCTCACGCGGACGTAGTCTTCCGTGACACCCGTCGCCGCCAGATCACTACCGGTCAACTGGCTATGAGTTGTCGTAGCAGGATGAATGACCAGCGTCTTGGCATCGCCAATATTCGCGAGGTGCGAGGCTAATTTCACGGAATCGATGAACTTCGCCCCTGCCTTTAAGCCCCCCTTGATACCGAAACCGAGAATCGCGCCCGCTCCCTTCGGAAGATACTTCTTCGCAAGATCATGGTTCGGATGCGACTTGAGCCCGGGATAATTGACCCACGTGACGAGTTCATGCTTTGAGAGGAACTCTGCGACAGCAAGTGCATTCTCGCAATGTTTCGGCATGCGAAGGTGAATCGTCTCTAGCCCCTGCAGGAAGAGGAACGCATTAAACGGACTCATCGAGCCACCCATATCGCGGAGCCAGTGAATGCGGCAAGTGGTAATGTACGTCAAGTTGCCAAGCATCTCGAAGAAGACCGCGCCGTGATACGAAGGATCTGGCTTGGTGAATTGCGGCCACTTCTCGGGCTGCTTACCCCAATCGAAGTTTCCGCTGTCGATGATCGCGCCACCGATCGACGTGCCGTGCCCGCCAATGAACTTCGTGGTGCTGTAGACATTAATGTCGATGCCGTAGTCGAAGGGACGGAACAGAAGCGGCGTCATCACCGTGTTGTCACAGACGACCGGCACCCCATGCTTGTGTGCTTCCTTTGCAATCGCTTCGTAATCGAGAACGTCGTTCTTCGGGTTGGCCAGGGTCTCGATGAAGACGGCTCGCGTGTTCGGTTTGATCGCGCTGCTTATGTTCGAAGGCTTGGTCATGTCGACGAAAGTCACATCGATGCCGAGCCTCTTGAACGTCTGCGCCAACAGCGTCACGGTCCCACCATAAAGTGCCGCCGCGGAGACGATGTGACCTCCCGAGTGCGCAAGATTGAGCAGCGAAACGGTGATCGCTTGCTGACCGCTCGAAGTCGCCATCGCGCCGACGCCACCGTCAAGCGCGGCGAGACGTTGTTCGAAAACATCGGTCGTCGGATTCATCAGTCGTGTGTAGATGAATCCCATTTCTTTGAGCGCGAACAAATTGGCGGCGTGCTCGGCATTCTTGAAGACATAGCTTGTCGTCTGATGAATGGGAACCGCGCGCGACCCGGTTGTCGGATCAGGAACCTGAGCCGCGTGCAAAGCCAACGTTCCAAGACCGTAGTTGATCGGGGCATCATTCGACATCGTCGGCAGTCCATTCACAGTGAGGATTATTGTGGCGACCTATCACCCGCGGAGAGGCCAAGCATTCTCGCAATATATGCGTTGGATCATGCAATGGATGCTGGAAATTCACCGATCTGAGAAGGTTCTTACCCCCAGGACGGATCCCCGTGATCGGCTCTAGGGCCTTATCGATTACAGATCTCTACAACGACGTGAAGAATGGGACCTCGGGCCCCCGGAGTGACGGGGCTCAGTAAACCTGCGATTGGAGAGATTCGTGTCTGATCATGATCATCCCGACCTGCCTGCCGAACGTGAGCTATTGACGGCATTCTTTCATCAGTTCCCATTCTTCAAACTACTGGGCATGGAACTTCTGGAATGCGAACCGGGCCGCAGCGTCATTCGACTCCCTTATCGTGACGACTTGTGTCAACCCGCTGGCATTATTCATGGCGGCACGATCGCATCGCTCGTCGATACCGGCATGGCCCAGGCGATCATCCTCACCAATGATTTCCGGGAACGCCGCAAGACCGGGGGCGGAATCGTTTCACTTGACCTTCGCGTGAAGTATTTCCGGCCGGTGAACAGTGGCCATCTCATCGCCGTCTCCACCGCGCCTAGAATCGGCAAGCGGGTGATCCATACCGAAAGCATCGTGACGAATGATCAAGGGAAGGAAGTGGCCAAAGCGGACGCGATTTTTATGGGTGTCGACGGCGTTCAAATCGGCGGTCCAAGGGGATAGTCCCGTTTGTCTAAGCTTTTTGCGTAGGTTGAGGACATGGATCACAGGAAACCATGTCGCAACTACCCACTTGCGAAATCGATTCCCACGCCCGACAATCAAGGCCTTCAGCTGCCCGACTTGTATAACTACCTATGCTCCATGTGGAAGCGTTCACGAACCCAGGGGAGAGGAACACCATGCGTCTGGTTCGGTTTTCGTTGGTATTGATGGCTGCATTCGCGTTGGGATGCCAAAAGGCCGAGGAAAAGCCGGCTACTCCCGCAGCTCCGACAACATCTGAAAAGGCACCCACTACTTCTGCCGAATCAGCAAAGCCCGCGGAGACGCCGACCCCCGCAACTCCTGCGGAACCGGCCAAACCGGCGGACACGCTGACCGTTCCTCCTGCCGCTCCCGAAAAGAAAGCAGAGGAACCGAAGTCCGACGTCATTCTTCCCCCCGCGGATCCCACTCCGGAGGAGCCCAAGAAAGATGGCTCGGTTTCAATCGAAGGGGAAAGTGTCCTCGTCGCGGTTGCTGCGGCAGAGTCAGCAAACCTCGGCACGATCTCCGGGAAGTTCGTCTACGATGGCGCCCCGCCGAAGCCCGCGAAGCTTGAGATCACCAAGGATCAAGAGTTCTGCGGAAAGTTCACCGAGGAACTGGTTGATGAAAGCATCGTCGTCGGAGATGGCGGCGGACTAGCAAACGTGTTCGTCTATGTCCGTTCGAAGGTGGCCGCCACACCGGAAGCGGAGAAGGCTGTAACACCGAGCATTCGCATGGATCACGAAAAGTGTCGTTACTTTCCCCACGCTCTCGCCGTTTGGGCGGGCAAGCAAGCGATCACCTTTGGCAACAAAGACACGATCAATCACGCGGTAAAGATCGATCCGCTCAACGCCAAGAATCCCGCGATCAATAACCAAATGCCGGGTGGTGTCGACATTGAGTATAAGTTCGCGGGGGAGGAACGAATCCCGGTCGCGATCACGTGCGGCATTCATCCTTGGGAAAAGGGCTGGATCCTTCCTCTTGAACATCCCTACCTCGTCGTCTCCGGCAAGGACGGAAGCTTCTCGATAGCGAATCTTCCTCCCGGAAAGCACGAGTTCCAAGTCTGGCAGGAAAAGGCCGGCTACCTCGCCGCGAAGCCCGATTGGAAGCGTGGTCGATTCGAACTCGACGTCAAGCCTGGGAAGAATGACCTCGGCGTGATCAAGGTCAGTCCGAAGCTCTTCGAAAAGAAGTAACGACGCCGTCACTAAGACTCAACGATCGGCAAAATCAAGATCATCCACTCGAAAGAGTGACGGCCGATTGAACCGTTAATACTCGGAAACCTCAAAGGGCATCGAGCAATCGATGCCCTTCTTCTTTTCAGCCCGCTCAAACACCATTCACTTCCCGCTCGAAATCACTCTTCTCTTCGCCGGACCCACGCTGATCTTCGGAAGGTTGGATCGTCGCCGCTGTAACGCGGTCATTTGAGACCTTCAGTTCGATTCGCGTTCCACCTCTTCCGTGGGTCCCGCGCGAAATCAGCGGGCCTTCTGGTTAAGTGATCATCTGATCACGTAGCCGAGGTCCACGATGAAGATCACCGTCTCCGTCAAACCAAGGAGCACGAACGAACGGGACTTTATCCTGCGGTCGTTGCCGAATCTCCCCGGCAAACACTCGGTTCCCATCCCCGAACTTCTTTCGAACCTCTTCCTTTTGAATGTCCATTGCGTTCGGCCTCAGGAGTTCCACGAGCAGTACACCAAACTCGATGACGACGATCATGCCGGACTCGACGAACTCGCGAACACTTACACATCGATTCCTACCTTCGTCGAACTCATGCACCGCGCCACTGCCGATTGGGTGGTCGGCCAACTCCGAGAAATAGGGATCAAGAGCCAAGCCAAGATCAAGGAGAGCGA
>JAIEPU010000322.1 GCA_019748235.1 bacterium
AAGATCGTCGGCAGCGCGCAGCGAAAGCAGGGGGGCGCCATCTTGCAGCATGGTTCCATTCTTTTGGCGAAGAGTAAACCAACGCCTCAGCTTCAGGGCTACCGTGAACTGGCCGCGCCGATTGAGAAGAATCAGATTATCGAAGGGGTGAATGACATATTGGGGAAAGCGTGGGGCTGGACTTTTCATCGTGGAACGATCACCGAGCGAGAAAAGTCACTCGCTGAATCGCTCGCCGAGGAAAAGTATGGCAATCCGGAATGGACGCACCGCAAATGACAACGCTCATCAAGATGTGTCTTGATGAGCGATAAGTTCTTCCGACTATCGCATGCGGATCTGGAACTTCACCATGCCACTATCCCCCGGCTTGAGGGTGTCTTTGATTTCCCATCGAAGCATGAGTGAATCGACTTCGTTCGGTCCCGATGTGAAGACCGCTGGCCGGCTCGAATCGGCCGATTCTGGAATGTATTCCAGTCTGGCGGTCAAGCTGTCCATGACCGAAATATTCGTGATCGGTTGCTTGCCGACGTTCGTGTAGCGAATCACGAAGGTGACGATCTCTCCTGGTTTCGCGGATGTCTTGTCCGCCGACTTTTCCAGCTTCAGAACGCCGGGCGGTTTTTCGTTGATCAAGATCTCGCGGACTTCGTTGGTCTTCCAAACAGAGGCTACTTCACCAACACCGGAAATCATGCCGACGATTTGTGGGGCGGAATCGAGCGTCAGCGTCGCGGCGAACTCCACTCGCTTTAAGATCTCAGCCTGCTGCGTTCCAGTCACGTGATGTGATCCAAGTAAACCGACGAGCTCGGCCCAGCCGAGACCCTGTTCAAATCCGCTCAGCACTCGAACTTCAAACAGATCTCCGGTCCATTGGCTCCCTTCGAGGCCCTTCAAGTGTTTCTCGGTTCGGACGATACCCGCCATCTGATAGAGCTTTCGCTCGTTGTCCGATTGGTCGGCAATGTATTGATCCACGCTCGTGTCGCGAATGACCGCGCCGTATCCGACGGCTGTGTCGTAACCGTCCGCGAGTTGGAGCACACGGATTTCCACGTAACGAGGTGCGAAGAGACAGACGCGATTCGATACCGCGATTCGTTTTCCGCCGGTGGCGAGACGGTATTCCGCGACGGTGTCTTCAGGATCGATGTTGATGAGCTCGCCCCCAGTGATCCAGCCGGCGTGGGGCCGGCGATCACCGCCGTCACAGATGTATTCGAAGTTGTACGTCAGGTCGTTATTGATCACGTTCGCGGGGTTCACGCCAGGGGGAGAAACGGGCGGCATCGGGCAATTCTGTCCGTCGGCGATCGCTGATTCGGCCCGGTCGTTGTGATCTGCACATGGAGCGCCAGGCGCACAACCGTGATAAGCAACCTGCTGAATCGGACCTGACGGATAATCCTCCGCCAGTACAAACTCAGGCTTCGTTTGTTTCATCTTGCCGTTGGCGTCAACCACGGAAAGCGACTTTGCAATCAGCAAATTACCCACGAGTGACGCTCCGGCGAGTTCTTCGTCCGTCGGAACGCGATTGCCGATGCGGATGCAAATGAGAATCTTGCCAATCTCTTTGGCTCGATTGATCGCGTCTTCCTCGAACGTTGCCTCGTAGCGGATCGGCTGATCGAGCCGGCTTGGGTAGTCGAGCGCGGTCTCAGGATTCTCGAGCACAATGAACTTCGTGATCATTCGATCCCGAAGGAGCTGCAAGATATCTTCTTCGTCAAACAGAATCGGAATCGTCGTATCGATCGGCTTGATGTCCTCGGGAACATGTGGACCGCGAATGACATCGATTGTTCCGAAGAAAGGTTCTTTCTTCGCTCCAAGACCTGCATGAATCGCGAACGGATAGACCGCGCGCGTCTTCATTCCTACAAGGCCGTTTTGGCCCAAGCGAATCGGCTTACCCCCTGGGCTGAACAGCGTGATGCTGTTCTCCGCCGGCGTGATCAATCGAAGGAAAAGAGTTGATTGAACGAACGGGACCCCCGGATCGGGAATCTGTCGGTGACGCACTTCGGGTGGTTCTGTTGGCCGACCCGTGATTCGCATGGGCGGGTTGGCAGGAGAGACCCAGGGAGCCCGCTGAGGAGGGCGCGGAACGGGGGTCGGCTGTGCTTCCGCGCAGAGTGCCCAAATCAGACCAATTAAACCGCCAAACGCGATCCAACGAATAAGGCTGCTTTCATCACGCGAGAGAACCGAGGTTCGTTGACGAGTGATGGACATGATGACCCTCAACTTGTCTCTGTCGGCGTATAGGCGATCCATGAGTTTCCGGCACCTTCTGGTCGTTTCGATGGGTGTGCGGACGCTCGGTGTGCGAGACAAAACGGGCCGGTCGCCCGGCCCGTGTATGCGACATCATGATGGGCGAGTTGCCGAGAGCTCTCTCCGTTACTGGCCCGCTTCTTCGGCCCCGGGGAGTACCGGAACTTCTTCTGGACCTTGAGCCATCGCCTGTGGGCCAAGCGGGGGAGCCGGAGCTACTCCGACCGGGCCGGGGACCGCCATCGGAGGAGCCGAGAAGAGTGCCGGGCTGTGCGGCATTTCAAGATCGACGCTACCGATTCGAAGGACCGCCAGGATTACACCGCGTCGGCTCGCTTCCTGTACCGGATCGATACCCGGATCAAGCCGCGTGGAGACGAGCGTTTCGACTCCAGCGATCGCTAGTTCCTGGAACTTCGGATCGGGCAGATAAATAACCTTGGTCACGAAGTTACCGGCCGAGACCTGATCGAAGTCTTCTTCAGTGAATTCGATCGGCACTGCATTGTGAGCGAGATACGCATCGACCTTCACGTTACCCGGATAAACTTCCAGCGTCGGATAGAGTTCGAGGCCGGGACGGTTCTCGATCTCCGTCAACTTCAAGCGATAGATTCTCGCTTGATAGAAATTGTATCGAGCAGGTGCCTCGAGCTGCGGGGGAGTGAACTGTCCCTCCGAGAGCCAGGCGATCTTCATTCCGTTGGGCCGAGTGAACCGGACTTGGGTTCGACCGCTGATGAATCGGGGCATCATGCCAACGCCGGGAGGAGGTCCCTGCATCCCGGCACCTGGGCCTGGTCCACCCATCCCCGCAGCAGCACAGGCGGCACATCCCGGTCCGCCACCGCCCGGTCCATGAGAATGCCCCATCGGTCCGCCAGGACCGGCTGGTCCGCCCCCCGCACCGAACGCGGCGGCATCTTCCGCCGTAAAGGGATATTGGATTCCGCCCGGCAATTCGCCGCCGTGGCTTGGAATCGCCCGAGCCACGCGAGCTCTGTAGTTATTGTTTTGAATGGCACCCCAGCCGGTGTTGTATCCGACTTGGGTGACGTTCGGGTCGGCCTTGGCGGTCGACGCAACGGATCCCTTTGGTGCTGCCGGCGTCACGCTGTTTCTAAATGTCGGCGACGTCGGCCGATAGGACAAGCCAGCCGCCTGTTGATGCTGGAGCATCCCCTGGCTACCGCCGGGCGATTGACATCCGACCATCGCGGCTAGCGCGACCATTACCAATGCAAACCGTTTCATGATCTACCTCTCGGCTCGGACATCTTCAATCGTTAACGAGCACCTGCCTCGTGGGGACGCACGGGAGAACGAGGAGTGGCCGTTTCTCTGGGCCGATCAACTCGCCTTGAGCGATGAACCGTCCTAGCTATAGTTCGGTAGCCGAACATACCGATCTTCTGGCAAAGTAAGGAAAACCTGCAAATGTCGCATATTCCCACGCTACTCATTGCTTTTGCCAGCTTTGCGCAAGCGGCAGATTCCGCAGCTCCCGCAGCTTTACCTCAAACCCCCGAGACACAGGCCGCGCAGCCGTTGCCAAATGCCCAACCTGCCGAGCCAGCGGAAACTGAGGCCGACAAATTCGTCAAAGCGGCGGCCGAGAAGCTGGACGCCATCGAATATGTCTCGGCAAAGATTTCGCAGACGATTCGCGCGGGAGGTTCACCGGTCAACGCGACTGGGAATTACCGAAGTGGTCCCAACTACCGAAGCATGTTCGAACTCGACGTGAAGCTTGGGGATGCGAACGCGAAACGCATCAATGCCTCGGACGGAAAGACCGGGATGATTTATGAGAAGCTTCTCGACAAGGAATCGCTCGTCACTTTCCAGATTGGAGAAGTGATGCCGCTGGTCGAAACGCGTGAACTTCCTCCTGAAGTCAAGCGGCAGGTTCTTTTGCAGCTTCCGTTCGTCAAGCCGGGGGATATGCTTCGCGGCTATTTGGAATCGATTCGCTTCGACAAAATGTCAGACACCACTCTTGGCGAGAACAATCGTCCGGTGACCTTAATCGAGGGAGCTTGGAGGGATGCCGTCGTTCCGGTCGTCGCTCAGAACGGCAACGTTAAGACTGTGAAGGATATCGCCGGCGACACGCCCCAGTACGCCCGACTCTATTTGGACAAAGAGACGTCATTTCCACTCCGCATCGAACTCTTTCGCCGGGATGACAAGGCGGAATACAAGCCCCTCTTCGTGCTCGATTTCCTTGAGGTGAAGAGCGAGAAACTACCCGACAGCGATTTCACCTTCGTTCCGCCCGAGAAATTGCAAGCTGTCGACATCACTTCGTCGATGGTGACTCAGCTCAATCAGTTTCCGGAAAAGCCGGGAGCAACTCCTGGCCAAAAGCCAAAAACCCAAGAGGTTGCTCAGCCTCTTACACCGGCCGGCAAGTAGAACCGTGTGGGTTGAGTGCGGGCGCCGAGGTCGTCATCTCACTCACCGCCGCGCAAAAGGAAGGCTGGACCTGATCAGTCCAGCCTTTTGTGTTTCATAAGGCAATATCGAACGACGCAGTTCGAGTTATCGAGTGGTCCCGCTCGAAGGATTACCTGCGGCCGTTCCCGTGGGGTGACCGAACGAAATATCAGCCTGCTTTCGCATGGCCGTGATGATGGCGGCCCTGAGATCGGCGGCAAACAACGTCTTCACGTCATCCGCGACCTTTTCATATCGGACCGGTGTCCCTTCCTTACGATCCGTGACCTTGATCAGGTGATAACCATACTCTGATTCGACGATATTGGTGACTTGCCCTTTTTGGGTCTCGAAGGCGGCCTTCGCGAAAGGTTCGGTCATCTTTCCTTTTCGTTGAAAGAAGCCGACGTCCCCTCCTTGTGATTTCGATTCGCAATCAGAATGCTGCTTCGCGAGCGAGGCGAAGTCGGTGCCCGAAGACAACTGCATTTGGATCTGTTGAATCTTCTTGTAAGCGACCGCTTTTTCCGCGGCAGTGGCCGTCGGCGGGAACTCAACCAGAATATGGCTTGCGCGGACTTGCGAACCGTCGAACGCCGACTTGTTGGCCTCGAAGTAACCCTTCAAATTCTGGTCGGTCGACTGTTCCTGCACGTGAGCGAACCACTGATAGAGATCCGTGATTTCCTCTCGCATTTGTTGTTCAGAGATCTTGTTCTCCGCCATGAATGAATCGAACGATCCGCCTTTCTGCGCGACCGCCGCTTTGAATTGATTGATGTGATCTTCGACCTGCTTAGGGTCGGCGGTCACTCCTTTATGGTCGAGGAACTGCTTCAGCAAAGCATTATCGATCAGCACGTTGAGAACGTGCGACCGATACATTTGCTTCTGCGCGTCCGTCAGCGGCTGCTTCGAGACCGAGGTGCGGTTGAAGGCGGTATCAACATCAGCAGCCGTCAACTTCTTGCCATTAACGATCGCCTCTAATTCGGCAGCGACGCTGAAACTCGGACTGCCGGCGATGGCCATGAACAAGACGGCAATAGCGACGGGACGATGCATGATTCACTCCTTCGAGCCGGCGGGCGACTCTGTCCCCTGAACCCTTTGACACAACAGCTTGGGACACCCAAGTAATCAGCCTCAAAGGCGGGGTCTATAGGGGGAGAATCAAAACAAGGCGAGGCGACTTTCCCCTCGCTTTCTGGCGAGAGGCTCCATTTTTCGAAAAAGAGTCGGAATTTGGAAAATAGTTCTCGCGACCTGTGCGTCTTTGAATGAATTCAACGCTTCGATGTTTTGCCCATCGATCCGGCATTGAACCTGTTCAAGTTTTGTTGGTCATTCGACCGCTGGGGAATCGCACGTCCCCCCAATAATCGATGGGAGCTAGCTGCGTGGTATTTTGTTCATCACGCTCGATCGAGCGTTGTCATCTCTCGTTCGTTTTGATCGCTTCCACTTTTCTTTGTTTGCCGTCATCTTCTGATGCCGCGACCTTTCGCGTGGCAGTGATGGGTGACAGCATCAGCGCGGGATCGAGTTCCACGAACTGGATCGGCCAACTGAAACCGACCGGCGCTTTCACCTTTACGAATAAAGCGGTCGGCGGTGCGACCTCGAGTACTGTCGTCAGCGGCCAACTCGCTTCGGTGGTAAACCTCGCCGCATCGGGTCAGATTGATGCCTCGGTGCTCATGATTGGTGGTAATGATGCCACATCGAACATTGGATACGTCACGTCCGGCAACACACAACAGTTCATCAATATCTACTACAATAACGTGAAGAACATCATTGATTCCATTTCAGCGGCGAACCCGGCCGTCAAGCAAGTCTTCGTTAACATGCCCGATGTCACGTTGACCCCTTTGGTGCAGTCGTACGCCACGCAGTACGGCTTCACGCAGCAGCAACTGGCCGCGCTCAGCGATGCCATTCACCAGACCAATCAGGCGATCAATGCGTATGTTCTGTCGAAGGGAATTCCCATCGTTGATTTCGGCAGCGCGTCGCCAGATCTTTTGGCGGCCTTTCCGCTAACGCTAGGGGGCGCGACATTCACGACGCCATTCGCGTCCGATAACTTTCACCCGGCCCCCGTCACGCAAGGGTTGCTCGCAAACCTGGTCGATACGGCATTCAATCTAGGTTATGGGATGTCGTTGCCGATTTTGTCCGATCAACAGATCGCGCGAAATGCTGGTAAGACTCCAAACAATCTCACCACGTACTTCGATGTCTCGCCCTTTGTCCTCGTGCCGGTGCCGGAGGTGTCCCCCATCGCGTTGGTCGGGATCGTCGTGATACTTGGAATAGGCATTCAAGGGATACGAAAACGGCGGAGAGCGGTTTGAGTCGTACTCATCCCATTACTTCGTATCCGGTTTGGGCCCGAACTTCTTAACGATCTCCGCGAAGTAGTCGATGTCGTTCTTTTTCTTCCCGTACGACTGAGTCTGATAGCGATCCATGAATCCGAGCCGAAGGCTCAGCTGCCAGCGCGGCTCGACGAGGATTTCCCATGCGCCGCGCGTATTTAACCGAAAGTCATCGATTGCGAGGTATGAGGGGAAGTAATCGAACCCGGCCGTGAATGAGTTCTGCGCGTTGGCTTGGAGTTTCCAATCACCTCCCAGACTCGCTTCCGGCGTCCAGGTGTTCGCGCTTTCACCACCAAAGTCGCGCGTGGCACCCGAACCGAATCGAACCTGCCCGTCAATCCTATCATTCTTCCAAATCTGATAAGCAGTTCCGGCATTCAGAATCAATCGGTATTCGTACTCTTGGAAGATATCATGAACACCTTGCACCGAAGAGTACGGCTTCCATTTGCTTTCGCCTAGCTTCCACTCGGTGCGGCTATTGTGCAGAAACTTGTCTTCCGTCGTTGAACCATTAGCCGTGCTGTTGGCATAGGTCACGTTGTTCTTAAAGTCGGTCCACTTTCCTTCGCGCGCCGTATCCAACCCGAATCGTGAATTGAATCTTTCGGTGTTACCAGCAGCGCCGTTCAGACCAAACGAGATGTCACCTTTCCATCGCCGATATTCGGACAATGATCGTGTCGCGAAACCAGCAATCGATGGTTCCGCTTCACCGGTGACCTGTGCATCCATCGTGACGGGGTCTTGTCCCGTTCCCTCGGGTGGAATGCTGGGAGCGTCTTCTGTCGGAACCGATTCCTCGACGACGGTGACTTCGTCCGCTCGCACAACGGCGGCGAAAAGACACAACGTCAACATCATCACACGAGCGAGCATCGCCGAAGGCTCCCAGGGCATCTGGTCACGAATTCCGCACGGCGACGAGGGAACGCTCTCCATTCATGCGAATGGGAGCGGTTACTCATTGCTGGAGAATCCGGGTTGAGGGGAGCCCCTATAGTCGAGGCGATGCGTTCAGGTCAATCCAAAGTTCAAATGTTTGGTGTGATCACACTTCTGACAAGAAAGTTAACAAGCCTCATTGGGAATAAGGCGGCCCTATTCCTCTGAACTCCCTGAACCGCGCCGTTTGCGCCGCTCCGATTTGCCGGTGGGAATGTTGTAGTCCTTGATCTTCCGGTAAAGGGTCCGCTCGCCGATATCGAGGAGTTTCGATGCCTCCTCTCGATTGCCGTTGGTAATCTTGAGGGCCTGTTCGATGTAGTATGCCTCGACATCCTTGATGGGCTTGCCGATGAGGGAGTCCTGCACCGAACCGACGAATGCCCCTTCCTCTCGTCCCTGCAATTCCTCGGGGAGGTCATCAAGGTCGAGCCGGCCGTCTTGATCGATGACCACCATGCTTTCGAGAATATTTCGCAATTCGCGGACGTTTCCCGGCCAATCGTAGCTTCGAAGGACACGTATCACCGGTGTCGAGATCGTCGGTATCGGCTTACCATGCGTCTCGGCAAACTCCTTCAGAAAGTGTTCACAGAGAAGCGGTATATCCTCAAGACGCTCCCGCAAAGGGGGCAAGTGAATGGTGACGACCTTCAGTCGGTAGTAGAGGTCCTGGCGGAAATCACCGTCAGCGACCATTTTGGCGATATCGCGATTGGTCGCGGAAATGAGCCGCACGTTGACGGCAATCGGCTCGTTCGAACCGACGCGCATGATCTCTCTGCTTTCAATCACGCGCAGCAACTTGATCTGCGTCGACATTGGCAAGTCGCCGACTTCGTCCAGGAACAGAGTTCCTCCATTTGCGAACTCGAAGCGACCCTTGCGAGTCCGATCGGCACCGGTGAAAGCTCCCCGTTCATGTCCGAAGAGTTCGCTTTCCAGGATGCTCTCAGATAGCGACGCACAGTTGAGCGCGACGAATGGCTTGTGCTTTCGCGGGCTGTTGTTGTGAATCGCGCGAGCAACGAGTTCCTTACCGGTGCCGTTCTCTCCGAGGATCAGCACTGTCGCGGGAGAGGGGGAAACAAGTCGAAGACGGGTGATGACTTTGTTCATGGCGAGAGAGTTGCCGATCACTCCCTCGAATCCGAATTTCTCGTTGAGTTGCTGGCGTAGTTCCAGGTTCGATCGCTTCAGTCGTTGACGCTCGGTGGCCTTCGCGACAACGGTTCGCAGTTCGTTGATGTCGAGGGGCTTAGTGAGATAAGTATGTGCCCCCTGCTGCATGGCGGTGACCGCGGTTTTGATCGTCCCGTGTCCGGTGACGACGATGACCTCCGCATCTGGAAGTTCCTGCTTCGCCTTCTTCAGAACCTCCATCCCATCGACATTTCCCATCACTAGATCGGTGAGGACAATGTCGAACTGTTCTCCTTCGATTTTACGGATCGCGTCTTCGCCGCTTTTGGCGATCGTGCACTCGTAGCCCGCCCGCTCGAGACTGTCTGCGACCGCCTCGGCGTGTGCCTCTTCATCGTCGACGATTAGGATCTGGATCTTGTCGTCAGACGTCAGTTCTGAAGCTCTCTGTGCGTGCATTCCACGGGGCCTGCCACTTTGACATAAGGCTGTCACTTCGGAGAAGTATAGCTGAGCCTGCCAAAATGGCAATTACTTAGGCGTAAGTGATTTTAAGTCAGTATCTTGCGGTGCACTCGATAATGGCGATTTCTCTTTTGAAATTGAAATTCGCGGTCGGCAGAATGAGGTCAGAAAAAGAAGGGGAACCCAGATGCCGATCGAGATTGCACCGATTTCCAGACGTTCGTTTCTTGCACATAGCGCCGCCGTCGCGGGATCACTGGCTTTTATCGGGCGCGTTCAGGCCGACGCCGCCGATATTGAAACGCTGGCCCTTTGCTCAGATACTCACATCGCCGCCGATCCGAATACACTTCGTTCCGACGTCAACATGTCGGCGAATTTCAAAAAAGTGCTCCAGGAGATCATCGGCTCCACCGCGAAGCCGGGACGTTTACTCGTGAACGGCGATTGCGCTTACCTGACCGGCCAGCCGGGAGACTATCAAACATTTCTTTCGCATTTGACCCCGGTTCGGGAAGCGGGAATTCCGATTACTCTTGCCCTCGGAAATCATGACGATCGCGCGCCTTTTCGCGCGGCGCTGAAAGAGACCGGCATTGAAGCAAGCCCCATTCCCGACAAGCAAGTTGCAATCGTTCCGACCAAACATGCGAATTGGTTTCTGCTCGATTCGCTCGAATCAGTGAACAGCACTCCGGGGTTACTCGGTCAACCGCAGCTTGATTGGCTTTCCCGCGAGTTGACAAAGCATGGGGACAAACCTGCCTTCGTGATGGCTCATCACAACGTCGAATATCGCAAGCATCTCAAGTCGGGTGATGTCATCGTTGACGTGGCCGATCGGCGTATCCCGGCCGCCGGTTTGATTGATGATGAGCAGTTGTTGGAAGTCCTGACAGCTCATCCAAACGTGGTGGCTTTCTTCTGTGGGCATACGCATCAATGGAATGTCGTTCGGTGGAAGGACATTTCCTTCGTCAATCTTCCATGCACGGCGTATCCGTTCCTTCCCGCTGACCCGAACGGCTGGGTTTTGTGCCGGCATGGTTCGAACGAAGCGGAGATCGAAATTAGAACGCTTGATCCGAAGCATGCCGCACAGGGGCAAAAGGTGAAACTTCCTTATCGAGGCGCATGACGATGGTCGATGACGTTCCGAACCGGGACATTACCCCATCCGAACTTCGCCGCCTTTGTCGGGAGGGGAAATTTCATCGGTCAACCGCCGGCTTTTGCCCCGGTTATGTACAGGCGAACCTGGTCATTTTGCCGCGTTCCGTCGCGACCGACTTCTTTCGTTTCTGCGATTTGAATCGGCAGCCATGCCCACTCCTTGAAATGCTGCCGGCGGGAGAGCCACGAACCTCACGGCTTTCTCGCGACGCAGATTTGCGGACCGATCTCCCTCTTTACCGCATCTATCGAGACGGAGAACTCGTTGCGGAGAAGACGGACATTTCAAACGACTGGCGCGACGACTTCGTCAGCTTTCTGTTGGGATGCAGTTTCACCTTTGAATCGGCATTGCTGGCCGCAGGGCTTCCCGTTCGACATTTGGAAGAAATCAAAGAGGATGGAAGTCCCAAGAACGTTCCGATGTATCGAACCAATGTCCTCTGCCGGAGTGCGGGAATATTTTCCGGTCCGATGGTAGTCTCGATGCGACCGATGACGCCAGCTCAAGCGGACGAAGCAACCCGCATCACGTTTGACTTTCCGTCGTCGCATGGTGCTCCGGTGCATCGTGGCGATCCCGCATCGATTGGAATCGCCGATATTGACAGACCCGATTGGGGCGATGCCGTCACCATTCGGCCCGGTGAGATTCCCGTCTTCTGGGCCTGTGGCGTAACTCCTCAAGCGGTCGTTCTCGCATCGGCGCCCGAGATTGCCATCACGCACTCGCCAGGACACATGTTCGTTACAGATCTGCGTGATGGGGAGATCGACACTTTCGAACGTTCGCGATAACACTCTGCGCGAGACAAGAGGATCGGTGCACGGACCCAGGCGGCATGTGAGAGCGAAATGTTAAAACGGATGAAATAGGAAAGCCGGAAGTAACGTCCTTTCGATCAAACCGCAAATCACCTCAATTCATCTTGTGTTGATTCTTCAACTTGGGCATGAGACGCGACCTTCCACGTACGACCTCGATAGATGCAGTGGCAGAACTCCGCCGCCAGGTCGCTTCATGCGAGCCGGCTGGGGAAGATTGTTTCCTCGACGAAGTAGGTACGGATGAAGCACAGGGTGATCGGTGTTTGGATGGCCGCGGTGTTGGCATTCGTTGCCGGCTGCGCCTCTTTCACCGTTCCACCCGAGATGGATAATCCGGCCAGTATCGCTCTCACCAACTATGAGACTGTTTGGGAAACGACGATCGACGTGCTCGAAAAGTATTTTCAGATCGGTTACGAAAACCGTTACGACGGTCGTATCGAGACCCGTCCCGTCATGGCCGCGACATTATTCGAACCTTGGCGAGCGGACTCCGTCGGCTGCCGACAGCGACTCGAAGCCACCCTTCAAACCATCCGTCGCCGGGCATTTGTGATCATTCATCCATCCACCGATGGTGGGTTCCAAGTGGTCGTCGAAGTTTACAAGGAACTAGAAGACTTGCCTCGTCCGATCGGCCAGCGAGTCGTCGGCGGTACGTTCTTTCAAAGCATTCAACCCGTTCAGCAAGAGATCATCACTTCGAGCGTGACCCCTGGCGCCGGCTGGATTTCCCTCGGACGTGACAAAGCACTCGAAAGCAAGATCATTCAAGACATCCAGCGGGAACTCGATCAACTCGACATCCAATCGCAGCAAATCAATTCCACATTCAAATGGCCCTGGAAGTCATCCGCTACAGAATGATAGTGATCGATCGCCGGTCGATCTTCTTCTGCCACTGCCCGGAATTGATCCCCACACCACTCGTTTGCATCTCGTACTATAGAGGTGAGGGCCGACCTTCGCCGTCTTATACAGATCGAGGGGACGGCGTTTAACGAGCAGCTTCATGACGCAAACAATTGCTGCTGCTACGCCCCTTTCATTGCGAGTGGCTTGACGAGAGATGGAGTTCAATCCCTACTGTGAGTGGCTCGCCATCCCTCCCTGCTCGTTGCCACCTTCTCATTACCGGCTACTTGGCCTCAAAGATTTCGAGTCCGATTTGGACAAGATTCAACGAGCTGCTTTGAACCAAATCGCTCGTCTTCGCGTGCATCAAGCGGGGCCTCATTCCGATCTAACACAGAAGCTGATGAATGAAGTCGCTCTGGCCAGGATCACTCTCTCAGACGGCAGCAAAAAGGAAGAATACGATCGACAACTTCGTCAATCGATTCCTCGAGTTTCCGGCGTAACGAAGAATCCGTTCGGAGAGGAGGAATTGGGAAGCGACGACAGTGTCGAAAGGAGCAGTGAATGGGAGGAGAACTCTCAAGCTAACTCTTCTCAGAAAGACTGGCGGAGAGGGCCGATTCGAACTGTTTTCGCCGTATCAGTTGCGACAGTCGCTCTTCTTGCACTTATTGCGGTGTTTGTGATCGGTCTAAGACGGACCAGCGCTCCGCCTCTACTCGATCATTCCTCGAAGAATGTGGACGACGTCGCAACTCAGGAGATCTCTCCGGCAGTGGCAGCCAAACCGGCGCCTGAAGAAAAGCCTTCTCGCGAAGTGAAGGAGACGTCTCCCTCTCTAGCGACTCCTGTTCAGCCGGTGCCTGGCGTGACTTCGCCCCCTCTTGATCATGCACCCACGGCTCCCGTGGAATCGATTCCGAATCCCGTGCCGCCCGCTGACCCGCCGGAAGAGCCCAAGTCCGCGACTCCGACGGACGAGGATCTGATCGCGCCTGAACCGAACGAGAACAGCTCTCTGATCATCGAACGAAAATGGAGTGTCTCCCCCAAGGCAGCTCCTTGGAAACCGGGAGTCGTGACGGCGATCGGGCGTGCCAATACGTCGGTAGACGAATCCTATCCGTTTCTGTCGAAGGATGGGCTCGAACTCTATTTCACGCGTCGCACCGGTCGCGGCGACGAAATCTTTGTCGTTCGCCGTTCGACCCCGGATGGAGAATTTCAGCAAGAGGGTCGGTTGCAGTTAGCGTCAAGCGAACCCTTTAATTCTTCGGCGACGTTTTCCAGTGACGGAGAAAGACTTCTCTTCAATCGTGAGGTGGCGGGTCAGTATTCTGTGATGGAATCGGCTCGAACCTCCGCCGTTGAACCCTTTAAGGAAGAGAGGAAGCTCAACTTTGAAAACATCATGAATCAGCAGGGAGATCCGTTCCTCACGGCAGACGGTCTTCACCTGGTCATGTCCGCCGGACAGGGGAAATTCACTCGTATCTGGATGGCGGGTCGCGCGGGGAGCGAAGGAGATTTCACTGAGCCCCATCCGCTCGAGTTAGAAGGTTCCTATCGGCGTCCCTCGGTGGCCGGTGACTTATGCACTATTTACATGGAAGGTATGCTGCCCGATGGACGGACGGCAATCTTTCGCGCGATGCGTGAATCGACTTCGTCTCCTTGGAGTCGTCCAACCGTCGTTCAGGAGATTCGTGACAACGACGGCAACTCGAGCGATTTCACCCCCCGTATCTCTGACGATGGAAAGCTTCTCCTCTTTGCGAGTAACCGTTCGGGCGGGGCAGGGGGGAAAGACCTTTTCGTGTATCCGCTTGACAAGATGCCGACGGTCGAGCCACCTCCCTCCGCTCCGCCGGCCGATCGTGAGCTCCCCGCCAATGGATTGTTACTCTTGGGACCGATTCCAAAGGAGATCGTGGGACGGATTCAATCATTGAGCGAATTGACTCGGCGATACTTCCCCAGTCGCGATCGCCGCGCGATTCCCAAAGTGGGCGACATGGTCGCGGAGATTCCGTGGCGTATTTCAGATTCGACATCGGAGAAAGCAGGTCTCTATCTTGTTGTCTATCCCTTCACGATCGAAGACACGACTGACGTAATGGTTGAGGTCGAGGATTCTCCAGGCGGGATGGTGCTTTGGCTCGATAATAAGGAAATTCTGACGCTTGGGCAGAGCAAACCCTGGGAAGCGGTGACATCAAAGAAAGTCGACCGAAAGAGTACGCCCATATCGCTTCGCAAGGGAACCCACCGCTTGTACGGCTTGCTATGCGCTCCAGAAGATCAACCGACTGTTTCGGTCAGACTTCTTAATGGAGATTCGAAGCCTCTCGGAATGGGTTTCGAACTTCACCCGCAATAGGAACGGACCGCGATGTCCGCCGATGGCGCTCATCGCAATGCCGGCACGATGATGTCATGTGGTCAGCGGAGCTCTCCATAAGGAATCTCCGGGATGACGCTCGCCAACTGCTCAATTTCCCCGAAGTGGTTGAACCAGGCGGTGGAGATCCGAAGGAATGATTTCCCCGCAGTTCGCGTGAACGGCACAGAGATTCGATGGGTATTCCAAATCCATTCCCGTGCTTTCACCGGATCGACCGAGGGGATTTCGAAAGCGGTCATCATTCCGGTCAGAGTTTCCGGTAAGAAAGGGACTAAACCGGCGGCGGTGAAGGTTTCACGAGCATGAGCCCTTAGCTGTTTCGTTCTTTCGTAGACCGCTGAGTCCCCGATCTGATGCCGGAATTCGATGGCATCCGGAATGACCAATTGCGGCGTTCGATCCGTCGTCCCCTGAAATTCCACTCGCTGTGACCACTGACTTCCTCCCCAGCCGCTATCGACATGAATCGCTTCGATCGGAAACTCCCATCCCCAACTCGTCACGAGAGGAGAGATCATCGATTGAAATCGATCGGCCACATGAAGAAAACCAGCGCCGATCGGCGCCATCATCCATTTGTGGCAGTTGCCGGCATAGAAGTCTGCTCCAACCTCTTGCATCGAAAGAGGGATCATCCCAGGTGCATGCGCTCCGTCGATCACCGTGATGATTCCATGTTCGGCGGCGGCACGGCAAAGCTTGGCAGCAGGGAGCACGAGACCCGTCGGGCTAGTGACATGGCTGAAAAATAAAACCTTGGTGCGCGATCGAAACCGATTTTTGATCGATTCGACAATCTGATCGTCGTGAACGATTTGAAGCGGCAGAGTCGCGATGTCGACCTCATAGCCTTGCTTCTTTGCCTCTCGCTCCCAGGCGAATCGCATCGCTCCGTATTCGTGATCCGTCATGAGAACGACAGATTCCGCCGGCAGATTCAACGAGTGAACGACAACGTTGACGGCGTGCGTTGCGTTGGGAAGCATCAGCAGATTTTGGGCATCGCCGTCGATGTATTGGGCCAATGCCTGTCGTGCCGAATTGAGTTGTTTCGGCATTGTTTCGATCAATGTTCGCATCGGGCTGCTGGCAAGTCGAGTGCGCCAGAAGAGAGCAGCCTCTTGCACGCGACGTGGGGTAGGGGAATAAGAGCCCGCATTCAGGTATATCTCGTCCGCGTCGAGGGAGAGCTCGCCCCGCCACCTTTCCCAGTCGATGTCATTGCGTACTTGATTCATCTTTACCTTCCGGGATGACGCAATCGTCCGATGAGCCTGACGCCGAGAAAGCGGATCTCTTTCTCCATCGGCGCGGAATCCGCTCGCACGCTGAGATCTGTATCGACGAGTTTGCCCGTCTTCGGATCGTGAATGAGATAGGCGGCTCGCTTGGCGGCAAGAATGTAGTAGCTCGCTTCCGGGCCGGTTGCATTGATATCAGCACGCCAAACCCCCCAACGTTTGAGGTCTCCCATGCCGGGATGGTCGGGCCGAAGAAAGACCGTGGAGTTCGGTGGCAGATCATCTAGGAGTTCGTGCCAATCCTTATCCGTGACCGTTTCCAGCCAATAATTGGTTTCGAATCCCCAATCCTTCGCGCCCGGCAATCCACCAACGAGACCGTTGTAGTAAAGAAGTCCGTGTTCGCGATAAGTCCATGCGGCATACGCGGGTTCCGCCAGAAGCAACAGCGCGAACAATGAGTTCGTCAAGCTCAATGAACTATGGGCGTCCTTCAGGTTTCTTTGTCGATCGAAAGTGAAACCGAAGCCGAATCCAGCAAGAAGTGCAATGCCGTAAGCCGCGGGCGTCAAATGCCGTTCGCCGTCATGCGTGGGAAGCAATCCGAACATCCACGTGGCGATGATCGTTGACGTCGGCAGGAGCACCGCCCAAACCCGCGCGTCGCGAATCCCACGAATCGCTCCCCAGAGGGCGAGGAGGAGAATGGTGATCGGCGTCGTCACGGCGAGGAGAAGGGGACCGCTCCAAAAGGGAAGTCGATCGGAGTAACCCTCTCCTAAAAAGTAGGTCGCAATGCTCCACGGGTTGTCGAGGACTAGCGTGAGGTAGTGCTGCAATCCTCCGATCGGATTGTGCCACAGTGTCGGCGTCAAAAAAATGATCATCGGAATCGGCAGGGCAATCGATAAGAGGAGTGCGGTCATCCAACCACGCGGTCGAAACAGGAGAAGCCAAAGCCCTACCGCCGGCGCGAGAAACCATCCTGAAAGCTTCACTGACATCGTCAAAGATAAAAGGACCGCCACGGTGATCGCGTTCCATCGCGACCTATCCATTCGCCTACTCTCATGTGGTTGAACGAGGGAATCTCTTGGTTTTTCAAGCATTCGCAGTAGCGC
>JAIEPU010000257.1 GCA_019748235.1 bacterium
GGCTCTTCGAGCACTTTACACCCAGTGGGACCCAATTATCTGCCGATCCGGTCCCCGTTTAAGCGCCGATCTCCAGGAGCCTGCGGGACTGCTTGATCGATGACCAATTGGACAGTGTCTGAAACTCCCTCTATAGCAGAGACATACGCAACGGCTGTTGCCGTCGGACCAAACCACAGGATGTTCACATCTTCATCCCCTATACGATCGGTCCAGACATGTGACTCGGTATTATTGACATAAAGCGGGTAGGCACGGGCCCTCCCAGCATGTTCCAGCCCGAGCACCCAGTCTTCGTCCTTCAGCGGTTCCTTCGATTTGATCCGTGAATTGAGCGAACTTTCCACGGAGAGAGTCGGTAGTTCCTTCGGCTGATATTTGGGGAACATGTCATAAGCGACGGTGTCAGGATAGCGATGAGTCCAATCGCCCCAGTTGGTGGCGAGCGTTGGAACGGTGTGCAGCCGTTTGTCCTTGTTAGGTCCTGTAAGTCCGCGACCGCTCAGCGCGGAGTAGAGCGTGCCATCCTTGTGACGAATCACCATGACGCCATGGTGATAGCCATGGAAACGAAAATCGAGCGACGACTCGAAACCCTGCATAAAGCCCGCGTCGGCATCGTAAACGAAGACTCTGTAGGTATCGCTGATGACACAATACGGCACGAGAAAGAACCGGGCGGGAATCGCTCCGCCATCGTATTTGCCACGAATCCACGCCAGCACACGATCGTCAGGACGAAGCTCTAGTTGGCGTCGTACTGCTTCATCCTTGCAACGCGAGCACTTTGGATTGACCAAAGTTGGAAATAAGTTCGGTTCCGCAATGAGCCCAGGCAATGCCGGGCCTTCAGGTTCACCGGCGAAAACTGCTGTCACACCAGAAATCACCAGTATCCAAACTACGGTGGCTGAGCATAGACTAATGGTTTTCATCCCGAACGGCATTTGTCTTGAGTATTAGTTGAGTAGAGAAGGTGCCTCAAATCAATTGAGGTAAAGACTTTGCAATGGATTTGGCGTTCGTCGGCTGTAATTGCATCTATCGAATGCTCACCATTGCGTGGGGACGAAGCCCGGTAAATTGAGTTACGTTTGCTGAGGCTTGAGCCACCTCGTTTAGAATATCGAGCTGAGCGCGGCGAAGTTGCAATAGGCTGGTGCGAGCTTGAATGACACGCAGGATGTCGACTTCACCTCGTTTGTATAACTCATCGAGCTTCTGAAGTTCGGTGGGAACTTCTTTTGATTGCTTAGTCGATTCTGGATCGAGGAGTTCGCGAGCTCGCTCGTATCGTTCGATCGCGGTCAGGCCTTCGATTCGTGCCCGTGCACGGAGCTGTTCCCACACAACTTGCTGTTGCCGAAGCTCCGCATTTCGCTGGCCGACCAATGGTTTGCCGCCGTTGACAATGGGCACGTCTGCCTGGGCCTGAAAACCAATGTAATAGATGTCAGCATCCTGGCTGTAAAACGGACCGGCCATGAGATTAGGAACTCTATTGGCTTTCGCGAGCGACAAGTTCGCACGAAAGGCCGAGACGCGTGACTCGGCTGCCAGCACGTCGGGACGAATAGAAGCTAATTCGTCAGCAAGTTTCTTCTGAGTCTGTTTGGCGATCTCGTTCTTTTCCAAGCAGTAGGCATAGGCCTCGTTCGTTTCATTCCATTGAAACTGATCTAGCTCCCCTCGCACATCAATCGTCGCCTCGTCGGGCAAATTCAATTGCCGTCTCACTGCTTCGAGAGCCGTCAAGTAATTCGCTTCAGCTAGCTTCTGTTGTTGACGAGCCGAGTTGGCATCGATTCGTGCAATGGAGACGTCTGAGGCGGAAGCGGCTCCAGCCTTGAGTTGACGCTCGATGATATTTAATAACCCATCAACGACGTCCGTATTCACGACGGCGAGTTGCCAAAGCGCCTTCTGATAGAGAGCCGTGAAGAATAGCCGTTCCGTCTGGGCTACGCTGACGAGCTCTGTTTGCGCGATCGTCCACCGGACATCGTTCAACGCCGCCATTGCGTTTTGCTTGCGGAATCGTTGCTGATGGGCCAGTTCGAAAGTTTGAGAGAAAAGTACGTAGCGGTAGACCGACGCGCTGTTTCCATTCGCCCTTTGGCCCCAGGGGAGAATTCTTGTCTGTAAGAACGGGTTGAATGGATACTTTTGAGCAACGCCCACGATCGCTTGGCCAACACCCTCTTGTTGGCGAGCGGCAATGAGATCGGGATTGGTGATCAGCGATTGATCGATCGCTTCAATCAGCGATAGCGATGTTTTGGAAGCATCGCTCGGAATCGATGAGCCGGCATCGCCCTCTTCTACAGGCACTGACTCCGTCGAACTCGGGATCTGGATGGCAGTTGCCGAGTCCTTCGCTTGGACCGACAACAATCGAATGTGAGTACTCTGCCGAGCGGGATCACTCTCTGGAGTTTTATCTTCACCTACAGCGCATACGATACCCAGTGCGGGCGTGGCGAGTATCGTCGCTGCCGTGAAGAATCGACGCCTTCCGGATGTTTTCATGGCTTTCTCCGGCGGCGAACAAGAGGGGGGATAGTCGATCGTGGGTGCGATGCGTGTTGGCAGGTTCATTCGATCGCGAATATCCCTCTTCGATAGTTCGGCCGTCCCAACTGCTGATCATGAATCAAAACCGACGGTTGTAACGAACTTAATGATTCTCGTTGCCTTTCTCTCTTCCATAAGCAACGTAGATCGGGGGGAGCAAAAACAGATTCAAGACTGTCGAGGTGACGAGTCCCCCAAGGATGACGACCGCCATGGGGAATTCGATCTCGTAGCCGGGCTTATTCCCACCCATCACGAGAGGAACCAGGGCCAAGCCCGTCGCCAGAGCAGTCATCAGGATGGGAGAAAGCCGTTCTTCGGACCCTCTCTGAACGAGTTCGATTCCGAATTGTTCTCCCTCGACGGTTTCCAAATGACGGTAGTGACTGACGAGCATGATGCCATTACGAGCTGCTATTCCCAACACCGTGACAAATCCAACGAGTGAGCCAAGCGACAGGACGCCACCACTCAGCCATGCCGCCCAAACTCCACCGACCAATGCAAACGGGATCGTCAGAAAAACGAGTAACGCAAGCCGCCATGATTGGAAATCGATCTGAAGGAGAATGAGAATCCCAATGACGGCCATCGAGGCGAGTAGCAAGAGCCGACGTTGTGATGCCTGCCGAGCTGTGTACTCGCCGAGAAATTCGGGATGGTATCCATGCTCGAAGGAGATTTCGCGAACGCGTTTCTCGATGTCGCGGGCAACGGAGCCGAGATCCCGCCCCTGAACGTTGCAAGTCACATCAATGCGCCGGGAACTACCTTCATGTTGGATGGTATTCGGAGCGGCCACGATCTGGATGTCCGCTAAATCGCCCAAGGGGACATAACCAGGCATGATCGAACTGTTCGTTGTGTTGACTGACGTCGTTAGAGGGATCGCTAAAGCGGGGCGATTCATACTCGTGGAACGATTTGCGGATGCCGACGTTGTTGCCATGCTGGTAGGCAAGTCGATCGGCAATTCCGCAATGGCTGACGGATTCATCCGGACTCGGGGCGTGCCCCATACAACGACGGCGAAACTTTTCTGGTCGCGATAGACTTCGCCCACGGTTCGCCCACTGACGAGCGTTTCGACGGAACGCCGAACTTGGCCCGGCGTCAGTCCGAATTGCGAAAGGGCTTCGGAACTTAATCGAATCTGAATTTGAGGCAGCAATTGTTGCTGTTCCACTTTGGGAGAAGCTACCCCCGGAATCTGTTTGATCGATTCGTAAATCTCATCAGCCTTGGACCGGAGCTTCCCGAGATCGGGTCCAAAGACTCTGACGACAATCGTCGCCTTCGCTCCTGTCAGCACTTCCTTGATGACTTCTTTCAGGTATGTCAAAACATCGCGGAACAATCCTGGATAACTATCCACGACTTCCTGCACCTTGTGCATCGTTTGATCAAGATCCGCTTTCGCATCGACACTGATCCAAAGCTCGGCGAAGTTCGGACCAACCACTTCGTCGGCCACCTCGGCTCGTCCGATATGCGCGCCGAAATTTCGTACGCCTGGAACTGCTTGGAGATCCTTACTGACTTCGACGGTGACTCGTTGCATTGCCTCGAGCGATGTTCCGGGTTTCTCGATCCAATGCATCAGAAAATCGGTCTCACGAAAGTTGGGAAGAAACTCTTCTCCTAACGTTCGGTACATGGCCCCGCTGACGATGAACAGGAGTACGAGGCAGACAATGGCGATCTTGGGACATCCGATGACGTGCGGAAGAATTCGCCTGTAAATCGCCAGAAGAAATATCGTGAGCGGTGCTTCGTTCCGTTTCCTCGCGGCCGATGGCAGCAACAGTAACGACATCGCAGGGGTGACGGTCAGAGCCACGACAAGGGAAGAAAGGATCGCGAGGATATAGGCAATCCCCAGGGGCCGAAAGAATGAGCCCGCCAGCCCGTCGAGGAATAAGATTGGTAAGAAAACGAGTGTGACGATGAGTGTTGCGAAGACGACAGCGCTTCGGACTTCATGCGATGCTTCGAGAACGACATGGAACGGGTCAAGTGGATTGGGTAGTTGGCTGTTCAGTTTTAGCCGCCTCAGAATATTCTCGACGTCGATAATAGCATCGTCGACAACTTCACCGAGTGCGATGATCAAGCCGGCGATGACCATCACGTTAAACGTCTCGCCCCAAAAGCGGAGTACCACGGCAGCCGCGATCAGAGAGAGGGGAATCGCCGTAAGGCTGATGACACTCGTCCTCCAATCGAAGAGGAATGAGATCAGCACTAAGACGACGAGGACGCACCCAATCACCAGTGCATGGGTCAAGTTGTCTAGCGATCGCTCGATAAAGGTAGCGGGCCTAAAAATGGTCGGATCGATCTCGATATCTTTGAGGCCGGGACGGAGATCATTGATCATCTGCTCAACACGCCGTGTCACGTCGAGCGTGTTTCCCCATGGCTGCTTTTCAACAATGAGGAGAAGGCCAGGCCCACCATTAATGACGGCATCGCCAATGGGCGGCGGAAAACCTTCCACCACCTCGGCCACGTCAGCCAATCGAACAGACGCGCCGCCTTGAAAGCCAACAACCGTTTGGCCGATCTCATTCACACCGGTTGCTTCTGATCGTTGCTGAACGGCCAGTCGTTGATTGGGAGTGTCAACAAATCCACCGCTGCTTAGTGCCACCGCGTCAGCGGCCGAGCCTTCGACATTCGCAAGGGTCACTCCATGTGCACGGAGCCGATCGGGATCGACTAGAATCTGATACTGCTTGTCTCGCTGTCCCCAAATGGCGACATTGCCGACACCAGGAATCGACATCAATCGCGGGCGAATGGTCCATCGTGCCAACTCTGTGAGTTCAATCTGCGACAGCTTTTGGGACGACATGCCGATCTTCAGAACGCGACTCGTCGAGGAACGAGGCGGAATAATAATGGGGGGCTTCGCGACGGTCGGTAGTCGAGCCGCTTCCACGGCAAGCCGTTCTTGCACGAGTTGACGGGCACGAATCAAATCCGTGCCTGGTTTGAACAAAAGTTGAACCGACGAGAGACCCATCACTGATTTTGATCGAATCAGATCAAGGAATGGCGTTCCATTCAGCGTGTTCTCAATCGGCGTCGAGACAAGGCTTTCGACTTCAAGTGAAGTTAAGCCGGGTGCTTCCGTTTGAACTTCGACCGTTGGCGGAGCAAATTCAGGAAACACATCGAGAGGTGCGGACTGAAGGGACCGCAATCCCCAAATGACGGCGGCGATCGACAGAATGATCACTGCCATCCGGTGCTTCAACGATGTCGTGACAATCCAAGTCAAAAGTTAGCCTTCTCTCTCAGACGAACAGAATCTATTCGACACATGAGAATGAGTCGCGATTTCTATTTGCCGAACTCAAACTCCGTCCCAAAGAGTTCCGCGGCCCCGTCGGTAACAACCAACGAGCTGGCAGCCGGACCTTCGTCAATGAGGGCCTCATCGCCCACATAGTGCGACACGCGAACTCGTTGACGCGCGAACGTGTGAGGGGCAATTTGCACATAGACCCAAGTCCCACCGTAGATGTCGTAAATGATCGAGGCTCGCGGTATGACGCGACCATTCTCAGACTCACGAAGTGGAAGCCGAACAAGGACTCGTTCGCCAGGGCGAAGTGATCCATCCTGATTGTCGAGTTTAAAGTAGAAATCAACCGCCGCCGTCTGTGGCGTGGCCGTGGGTGGAGTTTGAACTCTCTTTGCTTCGCGCGGGTGCGATCCCATCTTGTCCGACAACAGGGTGACGGCACCGTCGGTGTCATTGACGAGATCCCCCGTTTCCCCTGCATAAATGGGAACTCGAATCCAAACGTGTTGAAAATCAGTCATATCAAAGAGAGGAGAGCCGGCGGGAACGACTTCATCAGCGACGGCGAACAAGTTTCGAATCTGGCCTGTTTTTGGTGCGACGATCGGGAAGGAAGTCACTTTGCCCCCGACTCCATCAAGCTTGATATCCGCGACGGCGTTCTTTCTTTCAGCGGCCGCCTCAAGCGTCTTCATCGCCAGCTCATGAAGAGCGCGAGCGTCATCGACTGCTTTGGCTGTCCCGGCTTGATCTCGCAAAAGATCCTCTGCCCGACGAAGTGCGATATCCGCGGCATCTAGCTGAGCCTGTGCCTGCTTTACTTGCCCATCCGCATCAATCTTCGCCTGTGACACTTGCATTTTTGCTTGTGCCAACGCTGTTTGCTCGGACGGTGTCAAAACATCTCGTTCCGGAGAAAGAACGGGAATCAGCGTGAATACGATGTCCCCCTTTTGGTACGAAAGCCCCAAGGTCGGCTGAACTCCTTTGCTGGCAGGTTCCAGGCGACCCGCGAATGGAGCAGAGACAATCAAGGAACCGTCCGGAGGCAGGACGACCTCGCCTCCATACTGCCGAGACTTTGGAAGTTTCTTCTCCAGTACAGAAGCCGACTTCAACCGGAGCCGTTCTTCAGCCAACGGCGTGAGAACAATACGGTTGAGTTCTACTTCCTTCAATCGTTGATCGACATGGGCTGGCTCAGGCGATTTCGACGAAGCTCCTCCCGTGGGACGATTGCATCCGACGGTGATACCCATCGCCATGAATAGGCAAGTCAGCAGGGGGGCATGGTCAAGCATCGTGTTGGTCCTGACCATTGGGATTGCCATTCTTTCTGTTCTCGACAAAAGCTGAAGGCACGGAACTAGCGTCTCTTCGTCGAAGCATCAGAACAAAAATCGAACCTTGATCGACTTTTCGCTGAGCCAAGATTTTGATTCCCAGTGAGTTGGCAATTCGGTGAGCGATGGACAATCCAAGGCCGACCCCCGACTTGTTTCTCTTGAGCGCCGCTGATGACCGAAAAAAGGGAGCGAAGACTCGTTGGAGATCGGCTGGGTCAATTCCAATTCCTTGGTCATCGATGCCGATGAGGAGAGTATCGTTCTCTCTGTAGAGTTGAATGCGAATAAGCGTACCGGAATTGCTGTAATCGATCGCGTTATCCAGAATGATTCCGAGCAGTTCGCCTAACAGGGCTGGATGCGAAACGACAAGAGCGGGTGTTAACAATTCGCATTTGAAGATGATGTCATTGACGCGATCCTGGTTCGACCGGGAAGCGAGGTATTCGGGAAGCCAGTGCCGAAGATCGATGCTTTCTATCTGAGGGTCCGCGACATCCGCATCGGCTCGCGCAAGGAAGAGAAGCGACTCGGTGATCTGCTCGAGATACTCCGCCTTTCGCTGAATCTTTAACAGCGTCTCTCGATAATCCTCGGCCGTACGATCTCGCCTCAAAGCAACCTCGGCCTGTCCTCGAATGACGGTCAAAGGCGTTCGGAGTTGGTGCGAAGCATCACCCGTAAATTGCTTTTGTTGTTCGAAGGAAACTTCTAGTCGATCAAGTAACCCATTAAAAGATTGAACGAGATCGTCGAGTTCATCCTTCGACCCGAGTGGCGAGAGTCGCTCATACAGATTCGCGGATGTCATGCGACGGACAATTCCTGTGATCTGCCGGAGCGGGCGTATAGCTCGACGGCAAACGATCCCGCCAATAGCCCCAAATACCATCAACAGCCCGGCCGTTAATAGGAGAAGCGTGGCTGCTAGCTGCCAAAGTGCCAGTTGAACATACTTCAGCGGGACCGCGGCAGTCAGTAATAGTGAGGGGAATTCGTTCTCCAGTCCATCGATTGCTGCACGTGATTTCATGCGAGGAGAAGCCGGATTTAAAGGCTGGACCGATCGAGTCTCGACCAACCACGCTTGCCCATTCACATACGTCAGCGTCGGCCCTCGGGTCGCTCCCCCTTCTTCCAAATCATCTGCTAATTGATTCGAGTATTCGCTCTTTGATGAACGCGACACCACTCGTCCAGCATCATCCTGAACGAACCAAAACAAATGGTTTTCGAATGCTTGTGTTCCGATGGTGAGAATCCGATCGTGAGATTCGAACTCCACTCGATCCTCCTTGATCTCAACCATCGCAATCAACGTATTCAGGGCCGCTTCAAGTTGCTCTTTTGCCTGTCCATGAAGATAGATTCGAGCGATCCCAAACAGTCCAATCGAAAAGCTCAAGAGAACGCAGGCGAGCGTCGCGAGGAAGAAAAATAATAGCCGGTTGGTTAGTGTCAAATTATTGCCCCGGAGGCAAAGTGTCGTTTCCACCAAACAAATACCCGCGGTTCCGAAGCGTATGAATCAGGCGATGCCCATGCACTTCGAGCTTGCGCCGCAATTCCATCACATGAACTTCCAATGTGTTTGAAAGGCCATCAAAATTCTCGTCCCAAACAGCTTCATAGATCCGAGTCTTACTCAGGATCTGTCCCGGATGACGCATGAAGTAAACAAGGAGGGCATACTCCTTCGCTTTGAGATCAAGTCGGTGTGCATTTCGATCGACACGGTGGGTGACGAGATCGAGACGTATATCCTCGAATTCGATTGCCGAGCCGTCCGCAGCATCTTGCTTTCGAGTCAATACTCGAATACGAGCAAGCAGCTCTTCAAAAGCGAATGGCTTGCAAAGGTAATCGTTCGCTCCTCCGTCAAGCCCTTGTACGCGATCGGTCACGCTATCTCGAGCCGTGAGAAAAAGGACCGGTGTTTTACGATCGCGATGACGATATCGACGAAGGAGAGTTAGGCCATCACATTCGGGAAGCCACCAATCCAGCAAGACGACATCCCACGAAGCGGTAGTCAACCAATGCCAACCTTCCGCTCCATCTTCCGCCCGTTCGACCGTGAAGCCTTCCTCTTGAAGTCCGCGTACAAGAAAGTCGGCAATCTCATGCTCGTCTTCGATGACAAGAATTCGAATGCCCACCTTCGTTCGCTGCTCCAAATCATCTATCTTCAAAAGTCGTGTCGGCGTCTCTTGTTTTGCGCGGACCAAACTCATGACTTTTTGTCTTCGTCGTCATCCTCTTCGTCTTGGTCAGCATCACCATCGTCTTCTTTATCCGACTTCTTCTCAACCTTCAGGACTTTGCCTTCTTCTTTCTCTTGGGCGCTGAACTTAACTTCGAGCGTACTTTTGTCGGCAGCGATGAGAAGCACTTCGAACGATTCGAGTACCTCTTTTTCATCCTTCATTTTACTGATCGCTTCGATCTTGCGGAGCGATGCGTCGGGATACTTTTCCTTCAGCGAAGTCTCTACCCTAATCGGCAAGTCCTTCTCGGCGATCTCCTTTTCGATCTCCTTGATCTCTCCCTCGGTCGTCAGCAAGACATCGATTCTCTGAGTCTTCGAAGCCTCTTTACTTGTCTTCGATGCAACCGCCTGTGTCAGCGAAACCTCATAAAGCGTTTGCTTGACTTCGGACTCTTTTGACGCCGATACAATTTTTGCCTCGGGAAAGTGCCTCTTGACCGCTTCGGCCACTGTTTTCGGTAGACGGTCAATCGAGATCGCTTCTTCCGCCTCGGCGCCTGCTCTTGCCATCCCGGCGGTCGACAGACAGACTCCTACCGCTAGCAAGCGAATCGTATGCATCCTACGCTCCTTTTTTTCGGGTGAACTAACCAGGAACCGGACGCAACATTAACGCGCTTACATAAGCCCAGGGTGAACTGAAAATAAATTGGGGCTTATATTGGATCGCACGTGAGATTCCGCCTTGAGTTATGGTCGAGGGCGGGTTGCCTCTTGTCGGTAGAATCACCGAACGCCCTGATGTTCGCTGCTGCCCGCACCAATGGTGGGAGGTTCGTGTGCCGTAGTTTATCCCAGACATCTTGTAGAGTATTATCCGTCATCGCACCCGAATCCTGATGACGGTGATTGGGGCCGCAGTGGAGCTTTTTATGTTTTGCTGCGTACAGGCAGTTCAACTCAGCCTCGACCAATTAACACAGGGGACTTCGGCCAATCAGTGGCTCATCGTCTTTCAAGAGAACCGTTTTTGCCCAACCACTAGTCGGTTGCCGTAAGATTACGCATCCTAGAACGCCAAAATGGAAGGTGTTGAACGGGTGGTGCCAGTGCAGGCCTACACGAATAATTGCCGCGCCAGCTTGGACATCATTTTTTCAACGGTGTACTGCAGCAAGAGCTCAAGAGATCGGATTCGCTCCAACTCGTCGAAGGGAATTGGAATACTTTTGAATCTCAGCAGGACGCTCGTCCAGTTCGTGTCGCGTCCTTCGTCGTGGTTGAGATCCTGCTGATGTGTCTGGCCGGCGGCTTGCTTGGGACGATCTTGGCGCTTAGCTCACTTGCACTGGGAGGATTTGCCATCGGGGCCGAAGGCGCCACTATCGCTTTTGAGCCCTCATGGACCATCGCGTTTTCAGCGTTCATCGTGTCAATCGTTGTAGGAGTCGCTGCGTGCATCTTCCCGGCATTGAAAGTGGCGAAGCAGACCTGATGTTTGTGTTGAGGCAATAGTCATCGGGATGGATGGTCAGCTGAGGGTCTTTCGGTTTTGAGGAGGCGAAGCTTCGTGTCTCAAAATGGAGTGTTTGCCCAAAACGGGGATGTGCCCACGCTTAAGTCGACAGAAAAGCAGAATTTTCGTGACAGTCCTGTTTACCTCATCGCTATGATTTGTTATTGCCGATAAAGAGAACAAGAAGGAGAGCGTACACGAATGCTTCGGGCCATAGCGATGATGTTGATCTCGCTAAAAGTGCTTTTTGGCCCGGCCGTATGCGCCTGTTCATTCGCTGAGTGGTGCCAGCTTACCTCAAGTCGGTGCTCTGAAGTTTCGGCTGCGACTCCCCAAAAAGCTTGTGGATGTCGCTGCGGTCATCGATCCGCGCCGGCGCACCAATCACCAGAAGCACCTGCTAATCAATCCGATGACTCTGGCAATGACTGTCCTTGTAAATCGGACGATGTGTCATTCTTCGTTACGACCTTATCAACGGTTGATTCAAGTCTTTCGCTTCATTGGTCTCTGACTGAATCGTTCTTCACCGTGTCGATCCAAGAGCCATTGATCTCGTCTGTGTTGCACAAGTCGTCTCTTCAGTCTGTTGACACGCCATCATTGCATGGCCATGTTCCGCTCTTCCGGACATTCTCTGTCATTTTGTGCTGAAATCCCATCAATCCTTTTCCTGTTGAATCGTAGAGGGTTACGCCGCTGCGTACCAATCGGCGCTTCCGTGTTTTTTTCATCATACATGACTTCATGGTTACGGAGTCATTGCTCTAACCATTCTTTCAAGGAGTATCTCATGAACTCGATCAGCCTCAGCGCGCGCTTATCTCACCGCACTCGTACTTTGTGCCATTGGTCTTACATCCACGGTGCATGCCGCCCCAAATCAGGCCAGTTCGGAGTCGACCATCACCATGACCGGGCTCCATTGCTCAAGCTGTTCGAAGAAGGTGAAAACGAAGCTGGAGCAGGTGGCGAACGTTAAGCTTGCAGACGTGAACCATAAGACCGGCGTTGCGAAGGTCACTGCGAAGGAAGGAGCGAACCCCTCTCCGAAATTGTTGTGGGAAGCGGTTGAACAAGCGGAAGCCAAGCCCACCAAGCTTGAGGGGCCTGAAGGCATCTTTACGTCGAAGCCGAAGAAGTAGTCCGCTTCTCAAGAGTCGCAATCATTGTTGGTAGCCGGAGGCAGGTGCTGGCTACTGACAAGAGGCATGGTGGATTCCTGAGACCACCATGTCTCAATCGGTCTGTTAAGCGAACAGATTCCAAATTTGGATCGGACGCTTTGTTGTCTTTCAGAGGTGCTCGGATGAGATCTTCAAGCTGTTATTGGGTCGTATGGGTAGCGAGTCTACTAGCATTGAACCGCGTGTCTGCGCAGGAAACCGCGTTGCCTACCGTTGAGCAGGCTGACAAGAGCGACTTGGCGGCGATTACCGCGATTGCAGAAGAAAATAGTCCACTCTTGCGCCAGGTGTTCGCTGAGATAGAGATTGCGCGAGGAAAAGCGCTTCAGGTCGGATTGTATCCAAATCCGATCGCCTCCGGTGGTTCGCCGCAATGGGCGGGAAGCGAAAGCCAATACTACAGCCAGTTGACCCAGGAGATCGTGACTCGCGGAAAGCTGCGGCTCAACCGAGCTGCGGCCACTCGAGAAGTGACACAAGCCGAACTTCGTTTTGTTAGAGCGAGATTCGATCTATTGACCGCCGTCCTCCGAGAATATTACTCGATTCTCGCCAATCAATCGCGCATTGCGATTCTTGGTCAGCTTGTCAGCATCGCCAGAGAGTCGGAGACGTCGGTTGCCAAGTTGGTTCAAGGAGGAGAGAACACACAAGCGGATCTGCTGCTCATTGAAATCGAACGCCAGAAGGCCGAAGTCGGACTTGAAAACGCGCAAGCGTTTCTCGATGCCAATAGGCATCAGTTGGCCGCCACGATTGGAACCCCTAGCTCGCCAATTGCCGAACTGTCCGGTGATTTGAAAGGGCCGTCCTCGGAATTCAATATGTTAGCACGCCGCGAAGGAGTGCTCGATGAAAACGCCCTGGTCGAAATTGCCAGAACTGAGGCGGACAGAACCAGAATTCTATTGCAACGAGCCATCGCGGAGCCGTTCCCGAATGTGACGGTAGGGGGCGGATACATGCAGCAAGCGTCATTTCCTAATAACATCGGCCTACTCTCCGTCGAAGTGCCGGTTCCGGTCTGGAACCGCAATCAGGGAAACATCAGGTCAGCCCGGGCTTCGATCTCCAGTGCTACGGCCTCGATTCAGCGGACGCGAAACGACTTGATCGGCCAGTTAGCGATGGCCGTAGGCCGATACGAAGTTGCCGCTCAACAGGCGAAGCGATTTGAAACGGCCATTATTCCCAAAGCAAAGGAATCGCTGAGCATCACTCAGAAAGCGATTAAAGGCGGGCAATTCAGCACGCTGATGTTGCTTCAAGCGCAGCGGTCGGCATTTGAGGCCGACCTTGGCTACATCAATTCACTTGAACTTCGCTGGCTTGCAGCGGCGGAAATTGCCGGACTATTGCAATCTGAGGTGTTTCCTTAAACATCCATCGATTTTGTTCAGTCAATCAAGGGTTTGTGGTCCTCATCGTTAAAAGGAAAATACGACAGTGCGAATTGCGGGCGTGCTACTCTCATTGATCTGCCTTGTGCAGCAGCTTGGCACCACTTGTGCCGGTTGCCAAGAGAGTATCTCGCTTTGGGCCTATGAATCATCGTCATGTACCGAAGGATGCCATGACCATGGCTCTAATTCGGATCGAGTATGCCATAGCGAAGAAGATAACGACATCGGCGGACAAGGCGATCATTCTTCATCGAAGCATCTTTGTTCTGCTGTTCATCTACTCTATTCTCAACCGCCGGCAAATGCGATTTTGTATCCACCTCAGTCCTTGAGTTGGCTGTGGGCCATTCTCACTCTACCGCTCGATACATCTGCGTCTGTGAGCCAACACGCTTGCCATGCTCGTTCGTTTTTAGAATGTCGCAGTTCCCTCGAGCGCTGCGCGTTGTTTCACCTTCTTCAAATCTGAGCTCAGTCGAGCAAATCAATCATTCCCAATCGTGATTCTTCATGGAATTCACGAACGAAGAATATCGTCAATTCATTGGTTGAAAGGGTCATGCCTTGCGAAATTACATCATTCCGTGCTTCCCGGCAGTTATCTCGATCTTGCTTTTAGGATGCAGCAATTTTCCGGCATTAGTTGAGAAGTTGACCGACAAGAGCGGATCTGCTGACGACAAGCCATGTCAACGGTCGCATATCTGCGACATCGTGAACCTTGATGAAGGACGATACACCGCAGAGATTTTTCACGATGCGGAATCGAACGAGATCGCCATTTACACATTTACCACGGATTGCGATCGAGTTGCATCGATCGCCGCTAAAGAATTGGTCGTCACTTTCGCGAATCGCTTGCGTAAGGAAAAAATTACATTTCGCGCGTCTCCCCAAGAAAAAGATCCAGCCGGTACCGCCTCAAAATTTATCTTGTGCTCCTCATCGTCCTGGTGTGATGAGCTCGTTTCTCGTCGGCCGGACCTACAGATCGTTTCGATCCCCATTTCCGACGCGAATGCCGAGAATGTCGCAACTGGCGGAAAACCCAACCTGAATTGAACCGAAGTGCCAATATCGAACAAGGAGCTCAGGAATGACACATCCTCGATTAGCCTGGATTCTCATACCCGCTGTCATGGCAGAACTCGGCGCATTGGCATGGGCCGAGAGGGATCTTTGGATGCCGTCTTCGGGTAAGTCGGCTACCGCAAGCTCAGCAAATGCGGAGCATGATCACGAACACGGAGAGTCGATTGCTGTTACCGAACAAGCGAAACAAAACCTCGGCTTGAAGACAACACCGGTCAAATTCATCGACTATTGGAAGATGATCACTGTTCCGGCGGCGATTGTCGAGCAACCTGGGCATACTCACCGCAATATCGCCGCTCCATTCACAGGGCTGGTGCCGCAGGTATTCGTTCGTCCAAATCAGCTTGTACGTCCTGGTGACCGCGTCTCCGCCTTCGGTGTGTTCCTCGTCCTTTACACCTCATTTCCCTCCGTTCGAATCGTTCTGCAAATCATATTGGCTTTGCCAATCGCATTCGTGGGTGGCGTCATCGCTCTTTATCTCACCCATCAGACATTGACGGTGGCCAGCATGGTCGGTTTCATCTCGCTAGGCGGGATCGCCGCGAGAAACGGGATTCTTCTTGTTTCACATTACTTTCACCTGATGCGGCAAGAAAACGAGGTGTTCAGCGCAGCAATGGTGCTTCGCGGAAGTCTTGAACGGTTAGCTCCCGTCTTGATGACGGCGCTCGCCGCCGGGCTAGGGCTTCTCCCATTGGTCATCGGTGGTCATCAACCGGGGAAAGAGATTCTTTACCCTGTCGCGACGGTGATCTTAGGCGGATTGATCACCTCCACCGCTTGCGAATATATCGTGCACCCCGGACTTTTCTGGAACCTCAGCGGCAAAGATGCCAGCGAATTGGCGAAACGACGACAGCAGTCGTCAACTCATCCCGTTGTTGAGATTTAGCGCCGCTCAGACCGTGCCTCTGAGATTGACTTCCTAGCGAAATAAAGGACTTAAGCGATGTCGCGGATGACCTTGATTCTCTTTAGTGCGATCCCTGTGTTGCTCGGTGGCTGTGACAGTAAGGATCAATCAGTTAGCAATCGTGATCTTGTTTCACCGGCCATATGCCCGAAGTGCTTCGAGAGCATCGTTTTTCCACGTGCCCGTTCGGAAAACGAAACAACAGCGGCTGGAGGAAACTTTGATCGCCAGGTGAATGCCCTCGATACAAAGTATCGTATTTCGCCTCCTGCTCATCCGATTGACATTGATGCAGCAATTGAAAGAGACCCTTCTGATCAAGAGATATTAGTGACTGGAAGAGTTGGTGGAGGAAAGTCTCCCATCTCGAGTAATTTCTGCGCCTTTTTTCTAACAGACGTCAAATGGCAGCCCTGTGCACCCAGGGGGCTTTGCTTCACTCCATGGGATTACTGCGAGGTGAAGTCTCGGGAATCTATCCGAACGATGCTTGTTAAGCTTATCGACGATGACGGGAATGTCGTTCAAGGAACTGCCCGAGGCCTTTTAGACATCAAGGAAATGGATGTAGTGGCCGTACGCGGGGTTTTGAAAACAACACTGGCCGGGTCTCTTTGCTTCTTGGCGAATGGAATCCATGTGTATCGATGATTGACAGCGAACACACCGGGCAGGGTGTACCCATCCGCCTGTGGTTTCGAGCATCGGATGGAATTGGGAGCGTGCAATGGAAAAGCTGATCGATGGTCTCAGGCATTTTCAAGACTTCATCGAATGGGAGAGGCACGAACTCTTCGAGCGAAGTGTCAACGGACAACGGCCACAGGCTCTGCTCATTACATGCTCTGATTCTCGAGTAATGCCGGAAGCGTTGCTTCAGATCGATCCGGGAGATTTGTTTGTCTCACGCAATGCCGGCAATCTTGTTCCTCCTCCCGAGATCACAGGAGGTGAAGCTGCAACAATTGAGTACGCAGTGAGCGAACTGGGCGTCACGGACATTATCATCTGCGGACATTATCGGTGCGGGGCCGTTAAGGCTTTGCTTGATACGGATGCCTCTCTTTCGCAAACATCGCATATCGGAAGCTGGCTGTCTCACGCCGGGGAGACACTACGAATCCTAGAAACGCGGTTCCCGGAACTCGATGGAACCGCTAAATGGGATTGCGCGGTTGAACAGAATGTGTTGGTGCAAATTAGGAATCTGGCAAAGCACCCTGTTGTATCGGCAGGACTTGCCGCTCAGACGCTCAGGGTTCACGCATGGGTATTGCGATTCGAATCGAGCGAAATCTTCGCTTTCGACGGTGAAACATCCGAGTTTCGTCCTTTGGTAGAGAGGGAAATAAAGGCGTTAAGCGATACCGGCACTACTCATGAAAACAACCATGCATCCAAAGCGGCTGACCAACCCTCACCTTCGACTGTTCCGCGAGAATGGTTCCAGAAACTTCAAAGAGACATCGGGGCATCGCTAGTCGTCTTCGCCGTCGCCCTTCCACTCTGTGTGGCTATCGCCAAAGCAAGTAATGCTCCTCCCGCTGCAGGGATTCTCACGGCGGTGATCGGGGGAATCTTGGTCGGCGTAATGGGAGGCGGACCATTACAGGTTAGCGGACCGACGGCGGGCCTGATTGCCATTCAATTGGGAATTAACGAACAGATGGGAATCGGCGGTGCCGGAGCCGTTATTCTCATGGCGGGCTTATTTCAGCTACTTGCCGGTTTACTGCGAATCGGCCAATGGTTCAGAGCCGTGTCGCCTGCCGTGGTCCTTGGAATGCTGGCCGGCATTGGCGCCGTTTTATTCTGCCAGCAAATGCACATCACGGTGGATGACACTCCTTCTCGTTCGCCGCTCGCGAATCTTCTCGGCATACCCCGCGCGATTATGGATGGTTTTGACGGGCATCCCGGCCATCCGAGCCACCAATCCGCCGC
>JAIEPU010000147.1 GCA_019748235.1 bacterium
TATGCCGCTCGCGAGTGGGCACCGACCGCAGCCGTCTTCCGTGGAGCGAACGTTCAATATCATCCGCTCTACTTTGAACAGATCGCTCTCGAACGGTACGGCCAGCACTTCGGCAACTTGTTTGCTCCGTGGGTGGCTCATGCCCTGTTCTTCGCGGATGCGGCCATGCTTCCCTACAGCATCGGCAAGAGTCCCCCATGGACCTGCCAGAACGATGTTTGCCTCTATAAGCCCGGCGACATCGTTCCATTCCGGCTCTACCTGCCGATTCCCGATAAGAAGGGGATCTTCTTACAGGCAACAGCCATGGCGCTCTGCTGGTCGGTCATCCCATAGTTGATGCCGTAACGCTCTTCGCGTTGTCCAAAACCTCGACTTCGTGTACCAATGGTCATTGGTGCATGGAGGCGAGGTTTAGTGCTTGACGGAACGACATCGCTGAAAACGCGCGAGACCGGCCGGTCCATGGCTGCTGTTCCAACCGCGCCATCGGCGAGCGACAACCCAACGATTTCCTCCATTCAACAAATCTCAGAAGCGAAGCGCGCTTTCGATCACCGACTGATTGCAACCCTATTAATCACCGCTTTGGCGGTAGGTCTTTTCTTACGCGCTTACTGGTCGCTCATGCTCCCGTACAACGACGCGCCGGACGAGTACTCTCACTATCCGATGGTCCGTTACCTCGCAGAGAACTTCCGCCCTCCCACGATGGCGGATGTGCCGAAGACAATTCCCGTCAGTTATCCCGCCCTTAGTCCGCTCGGTTATATTCCGCTTGCACTCCCCGTCGCCTTGATCGGTCCGGATCATCCATACGCATATATCGCGGCCCGATTGATGAATGCGCTGATCGGGACGAGCCTACTAATCATGATCTATCTCTGCGTGCGATCCCTGTTGCCTTCCTCCCCATACCTGCCGGTGATCGTAACCTTACTCGCGGCGATGCAACCGCAACTCGTCTTTACGTCAGCCTACGTGAACAACGACACCACGATGTTGCTTGCCGTGACAGTCCTTTGGTGGCTTTGGCTGAGGCTGGCGGACGGAGATCAACGACTCCGCATCTACAGTGCGATCGGGCTCGTCTCCGCGATCAGTCTACTGAGCAAATCAAATAGCATCGGCGTCATCTTTGCCGGCATCCCGCTGGTGACAGTCCTTTTTGTTGTCGGCTGTTGGAGAGGGAGTTGGAAAGTCACTCTCTGTCGCTTCAGTGTCATGGTGTTGTCATTCGTGGCGATCTGTCTGCCGTGGTGGATCTGGAGCATCTCTCAACATCATTCGCTCTTTGGCTGGGAGATTCATGATCGTTGGTGGCGGGAATTCGTTCACACGTCGGGAATTCCACAGGGATTTCTCACAACCGACAAGCTGAGTGATTTCATCCTCGATACGTGGGACTCGCTATGGGGATCATTCGGTTACGCTTCTGTACCGCTCACCCGGCTGGACTACATGACGATCATGTTGATGACCGGCATCGCCGTCGGCTCTCTTCTCACCCTCAGAGATCGGAAAGAGAGCGAGACGAATCCCACTAATGCCTCTTATTTGAAATGGATCGTCGTGCTGTTCGGAACGGCAAGCGTTTGGGGAGCTCATCTTTATCACAGCGCGGCATTCGGGATGTCGCCGCAGGGGCGATACGTCCTCGCCGCCCTCTGGCCTCTTCTGGTTCTTCTTGCTTCGGGATGGATGCTACTTGGCCGCGGAGGTTGGCGCTCGGTCGCCACGTCATTTACCATCGTACTTCTTTTCGCCTTCTTCGAAGTAAGCGCTGTCGCGGAGGAACTTCAAAGCAATCGGATCCATCAGCCGGATCGCCGAGTTCGAGCAAGGCTCGTCGGCTATGCCGTCGATCCCCCCGGACATCTTCCGAAACCTCTCCCGAAACTCGACACGTTGGGCCCAGCGAAATTTGAAACCGTGGGGGATCGCCAGGTGCTCTTCACGAAGGAAGGGGGAGCGATTCGCTGGAAGACGCCGGTCAAAGCATCTCTTTGCGGAGGACTTCTCGTCGAGCAGCAGTGCCTAAAGGGTGAGGTTCCGATCGATGGCGTCTTGCGCGTCCGGTCGGCCGACGGTTCGGATAAAATCCTCGCCGAGATTCCTTACCACGACCCCGTCGGTGGGACTTCGCGATTTCGCTTCGACCTACGAGCCCTCGCGAAAGCGCATCCGTCGGAGTCATTTCTCCTCGAATATCAGCCCGATGCACAAGAGGTGATGCTCATTCTTCGTAACGTCGCGATCCTAGGCCCAAGCTTTGAAGAACTCCCGCGAGAATGATTACTGCGGCTTCTGAGTTGGCACTTTTAACTTGAAGATAATACTTGTAGGTGTGGGCTCTGCTTCCTCGCGGAATGGTCGGGCGGCAACTGGTTTGGCGAGAATTAATGACGCATCCGCCTTCAGCACGCAACGCCCGTCATCGAATACCGCGTACCCGAACGAATCACCTGTAATCGGATTGAGTGGCGTATACCGAATGTATTTTGGGGCTAGCTCATCAAGCGTTTGCGGCGGTCGTTGATGGTCGTTTGCAAATTGCCGAATCGCCAGCGATGTATCTGCTAGCCGCTGGACCGCTTCGGCAAGAAGGAACTTCTCTGTCGTGGACTTTGCGATGGCGAACGCGGAAATGGCTGTCCGTTCCATCGTCCATGTCGCATCGATCTCATTGCAGTAAAGAGCGATTTCCGGCCATTTTCTGTCCGTTTCCTCGATCAGCCCTTCATACATTCCGAGAAAGCGGGAACGCTCGAAGAAGGTTGCGAACCAATTGCCATCCCCACCAAACGGGTGACGAAGTTCCTTTTTAAATGACTCTATTCCGAAGGCTCGTTCAGTAATCAGTGTACGACGCAGATCGGACCTCATGTCAAAGCCGTTGGCAGGTTCCAGGAGTTGACGACATCTACGCAGGTCCTCGTCAGAGAAGTTTTCCTGTTGGCAAAGAGCTTCCATACCTCGGCAATAGCAACTGAAATATCCCAATCGCATGAATGCTTCGATGGCTGTCGGTTGCTCGAGTCTCGACTTGTAAATCGATGCCATCTGTTCTATTCGATCAATCGCTTGGTGAGGTTTTGCCTGACATAGATCGCGAAGCATCGCGAGCCATAGAATTCGACGAAGCTCAATGTTTCCGCCGAGACGACTCATCGATTCTTGCATGAACGTGCCGAAGGTATAGTCTTGGGCTGCATGGGGATCATTTACGACAACGAAGCCTTGGCAAAGCTTCAAAACATCCTCACGAGGTGCTAAGTAACGTTCGACCTCGGGTATCCGTACCCATGATTCATTCAGGTTCAAGTTCGCATCGGCAGTTTCGAAGAACTCATGCGTTGGCAGCTCTTCGAGTGAGAGTCGTTCCTCGGGTGATGTTCCTGGCTTGAGCGAATCTGCCTTTAGAATGATTTCACTCCATCGATCGCGCGTCTTTCCATTAACAGCAACTGGAGTGTAAAACTTCTGAAATTGCGAGAATGCGATCGGCTCTCCGCGAGATTCTATGGCAGCCAATTGCTCGCGAAACGTTGCTTCCGACCAGATGAAAAAGAAGCCCACAAACAAAATCGCGAGAAGTATCACCACTCCGATGCGATACCAAACAGACCGGTTCAGAAGTGACTTTGGCAATGTATTCACGATGCGCGCGGCCTATTTCTATTTACGTTCGCCCCATGGAGCACACAGCATACGCTTCAGCATTCGTCCACGATCATAATTTGCCCGTGCTCATTGCACACGAGTCGACTTCAATAAATAGACATGCCCTCGCGAGGAGGGCATGGTGAACTCTATCTTTTGATCATCTCGAACTATGCAGTGGCACAGTCGTCGACGATGTTTGCCTTCGCGCGGTTGGCGACGATTTCGGTCTCGTCGGCCACACGACGATAGCCGAGCGCCTTCATCACTTCGAGCACTTCGCTCCAGGTTGGGAACGGCCGGCGAAAGTCTCGCTTATAGTCTTCGATCGCCTTCATAAACTCGATTTCTTCGTTGTTGTATTCTCGTTCACAAGTGGTCGGATCGATCTGGCGACGGCGTTCACCGACCCGTCGGTCCGAAGCTCGGCGATCCACCGCGACAGGGATCTGCTTCTTTCGTCGGTCCGCCAAGGTTGGCTTACGACGATCGTTGTCGCGGCGATCACTGATCACCACCTCCATCGATTCGGCACTGCTCGTTCGCTTCTCCGTCACGCGCTGCTTGGCCATGGCATCATCCGTTAGAAGGCAGAATTCCATTCAGAACAACAACAGCGCCCCATCCCGGGCCTCAGGCGTCGGCTCCGGAAGAGAACGTTCTTGAGTCTAATTTCCACGATAAACGAACTTTGGCAAGCAAGCGGCGAATCATTCTACGCAATCGGTAGGTGCGATAAGTCTCTCAAATCCACCAGTCGTTACCATCCTTGCCAATCTTCCCTTTTCTACGTCATCGGCAAAGTAGGAGCATTCGATAGAACCATCACTACCCGTAGAGTGTGACATCAGTATGTCACTCCGGGTGGATGCCAAACATCACTCGCCATTACCAATCACCCCGGGCGGCGAATTCGACGATTGCTCCGGCCACGTCGGTTCCCGTTACCTTTTCGAGCGCGCGAAAACCGGGAGAGGAATTAACCTCGATCACGACGATTCGCCCGTCGTCCGCAATAAGTAGATCCACCCCCGCCATTGGAGCGCCGGTGGCGTGGGCCGCACGCCGTGCAATCTCGACTTGCTCACTGGTTAACTCCGCCGGCTCGGCACGACCTCCTTGGGTCACGTTTGCCCGGAAGTCGCCCGGCGCGGCCCATCGACGCATACTCGCCGCTACCTTGGAGCCGAGAAGGAAAACCCGTAGGTCATATCCTGGATTCGGCACATATTCCTGCATGAAGAAGACCGACTGCAATTCTTCGAGGCTTCTCGCGGCACGGTAGGCGAGTTCCTTGTCATCAATCAACAGTATTCCCCTTCCCTCCGCGCCGAAAAGAGGTTTGATGACCACGCGAGGCCCAAGCTGATCAAATGCGCCCATGGCATCGGCGGCACTCTCGCAGACGATGGTTCGGGGAATCGGAAGCCCAGCTTCATGAAGGCGAGCAGAAGCGAGATACTTGTCGACGCACGCTTCAATCGCACGGGCCGGATTGAGCACACGAACTCCATGTGCCTCAAGCCGATGCAAGGCATCGACCCGAAAGATGACCTGCTCCAAGGAACCTGCGGGCACGCTCCGAACGATCATTCGATCAAAGTCGAAAAGCTCCACATTAGACGCGCGAAGACTCTGAGATCGGTGTTCACCCGCAACGTTGGATAGGTCATGAGATGAATTGAAGGATCCAATGAGCGATTGATAGTCGATCGCAACCGCGACATGGCCCCGTTGTCCGGCTGCCTCCACCAATCGTTTGGCATGCCAACCAGACGATTGGCCGAGTATGCCGATCCGAACCTTGCTCACCGTCAGAGGATCTCCCGCATTTCCGCGATGTCTCATTGCATCTTACGGAGCGTGGAGAAGATCAATTACTTGATCTTCGAACTCTTCGTCACCTCTTGTAAGGCCGTTTGGCAAGCTTGCCGGACCTGTTCATCGGGATCGTCGACCGATAATTGCTTGAGCATCTCTTTGAGTGACGGATGATCAATCTTCGTGGCAGCATGGATAGCGGCGAGCCTTACGACGGAGGAGGGGTCCTTGGCGAGTTCGTCGAGAACTTGGACTCGATCCACACTCACGAGTGACAGTACGGCGTCAGCGGCTTTCGCCCTCTCGGCGGGAGCCGGCTGCTTCATCAACGTGATGATGCGAACCTGGTCCTCGCTGAGACCATAACCGACGAGGGCCTTTCGGGCGAGCAGGCGAAATTCCTCCTCGTTATCGAGTAGGAGCGACACGAGCTTAACACGGTCTTCCGTACTAAACTCATCGATGTGATCCTCGCCGATGGTCTTTAGAGCCGCTCGAACAACCTCTCGATCCTTGTCATGGATCAGCCGAACCAGTTCCTTGTCACCGCTTCGGTGGTCGGTCCCTTGCAGAGCACGGGCAGCCGCCATTCGAACCTTCGGGGAGTCGGACCGAAGCCGTTCGATCGCGCCACGACTTCCCGAAATCATCCACCCTTCCGCCAGGTTTTGTGTGATCTTGTCCGTTCCATCCCAACGCCACGCGCGCGGAAGCTGTTCGAGTGTGGCAACTTGTACCTGTGAGTTCGGGTCTCGAAGTCCGTCTGTCACCACTCGTCCGGCCGAGTTGATCGCGGTGGCAACGTTCGGAGACCAGCGACCGAGATGTTGCTCCAAGATATCGAACGCGAGCCGAATCCCTTGAAGCTTTCCGGGAGCGGAGAACGTCCCAAAGTTCCTTTGCAAAAGCGATCCAAGGCTGAGTGAAATCTGGGCATCGTCGGGATTGGTCGGATCGGGATGAGCATGCTGGATCTCTGAAATGAGATCGCCCGCTCGTTGACAAATCAATTCGTCATTTTCATGAAGCCGAGCGACGAGCAGAGGAATCGAAAGAGACGGATGCTCAGAGAGCCACTGGCGAGACGACGTTTCGGCGTTATCGGTGTCGATGTAGCGGAATTGATGATATTGAACGAGAATCAATTCGCTGTGGGCAAAGGCGAGGCAGGATAGGACCGTCAAAACGACGATCGCGCCAGTCATTACATAAAGCAAGGAACTGGACGCACTCGCTCGCGAACTCATGTTGCCGCTCCTGTGGTGCACGATCCCTCGGCCGCTCCGCGTCTTCCCGCAAAGCGAAGAGAGGCGGGGCTATAACCCTCCTTCCAAACCATCACAAGACCGGCATGGGACAGAAGCGTTCGTAGTTTCATGATCGGGTCGGCAACTCCGACAAAATGCACAGACTTGGCAATCCACACCAAATAACAGGGATCGCAAAGAGCCGTCAAATCCGCAATATTCCGTCAATTCCGACCTTTGGAAAAGGCGATATAAGCAGAGAAGCCGCGCATTTCGCGTGAGCTGACTTGATGGCGCTGTTGGCGAAAGGGGCGTCATGCTCCGTTCAGGACACCTTGCCATTCTGCTGGCGTTTTCGCTCCCCGTCACTTCCGCGTGGGCCGACTCATTGAACGTCGAGGGAGCTCCCAAGAAGAGCTCGCTTTCCTTCAAGAAGGAGCGGCGCACGCCGCCCGACATCAGCGATATTCCGCTCGATTCCTTGACCGGCAAGCATCGTGATCGAACCATTGAGATCCTCACCAAGCCGGTAAGTTGGATCGAAGGCCGAAAAGAGATGTTTCCCTGTCATCAGGAATTGCTGGAATGGCTGATCGATCATCCAGACGCTGTCGGTGAGTATTGGAAACAACTGGGAATCAGCGTCATCGACGTCGAACGGACCGATGACGGCTATGTCTGCCACGATCCATCGGGTTCAACCGTTTACTTTCATGTCGTTGCCGACCAACCCAACATGCGCGTCTGTTATTGCGTCGGAGAATCGCCGGCGGGGATCCTCCCTTTCAAGATGCGGGCCGAACTCGTCATCGTTCATCGATTCACCTTCGAGGAAGTGAACGGCGCGGGGACGTACATCTCTCAGAAGCTCGACGGGTTCGCGACGGCCGCAGGCCCGACGTTAAAACTTGCGATGAAACTTGCTCCGGGCCAAGCGGAACAGATGGTCGATTCATGTGTGCAAGAGATGAAGGTTTTCTTCTCGGTGATGTGCCGATTGATGCAGCTGAGACCGCAGTGGTCACTCGAAAAGATGCCGGTCGCGGCCAAAAGCATACCGGAAGATGAGAAGAAGGATCTCGAAGCGATCCTAATGACACTTCCTCCAGCCCCTCACGCGCCGATCGTCATTCGTCGCAGTGAGAGTACGCCGATCGTCGAAAAGGTCGCGACGAAACCGGAAGAGTCCGCCACCAAGTGATGGAACGGCGACCCTTTAGCCACCGCGAACTTGGCGATAAACCGTGCTGAGAAGAAAGACCGTCGTCATGGAAATGATGACGGTCGCTCCCGTCGTGGTGCTGAAGAGGTCAGAGAGGACGAGCCCACCAACGCTGGTTACTAACGAAATTACGACGGCGATCCAAAAGACAGCGCCTGCCGTCCGAGCAAAATTTCTCGCGGCCGCCGCGGGAATCACCAGCAACGCCGTGACCAATAGCACGCCGACCCATTGAATGCTGAACATCACGACGACCGCGAGGAGCGCCGAAAAGAGATACTCATACAGAGCAACGTTGATGCCGCGCGTCTCCGCCAATTCCGGATTGAGTCCGATGAACATCAGCCGATTGTAGGCAAAGAACTCAACCACTAGCGCGACTACGAAAAACGCGATAAGTCCGACCAGTTCCGCCGGGCTGATCGTCAGAATATTTCCGGCGAGAAGTGTTTGATAGATCCCCTGAGGCGGAACGCGACCGGTATTGATCAGGAATGCGATCACTGCCAAGCCCAGTGCCACGATCGTCGCCGAGAAAATCCCAATGATCGTATCGCTAGAGAGATTCGTCACCCGGCGATAGGCGGTAATTCCTGTCGCCACCAAGATCGCAAATCCGATCATCGATATTTGCATCACCAGTTCACGCGTCGAGTCGGTCGTCGCGCCTAGTAGAACATTCAGCACACTTCCAAGCGCAATACCGGTGAAGACGGAATGTCCAACGGCTTCAGAGAAGAATGCAAGCCGAAAGTTCACGACCTGGATGCCGATCATCGCACAGAGGGGTGACAAGATGACGAGCCCGAGCAAGGCATGTTGAAGAAATAGGTGCTCGCTGAGTGGCCCATACGGAATGAGCCGCGCGAGCGAGCCTCCCATCATCTCGACGATATGAACCAAGCTTTCCACAAGCAGTTCCTATGAACGTAATAACCAGCGCGCTGCCAACCGATCGACACAATATTGCCGCAACCCCAAGTCTATGGATGGGGGTGATGATGATGGTGATGTTCGTGACTGCATTCATGCACGTGCGCGGAAAGGCCCGGCACCTCAGCTACCATCGTGTGCGGACCGAACATGCAGGAAAGCACATCCGGAGTCAGTACGCTGCTGACTGGGCCAGCAGCAATCAACCCATGATTCAAACAGACGGCATGAGTCGCATGATTCGAAACGACCGACAGATCGTGGCTCACCATCACTAGCGTGAGACGCGACTCATCCTTCACTGATTGGAGCAGATCGCAGAAAAGGTGCTCCCCCGCCACATCGACTCCGGAGACCGGCTCATCCAAAAGGACAATGTCCGGCTCGATCTGCAGAGCGAGGGCCAACTGGACTCGTTGAAATTCTCCGCCGGATAACTTTCCGAGAGGCCGATCCATCAGCCCCTCCGCCTCGACCCGTTTCAATTCACGTCGAGCGAGAGAGTCAGACTGTTTGCTAATCCCGCACCATACGGGGAGTCGCTGCATTCCCATCGACATCAAATCGCGGACGGTCATCGGTAGGCCCCGATCGAAATCGAGCCGCTGAGGAACATACCCGATCACCGGCCGCCGACGGAGCAACTTCCCCTCTCGAGAATAAAACCGGATCGATCCTGCACATGAGATCAGACCGAGAATTGCTTTTAGAAGAGTGGTCTTCCCGGCACCATTGGGACCGATAATCGCCGTAACGGAACCCCGCTCAATTCCGGTGGAGATGGGAGCCAGGATTTCGATTCCGCCCTGCCGGACCGCCACCTGGTTAAGTTCGATCGCAAACATTTTCCACATGATCCTTCCGGGCTCAATCTCGATTCGATACAGTACAATCGAATTCAATTCGCATCACAAACCATTCTCATTAAGACGTTTACGATATTTTTATATCAAGTAAAACCAATGATAACAGAGAAGAAGTCTCATTTGCACTTGATTCTTGCTGGACGCCATCGCGAGCTGCCATATCCCTAGGTATACGGCGAGAAAAAAGAAGACGCCTGAAGGACGAGGCTACTTACCTCCGTCAACACTCCATCTCATTCTGTCAAGCGGTACGGTTAATGTTCCGCGAAAACAGGGGTCGGTGAAGGGTCTGGCTTGCCGTATTTTCATTGCCTGAGCAGTGAATTTCCATAAATTGTTCCAGCCGGCGACGTGCGCCCAGGGGTTGAGTGCTGTCGTTCGTGCCGTGAGTCATCCCATGAAAGTTCGAAGTAGCGTTCGTCGCATTTGCGAAAACTGCAAGATTGTCCGGCGCAAAGGCAAACTTGTGGTCATTTGTTCCAATCCGCGCCATAAGCAGCGACAGGGGTAACCGATGCCTCGACTTTTGGGAATCGACATTCCCGGGGACAAGCGAGCGGATATCTCGCTGCGCTATCTGTTTGGCGTTGGTCCCACTCTGGCTCGTGAGATTTGCGAGAGAGCCAACATTGATCCAGCTCAACGCGCTCGTGAGCTAAGCGACGATGAATTGGCTCGGATTGCTGCCCTTCTTGACAACGATTACGTGGTCGAAGGCCAGCTCCGCCGTGTTCTTCAGCAGAACGTTCAACGGCTCAAGGATATCGGTTCCTTCCGTGGCCTGCGTCACCGCAAGAATTTGCCGGTACGTGGACAACGGACCCGAACCAACGCACGCACCCGTAAAGGTCCTAAGAAGACTGTTGCGGGCAAGAAGGGCGTTAAGGACCTTCGTTAATCCCGTTGGGAGTATGTCGCCGGAGGGACAAGTGCCCCTCCAAGAGGTTTTCCTCTTTACGAAGGTGACGTCTCCTGTTTCATCGAAGACACCCCTAGAAGCGAGATCACAGGGACCGTGGGTAAGGCCAAGAAGAAGCGAACGCGTCGCAATGTGACGCAAGGGATCGTTCATATCCAGAGCAGCTTCAACAACACGCTCGTGACGATCACTGATCGAAACGGCGACGTGTTGACCTGGGCGTCCGCAGGAACGGTCGGCTTCAAGGGAAGCCGAAAGAGTACTCCGTTCGCGGCTCAGCGAGCTGCCGAAGTCTGTGCCGAGCAGGCACAGAAGTTCGGAATTCGCGAAGTGGAAGTAAAGGTCAACGGACCCGGCAGCGGACGTGAGTCAGCCATTCAGGCCCTTCATCAGTCCGGCCTGGCGATCCGCTCGATCGAAGACGTGACCCCGCTTCCCCATAACGGTTGCCGTCCTCGTAAGAAGCGCCGCGTCTAAGATTTGCCGATTGGCCTCGTCTCGAAGAAAAGTGCACAGCCTTCGAGCGTTGGTTCTTCATGTTCAAGACCCAGCAAGGTCTTCGGAAGGAGAAATTACATCATGCGTATCCGCTGGCGAGGTCTCGAACTTCCCAACAAGATTACTTCGGATCGCGAAACCCTGACCGAATCGTACGGCAAGTTCTCGATCGAGCCGTTCGAACGAGGCTTCGGCACCACGATTGGTAATAGCCTTCGCCGCGTCCTTCTCGCAGGACTCGAAGGAAGCGCCATCACCCGAGTCAAGATCGCGGGTGTTCTGCATGAATTTGGCACGATCCCGGGCGTCGTCGAAGACGTCACCGACATCGTTCTGAATCTCAAGAGCCTCGTCGTCAAGAACTACGCTGAGGACGAGAGAACGATTCGTATTGATCGCTCTCAAGCCGGCCTCGTCACCGCCGCGGACTTGATTCACGACGAATCGGTCGAAATCGTCAATCCCGATCACGTGATCGCAACGATGACCGATGACGTTCATCTCTCCATCGAGATGACCGTGGGCAATGGTCGTGGTTACGTCCCCGCGACGGATTTCGACAAAGATCACGAAATTGGCGTGATTCCTTTGGACTCCGTCTTTTCACCGGTCGTCCGTGTTTCCTACCGAACGGAAGAGGCTCGTATCGGCCAGCGAACCAATTACGATCGCTTGGTGATGGAAATCTGGACCAACGGTACCGTCACTCCGGAAATGGCGATCGTCGAAGCGGCGAAGATCCTTCGCAAGCACTTGAACCCGTTCGTCAATTACTCGGAGCCTGGTCCCGAAGTCCCAGCCGACGAACTCAGCTTCGATACAGGTTCGAGCCGCGATTCGGTCGATCCGGAACTCGAGTCGAAGCTCAACATGAGCCTCGCCGAACTCGAGCTTTCGGTCCGTGCGACCAACTGCCTTGAATCGGAAGGGATCACCACCGTGCGGGAGCTCGTCACGCGTGATGACGAAAAACTTCTCACCGTGCGAAACTTTGGCGAGACCACGCTTCGCGAAGTGAAGGACAAGTTGAAGAAGTACAACCTTCACCTGGGAATGCGTCTCCCGGAAGGTTTGGCCAAGAAATAACGCGAGCCGTCCGTCGCGACAGGCGGTGATGGGAAACGTCACCCCTTTCTCTTCGGGCGGAAGCGACTGTGAGATAAAGACGCTGATGGGAATGAAAGTCAGCGTCCGTTGACTCGGCAAGTAGCCGAGTGACCCGAAAGGATGAGTCATGAGACACCGAACCCGAGGACGTATCCTCAATCGAAACATGTCGCACCGTCGCGCGATGTTTCGCAACCTTGCGACGAGTCTCTTCGCCCACGAGCGAATTCAAACGACCATCGCCAAGGCGAAGGAACTCCGACCGTTCGCCGAGAAGCTGATCACGATCGCCAAGTACGGCGCTGAATCGCTCGCGAAGGTCGGAAACGCAACGACGCCGGAAGAGAAGGAAGCGCGAGCCCACGCTCTTTTCATGCGTCGCCGTTTGATCGCACTCCTTGGCAACAAGAAGTACGTGATCGTCGGTAACGAAAAGAACAAGGAAGAAGTCAACGTCGTTGACAAGCTCCTCAAGGAGATCGGACCTCGTTTCCAGACTCGTCCAGGCGGGTACACTCGCATCGTCAAGCGTGCAACCGCTCGACTGGGTGATGCTGCTCAGACTGCGTTCATCGAACTCCTCCCTGCGAATGAGCCAGCGAAGAAGAAGTCTCAGCCTGCTCCGGCAGTAAGCGCCGAGTAACTGATCTTCTCCCAATTCACAAGCATAAAACGACCGACTTTTCGTCGGTCGTTTTTTGTTGCGCATTCCTATTGGCATTACGCTTGCTCCTGCTGCTAGATTGCTGAGTGGGTGAAGCGACTGTTCCGCAGGCACTACGATTTCTCAGCGCCGTCGCTCCTCTGATGATTGAGGGAACACGGCAACGATGACGGCTAGCGCATTTGAGATACTCATGAACCAGGAAATGCGAGATCACGTATCGAAACAAGCAGACAACTGTGATCGTCTCTATTCCTCCCACTGGTGTTTTCTGAGGGCCGGTCGTCGTCAACGACCGGCTGCGTCACGATCTAGTCTTGCGATCGCCTAACGGGAGGAAGTCATGGGCCGCCATCCTCGAATATCACAGGTCATGCGATGGACCAGCGAGTCGCTGCGCGAAACGGACGGACGAGGAGTCGTTCCGGTCTTTTCGGCACCAGACGGCAACGCCCAAGTTCGATCGAACCATCTCGGATGTGATGGGCCGTTTCATTTCACCTATCGCATGAGCATCCTATGCGCGGACATCTGCTCCCGCGTTCCCGAGTTCGCCCACATCGATCCAAGACAAGTGCTCGTCACATTCATTCGATGTCGAAGCGGACGTCCCTGGGGCTTGCAAGCTCGACTGGTGCCACTCCGGTTTCGCGGAGGAAGACTGACGGAAGTTCGTGGCCAATACCGCTACAAGATTCAGCAAGTCTTCGTTGAGAAGACAGAGATGAAATATGTCCTTTCCTTCTACCTCCCCCGATTCTTGAATCAGTCTTTCGACGAAAAGATCATCACCATCTTTCATGAGCTCTATCACATCAGCCCAAACTTTGACGGGGACATTCGCCGTCTTGAGGGGGATGATCCTGTTCACGGCGGCTCGCAGGGAATGTACGATCGGAGAATGGCCGAGCTCGCTCGCGCTTACCTAAAGGGACGTCCCTCGCAGCCGATATATGACTTCCTCAGGCTTTCCTTCGAGGACATCGAGCGCTATTTCGGCGAGATCGTCGGCTTGCAGATTCCGACTCCGAAACTAATCCCGATAGAGAGGGTTGGGTAGAGCTTGCTAAGCATCTGAGTTCCCGCACCCATACGTGAACGGCGATGCGCCAGTCCCCTCGATTGATCTAGTCTTTCCAGAATCGCGTCCGGCCAAGTCCGCTCATCTCTCCCAAACCCACTCAAATCTCAACACACCCTATCGATTGCCAGCTCATTTCACGGCGCCGTGCGATAGCACGGCTAGCTAAGGTAGGAAAACTTTTTCGGTTGATCCGGTTACGGTGAGTTTGTCGATAAGAACGTCATCTTTGAGAGTGGCGACCGTGTTGTAAAGCGGTTTCCCTCAAGTTCAAAAGAGCTGGAACTGCTCCACCGATGGCTGATCGATTCCTTGTCTCCACGAGCTGTTTTGTCCTGCCGCGAAGCATGATGATCGCGGTGTTGCTTCTCCTTCCATTGGTTGCGCCAATTCCTCTTCTCGCGGAGGCGCCAAGCACGCCTGAGTTGCTTCCCGTTCAAATCGAAGACGATGAACCGGCGAAAGGGAAGCCTCCGGCTCTTCCCGTGCCGCCACCGGCCGTCGCGACAGAGGTTGAGAAAGTACCACTCGAGCCGGTTGCCTCCGTGGATGGTGAACCCGCTCCGAAAAATACCTCTGCGGACCTACTGAAGCGGATCGAACAACTCGAATCGAAGTTGAGTGTGACGAAGGAAACAAAGACCGACGACAAAACGCCGAAGAAATCTGACCCAGGGAAGAGTGGTAAAGCCGCCAAGGATGCGAAGGACGAAGCACCCAAGGCAACGCCGGAATTTCCGAGCGTTAAGATCACCGGCTTCACGCAGCTCGATTCCGCTTGGTATGACCAAAGCCCCAACAATCGATACACGGTCGGTGACGCCCAGGATGGAACAGGGTTCCGCCGAGCACGACTCGCTGTTTTTGGCAAGGTCGCGGAGTTCACCAGTTATCAACTCGAAGTCGACTTCGCCACTGCCGGCCGTCCTAGCTTCTTCGATGTTTACATCGAGCAAACCAACCTTCCCCTGGTGGGAACGGTTCGCGTCGGACAATACTGTCAACCTTTCAGCATCGATGCCGTGTCCGGCTTTAGAAATCTGATCTTTCTCGAACGCTCGCTCCCATTCCTCGCGATGGTCCCATTCCGTCGCGTCGGACTACAGGCCAACAACTGCACTGAAGATCAAATGACACAGTGGGCGTATAGCGTCTACCGAACGGGTGGATTCATGAACGCTCCGCTCGGCGACGACCGCTTTGCCACCGACTTCGGCGATATCGGCGGATATGGCTTCAGCACGCGTGCGACTCAGTTGCTGTACTACGATGAACCGGCGGCTGACCGATATCTCTTTCATGTGGGTGCCAGCTACAACTTCAGCATGCTCGCGGGAAATGACGCCATCGGCAGTGGAACCCCTGGAAATTCGGGCGGCGGCAAACCCTACTACCAAGCCCGAACCACACCGGAATTTGGGCCGCTCGGCTATCCAGAACTTCCGCAAACGTTCGGCACCAGCGTGAATGGAACTCCTCTCTTCGTCGATACGGGCCGGTATCAGGCCGACTACTTCAATCTCTTCGGAGTGGAAGCCCTCTATCAGTGGGGCGCCTTCAGTTTTCAATCGGAGTACATGGCCACCATCGTTCAAAGCGTCGTCGGCCCGGTCTTCTATCAGGGTGCTTATGCCCAGGCAGCTTATCGACTCACGGGTGAAAACCGCCAGTACGATAAAAGAGTCGGTGCTCTCACGAAGGTAATCCCCTTCCGAGATTTCATCTCGCTCAAACGAAAGGGAATCTGCGGTTGGGGAGCATGGGAAATTGCCACGCGACTCTCGTTCGTCGATTTGACGAACCCGGCCACCCTTGATGGGCACTACTACAACACGGCCTCGAACACATTCACCGGCACCGCAAACGCCGGCAATGGTGTCTTGACGGACTATACTCTCGGTCTTACTTGGTTCTGGAATCAGCACACAAAATTCCAATTCAACTGGATCCACGCCTTCTTAGATAACTCCTTCAAGGGCTACAGCAACGCGGACCTGCTCGTCACACGAGCTCAGATCGACTTTTAATCGCGAGATGCATCACCGCTGATTAGATCAACTTCGAATGGATCGATTCGGAAAGGATAATCTCTCATGGTGAATCTCCGACTCTTCCTCACCACCGTTCTGTTCGCCTCGATGACGTGGGGAGAGGTGTATGCGGGGGGGCACTGCTGTGAACAGTGTGGGCACGAGTGCAAGACCACCCGGGTTTGTCACGTCATCGTCGAAATGAAGAAGGTTCCGAAGACCTGCTATTCCTGTGAATGCGAAGACTTCTGCGTTCCTGGTCCGAGCAAACGATGTGGTCGCGCGCCAGAGCCAGATGACTCAGCGTGCGGCGAACTCTGTCTACAGGATCGCTGGTACTGGAATTGGATTCCCGGCTGCGCCAAGGTCTACAAGCGAAGCAAGCTCATTAAGAAGGTTACGCAAGTGGAAGTGCCGTCGTTCAAATGGGTCGTCGAGGACCTATGCCCGGAATGCGGAGCGAAGGCTCAAACGACTAAGCCCGATATGAAGGCAGTCGAGGCATCAAAGACTGATGCAGCACCCGCAAATGCCGCTCCGGCCAATACGGCGCCCGCTGAAGTCATCACAACTCCAACGGACAAGCCTTCCGATCCGATTATCAATGAAGAGTAGTCATCGTCGGGTGAACTTGGCGCGGACGGAAAGACAGTGGCAACGTCACCCGCAGCAGTTGAACGGAATCGGAGGCTGGCTGTTCTAGCCCTGTCTCAAAGCCTGCGCCAATGGATACAAGAAACGATGGGGGATTGAGAGTTCGAATATCTCCTGATGCAGATCAGGATTTGGACGAGATGAAGGAAGCCTGGATATAGAACGACGTATCGTTTATGTCGGACGATGCGCCCGTGAAAGTTGCTGTTCCATCGGACGGTTCGTTCGACGACCTCGCGATCAAGCCGAGCACATTCGATAATCGCTACTTCTCGAACGGCGATCGATCGGTCATTATCTCGCAGCCGGTGGAAGTGAGTGCCAACGTGTGCTCGACATGGGTGCTGGGCTTGTGATCGGCCGTTTCAACCGTCCAGTGATCGTCCCGAATGCGCACCTCTTTCGTCCCCATGTTGACCATCGGTTCAACGGCCAGGACAAGTCCCGCATCGAGCCAGAAATCATGTTTGGCCCAGTTTCGCGTCTTGAAATTTGGAACCTGCGGCTCTTCGTGCATCGAGCGTCCGATGCCGTGGCCGACAAACTGCTCGACCACCGAGAAGCCCGCGTCGTGAACGTACTTTTCCATTCGAGCGGCAATCTGCGACCACTTGCGGTACTTGTCTCGCTGATGCAGCAGATCGATGGCAAGTTGTAAGGTTCCCCAAGCCACATCGACCAGCCGAGCGACCTCGGGTTTGATTTGTCCCACAGGGAGAGTGATCGCCGAGTCGCCGCACCATCCTCCGAGGTTGCAACCCGTGTCGATCGTGACAATATCTCCTTCCTTGAGAACTCGCGGTCCGGGGATGCCGTGAACGACCTCTTCATTGACCGAGATGCAGGTCACCGCGGGAAATGGAACTTTTCCAGGATATCCCTTGAAGAGGGGCTTTGCGCCCCGTTCGTCGAACAGCTGCTCGACGAGTTGATCAAGCTCAGCGGTCGTCACGCCTGG
>JAIEPU010000241.1 GCA_019748235.1 bacterium
CACTTCTCGAATGATCGAGACCGATCTCGGCTCTTTCGTTCCCAACATACGCGCCGGCCACGCCTGAAACGCTTAACAATAATTCGCGAACGCGCGCGATGTCCGCTGAATGTCGAACGTAGACATGCGCGATCTGATGATCGCAGACGGCAAACGCACGACTCGTAAATGTATCGAGCATTTCGCCGAATGGGCCCCTCCGGACTTCTAGTAAGCCCGCTTCACGCAACGTCCTGTTCAAAAGGACGGGCTGATCGACATCCGCGTGACCGTATTCACTCACGACCCAAACGCGTGCGCCGACGCGACGAGCGGTATCTAGCACGCGATGACAAGCATCATCGAGCTCGCGCACCTTCGCGGGCATGTCACAACCCGAGGGTCCGAATCGCTGCGGATCATAGTCGAGGTGGGGAAGGTAGACGAGCGTTAGATCAGGTCGTTCCTTTTCAAGGATCAACGCCGCGCTATTTGCGATCCATTCGGTACATCCTTTACCCGCCATCGGCCCCCAGAATGTCGGAAAAGGAAAGGGGCCGAGCTCTCGCTTGATTGATTCGGAAAGTCCCGCTGGCGTGCCGGTGATGTCAAACGCTTTACTCCCGTCACAGCCATAGTGAGGCTTCGGTGTCAGGCTGATGTCAACGTCGGCTCCTTGATTGAACCACCAGAAGAGCTTGGCGGCTTTGAAGGGACGATTCGCTTTCGCTCGTTCGCGGCGGAGAGTCGCATAAATCGGCTCTGCTTCGAGGAGCGAATTTGCCTGTTGCCAAAAACGCACCTCGCGCGTGTCGCGAAATAGCCAACCATTCGCGACGATGCCGTGTCCTTCGGGATTCTTACCGGTCAGAAACGATGCTTGCACGGTCGACGTGACCGCGGGTAGGACCTCGCGAAGCGGAAAAACAATCCCCGCATTGGCGAGCGCGGCGAGTCGCGGAGCAAGGGGGAGCAAGCGGCTCGTCAGTCCGACACAGTTCAAAACGATCAACGGCGCGGTCGAGGTATTCATGCCTGTGTTGAATCGATGGTATTCCCGAGCGGCAAGGGGGGACAGCGTAACATCAACGATTGCAATGGAAAATGAGGATCTCGAATCTGGGTCTTTTATCTATCCAAACGAGGGTTCGCTCGGGATTGAGCTTTGCGAGCGAACCAGGAAGCCGTGAATCCTGTCGGTTGGCTGGTTGTTGGATAAAGCGGGCCGTATATCAGCTTAGATCGAACCGCTTATTCTCGAGGATGTGAACTTCCGCCGCCTAAGTAGGGCACGCTAGTGGAAGATCGGCCCCGAGCCGGGTGGAACGGCATGCAAGCCGACAGCGGATTCGATTACTGATTGAGGACGAATCGTCATGCAGGTCTCCGCGTACGCATCGCGAATCACCCCGTCGGCCACCTTGGCAGCAGGCGCCAAGGCGAAAGATCTCAAGGCCAAGGGGATCAATGTTTTTGACTTTTCGACAGGCGAGCCGGACTTCAATACGCCCGCTCACATCTGTGATGCCGCCACGAAGGCGATGAAAGACGGACACACGAAATACACTCCGGCCTCCGGATTGGCACCGCTCAAGGAAGCGATCGCCGAATATCACAAGACTTGGCATGGTCTCGATTACAAGCCGGCCGACATCTGCGTATCAAACGGCGCGAAGCACGCGATCTACACCGCGCTCCTCGCCGTCTTGAACCCCGGCGACGAGGTTGTCATTCCGACTCCCTACTGGGTCAGTTACAGCGAACTGGTGAAGATGACCGGCGCGGTACCGGTTCTCATCGATACACCGAAAGAAGCGAAGTTTAGATTGAACGCGGATCAGCTTCGAGCGGCCTGCACTCCCAAGACCAAGTTGCTCATGCTCAATTCTCCCAGTAATCCAACGGGCTCGGCTTACCCCGCCGACCAGCTCCGCGCGATTGCCGAAGTCGCGGTAGAAAAGAATCTGATCGTATTGTCGGACGAGATCTACGAACGGCTCATTTACACCGACACGCCGTTCCAGGCTTTTGGCGCCCTTGGACCCGAAGTGTTTGACAGAACACTGACGATCAACGGGGTGAGCAAGACATATGCCATGACCGGCTGGCGAATCGGCTGGACGTGCGGACCTGCGCCGATCATCAAGGCAATGGATAACATCCAAAGTCAACAGACCAGCAACCCTTCGAGCGTCAGCCAATATGCGGCAATCGCGGCACTCAAGGGGGATCAGAAATGCGTCGAGGAGATGAAGAAGGAATTCATCAAACGCCGTGATTATGTGTGTGATCGGCTCAATAGCATTCCGGGTATTTCGATCGATCCCCCTGACGGCGCGTTCTATGCTTTCTTCGACATCCGCGCTTACTTGGGAAAGACGTTCGGTGCGAAGAAAGTAAGCGACTCGCAAAGCTTTTGCTTGGCACTTCTTGAAGACGGTCATGTCAATACCGTGCAAGGCTCCGCTTTCGGCGCTGAAGGTTTCGCCCGCATGTCCTTCGCGACGTCGATGGAGACGATCAAGGGTGGACTTGATGCCATGGAAGCTTGGTTGAAATCGGGCAAGTAACGATCATTTGAAACGAATCGCTTCGAACGTGTCGGAAACTTCACTCATGGCTGATCTTCAAAACGAGCTTGATGTTTGCCTCGAGGCGATTCGTGCGGCGGGCGCCGAAGTGCTCCGCCTTTATCAATCGTTTGAGAAAATAGAGGATGCCCCCGCCGATATCAGCACGGATGCCGATCGTGCGTCGCAGGAAATCATTCTCAAACGCCTTCACGCGGCTTTTCCCGCGGACCGGCTTTGTGGCGAAGAATCGACTCCGACGCTGAGCGAGGCAAGCGGAAGCTCGAGCCCCAGGCTTTGGATCGTTGATCCCATCGACGGCACGCGCGGATTTGCAAAAAAGAACGGCGAGTTTTCGATCATGATCGGCCTGGTCGAAAACGGCCACGTGATCCTGGGTGCGGTGTACGAACCGGGAATCGATCGCTTGACCTATGCGGTCAAAGGAAAGGGATGTCACGTCGTCGACAAAGGAATCGCGCCGAAGCAGACGCAAGTGACCGCGACCGATGTGCTCGCAAAGAGTATTATGTCGATTAGCCGTTCGCAGAAGGAGGCAGGCCGAAAGAAGCTTCTTGATGCATTCGGCACGAAGGATACCGTTCAGACGTATTCCGCCGGGATCAAGCTGGCTCAGGTCGCGCGAGGCGAGACTGATCTCTACTTGGGTGACTATCTGACACTAAAAGATTGGGACGTTTGCGCGGGGCATATTTTGGTCGAGGAGGCAGGGGGGACGATCACCAGCGTCGACGGCTTGCCGATCACTTACGAGGGAACGGGTAAGTCGCTGAAAGGGCGCGGGATCCTCGCGACGAATGGAAAGGTCCACCAAGCGTGTCTGGCGGTGCTCAAGGAAGGCCGATACCAATTCGATTGAATCGATTCGAAACCGACGTGACGGTGGCAAAGGATCTGCTCTGCCGATCATGGGATAAGACTTCGATCGACCGTACGCCCAAGGAACGTTGGGCTGCCGCGCTGTCCGAATCTGAACGAATTCTCTCCAATCCGTCGGAAAAGATCGACATTTCTGCCGAAGCTTTCGCGCACGCGTTCGATCTTTGGCTTCTCGATACGACTGCCGAAGATGACCGCCGAAAGTCGCGCCGTCGTTCGGGTGCCTATTTCACTCCTTCATTCTTAGTCGAACCAATCCTGGAGTATGCGACTCAGTCGATGCTGATGGATCGTATTCGCGCGGCCGTCGGTCGGCACGATGATCAGCCGTTGCCATCCATCGATAAATGGTCCAAATCGGATCGCGGCAAGGCGGAAGAAGCCCTTCTCGATTTCTATGTGTGTGACCCGGCTTGTGGGCCCGCGATATTTCTTTTGCCTGCCGGTGACCTACTTGCGACCCAACTGACATTGATTCGTCACCGCACTTTAGAAGTCGATGTGGGGACTCAGCAAGCCATTCGTGCCGAGGTCGTTCGGCGTCTTCTTCATGGCGTCGATATCGACCCATTGATTGCGCAGGCGGCGAGGATCGTTCTGTGGCTTTGGGCGGGACGATCACCAAAGAGAATGGAAGAACTCACGCCGAACATCGTCAATGCCAACAGTCTTGATGTCTCACGCGGCAAACGAGGATTTGACTGGCATCGAACATTTCCTCATGTTTTTCGGAGATCGAGAGAAGGTTTCGACGTGATGGTCGGCAATCCCCCGTTTGCCAACGCGATCGAACTTGAGGGAGAAGATGCCCTCCGGGCCGTCAAAGAAGATTCGAGCCGGGTCTTTGCCGACCTCACAGGAACGGCGGATCTCGCTTACTACTTTCTCGCTCTCGCAGATCATCTGACATCGGCCGATGGCGCGATCGGATTCGTGCTACCTCGCGCCGTGCTGAATACAAGTGCTGTCAAGAACTTGAGGAAGCGCCTTCTCCAATCCCGTCCTCCGGTGATGATCCACGCTTCTTCCGATCCATTTCTTTTTCGCGATGCGAATATCTTTGTGACCAGCCTCGTCCTAAAAGGGAATCTCAAGGCAAGCGTGCCGGCGGGCTCCTGTCTCGTGAGTCAGGACCAATTTAGACCTGGCGAATCCCCTCGATTCCAATCCGTCACGATTGAGAGTGACAATTGGTGGTCACCGCTGCTTGGTGAGAGAAACGATTTGATTCATACCAGCGATCAGTCGTTAGAGGACCAGTTCGAACTTTGGGGGAGCATGACGACGGGGATGGCCTATGATCTCCAACCCTTCATCAAGGAATCGTCCGAGACCCCTCGTCGATCGAAAAATGAAGCGGTGTTGTTGAAGCTCGTGACCACGGGATTGATCGATCCGGGGTGTTGCCGGTGGGGGGAGAAAGAATGTCGCTATCTCAAGCAACGATTTGACAGGCCTGTAATTGACGAGCGGGAGGATCTCTTGCCGTCGTTGCGGACTCGCTTGACGCGCGTTCGTCGTCCGAAGATTCTGGTGGCCGGTCTGTCGACACGAGTTGAAGCGTTTCTGGACCGAGAGGGGTGTTGCGCGGGAGCGGTGTCAACCTACACGATCGTTCATCCTCAGGATGACCTCTCCGCGCTCGAAGGACTCTGCGACTATTTGAACGGTGAGTTGGTGAGTTCGCGGTTGCAGCATGAGTTAGGCGCAACCGCTCTAGGGGGTGGCCGCATCACGATCACGAAGGAGTTTTTGCGACGAATTCCGCTCCCTCGATGATCGGCATTAGGTGTGAACTTTACGCTGCCGGCTGGAGGGAATGCCAAGCATCTTGCGATACTTGGTCACCGTTCGGCGCGCGAGCGGATAGTTCTTCTCCGCTAGCTTCTTTACTAGGTCGTCGTCGCTGTACGGATTGTGTTTGTCTTCCGAATCGATGATCTCGGTCAATCGCCGTTTGATGGTTTCCCAAGCGACGTCTTGCCCGTCCGCCGTTTGCGTACCGCCGCCAAAGAATCGTTTCAGCGGATACGTACCGCGCGGGGTCTGAACCCATTTCCCATCGACAGCTCGGCTGACGGTCGTCACGTGAACGCCGACACGGTCGGCAATTTCCTGCATTTTGAGCGGTTCGATGTAATCAGGGCCGTTCTCGAGAAATGCCCGCTGATGGTCAATGATCGCCTTCGTCACCTTGCGAAGCGTGTTTCGCCTCTGCTCGATCGAATCCATGAGCCACTTGGCGGCTTCGATCTTCCGTTTGATGTAGTCCAAGGTAGTCGGATCGGCAGACTTCTCTTGAAGCATCTGCTGATATTCGCGGCTGATTCGAATCTTGGGAGTGTTCGTCTCGTTCATCTTGATGACGAACTCACCCTTCTCGTCTTGCTCAACGATGATGTCCGCCACAACGTATTGCGTCGGCGTCGATGCATAAGTGGCGCCGGGATTGATGTTGAGTAATCGGAGTTCGTCGATCGCTTCTCGAATCAGCTCAAGCGAGTAACCAGTCTTTCGCTTGATTTCGGGATGTCGGTTATGCACCAAATCATCGAAGTGATTCGCGAGGATCGTCCTGAGCACAGCCACGTGCTGAATATCGGGATCAGGATCTTCGAGTTGAAGAAGTAGGCATTCCGCTTCATTTCGCGCCCCGACGCCGGTCGGCTCACAGTGTTGAATGAGGTCCAGCGCGTCCTCAACGACTTCATCGCTCAGTGGACGGCCGAAGCTCGCGCGAAGGTTGTCCAGCGTGTCGGCCAAGTATCCGTTATTCTTTAGGTTCGAGATGATGTGCTTCGCGAACTCTAATACGTCGGCAGGTGCATCGAAGAAATTGAGTTGGTCGAGCAGGTGCTCTTCGAGTGATAAGGGGCGGTCAGCCATGTTCTGCATGGCTTCGTGCTTCTTTTCGCCCATCTCGATGCTCGCCGCCCGCGAGGGACGATGATCGGGGATGTAGTTCTCATTCCACTCATTGCTGGCTTGCTCGTAGGCTTCGAATTCCTGTTCGGAAGGACCGGCGTCTTCCCGCGTTTCGGTTTGTGTTGCTTTGCTGAGTGGTTCGAACTGAGCTTCCAGATCGGTAGTCGGTTGTTCGTTGGGAGAGGGACCTGTTTCAAGTGCCGGATTTTGCTGCTCTTCCTCTCGAATCCGTTCTTCCAGGGCCATGATCGGCAACTGGAGAATTTCCATCGATTGAATCATGCGTGGCGCCAGCTTCATCTGCTGAAGCATTCGCATCTGTTGCGAGACGTCTAAACGCATGAAGTTCCAACCTGATCAGTTTTTGAGGGATTCCGAGACCACATCCACGCTTCGCTTCCCGCGCGAACCATTTGGTCATTCTGCGACCAACGGAAGGGGATGAATGCTTCCCGGCGACAGGTTCTCTCGCGGCTTGACACATACGGCAAATTTCGGGCCAAACTTGCCACAGTCGATTATATATGCCTGCTCCATCGATCGTGTACCATACCCATTTTTAATGGGTAACGTCGATATACGTCATAAGATATTGAAATTAAACAGCTTGTGATGGATATTCTTTCTTACTGTCAGAATGGTAATTGCCCGGCATGGCGATCTTTTTTTGGGATACCTAGCACGCGGCCCTTTCGATTGGGATAACGACCAGTGCGAGGTCGTGTTGACCTCTCTGCTGGAAAGGGACGAATGATGCCGTCTCGTATTGCTGTCGTTGGCGCGGGAATCTCGGGCCTCGCAACCGCGTGGAACCTGCAGCAAATCCTCCCGCCGGACTCCGACATTACAGTCTTCGAACGCAGCTCTCATGTCGGTGGGACCGCCTGGACGGAGCATTCTGAAGGCTACTTGCTCGAGCGTGGTCCCAATGGATTTCTGGACAATCGCGAATCCACTCTTCGCCTCTGTGACTCGATCGGATTGACGGATCGATTGGTACGTGCGAATCCCTCCTCCAATACTCGATTCATCTTTCTGGGTGATCATCTGCGGGCACTTCCTGCTTCACTCATGAGCTTTCTCACTTCGGATTTGCTGAGTTGGAAAGGGAAGCTTCGAGTGGCATGGGAGCGATTCATCAGGCCCAAACTTGATGGAGGTGATGAATCGATCTATGACTTCGGTTGCCGTCGTATCGGTAAAGAAGCGACCGAGGCCCTTCTTGATGCGTTTGTGACGGGAATACTCGCCGGAGAGAGTCGCCAACTCAGTCTTCCCGCATCATTTCCTCGAATGAGGGAGATGGAGATGAAGTATGGCGGCCTCTTTCGCGCAATGAACCAACTCGCCAAGGAAAGAAAAGCGAACGCGAAGAAACTAGATCAAAATCAGGAACCTGCTCCGATCGGCTCTCCTCGTGGTCATCTGACGACCATTGCTGGTGGAATGGGAGTCTTACTGACGACTCTGGCGTCCCGACTGAATCGCCCACCCATTTTGAACACCGCCGTCGACCGAATCGAACGAGCATCCCATCAACGATGGCACGTTCATCATGACCAGAGAGTGACGGAAGTCGATGCCGTCATTCTTTCATCTCCCGGGCAAACGCAGGCACAGTTGTTAAGACCGATCGATCCGGAGCTTTCTCGAGAAATAGAGGGCATCGCCTACGCACCGGCAACGGTGGTTGTGCTTGGGTTTCCCGTCGCCAAGTTCACGAAGGTCCCCCAAGGTTTCGGATATCTCGCGCCGGCTCGATTGGGCCGGCCCGTGCTGGGAGTCATCTTTTCGAGTTCGATCTTCCCGCACCAGTCTCCTGAGGGATACGTTCAGTTTCGGGCTATCCTGGGAGGATCAAAACGTCCCGACGTGGTGGATTGGTCGGATGACCAGATTGTTGCTGCGGTGCGGGACGATTTAAGAATCACCCTTCGCATTGAGGCGGAACCGAGCTTTCGATGGATTCATCGTTGGCCGCGCGCCATTCCCCAGTACCACTTGGGGCATCTTGATCGGCTGCAACGAATTGAAGAACGGCGCCGCCAACATCCCGGGCTTTTTCTTGGAGGAAATCTCTATCGGGGCGTTGCACTGAACGACTGCATCGTTGATGCGGAGAAGACGGCCGCTTCCGTTCGTGACTTCATCGCTCATTGATCCAGAGTTCCAGATCGGACTTCTAAAACTCCCAAATCTCTGACATTCCCCACTTTCTCCAATTCCTCGCCAACCATCTCCTCTTTGTCTTTGCTAGCTTCGCCAACTTCGCTCCATCCCGGAAAGATCTTTTCTTTCGTGTTATGACGATTGAAGCGATTGAGGGGTAACGGCCGATTCTTCCAACAAGTCCCTTTGCGCGGGGTCCATCGTCGGTGTTCGATGCTGGGCAATTTGCGCGGGATGCCGAGTCCACGGAAGATCGGCTTCAAGCAGAAGCCGAGGGATGGAGTTCCCTCCATGGGTGTCAAGAATCGCAGCCGTCACTCGCCGCTCGCGCGATCTCTGGGTCGCACCAGGCTTGCTGCGCTCGGTCAACGTTGTTGGCGACTCGTCCCACTCGCATTGGTTTGCCAAGCAACATCTATTTCGGGATTCGAAGTCGTGGTTCAGCCCGCCACGATAGCTCCAGCGATTCATTCGATTGGGACCTCCGCCCCGAAGGATTCCTCGATTCAACAAGCCGAGTATCGATCGGTCGGCGAAAGCATTCCTGCCTTTCGACCTTCCAGCGAGCGCGAAATCGTCGATCCCAGTGTCATGCCTGCCGGAAATAAAGAGAGATCGCAGCAATCCGCAGCGGACTCATCATCGATCGTGAAGCGGAACCTCGCTGCAGCTAACCAAGGGGTTCCCATTCCCAAGGCAGTCTCCGCGCAGAAGTCGACTCCAAACTCAGTCACTCCAGAAGCCGTTGCGCGTTCATTGCCGGCCCATGAACAGCATCAAGTAGCCCTCCACCGGGAACTTAATGGCCCGACCTCGAACAAGCCGCAGATCAAGAAAGTGAGTTCACAGGGGGAGGGGGATGCCGATGGCATGTTGGTATCGGCCGGTCCCGTCGACCCGAATGCTCATTATCCGACCATCATTTATAATTCGCCCGAAGTCACTCTCTTCGTTCCTCCCGTTATCGATCCACATTCACAGCGGGTCATACAAGTCGTTCTGCGAAAGATGACAGGTAACCAAGCCGGTGAAGAAATCCGCGCTTCGGTCGAAGTTGATCACGCTTCATTCCGTAGTCTCGATTCAGGTATGTACGAAGTCGAGTACTTGAAAGCGTCATCGACGTTCGTGCCACCGCGCCGTCGAATCATCATCGAGCTGAATCACGATGAAGTGAACTTGGCACTTCCTTCCTCGACGAAGAAGTCGGTCTCTGCCAAGCCGGCAACCTCTTCACCGAAATCTGTTGACCTGATGGGTGACAGAAAAGACGTCGTCGAACAGCTGAACCAATCGGAGGATCTGTTGGAGCGGGGCGCGACATACACCGCCCTTCGAGGATTCCAATCGACCATCCGTGCGTGTGCCTCGGAGAACACAACCGCCGAGGTAGGGACCGCATTGATCGAGTTCCTGGACAATCCAATCGCGACCTCGACAGCGATTTCGAATCATCGTCTGACAACGGAACAGGTCGCGAAGTGTTTCGCGGATCAAGTCAATCGTCGTGCTGATCTGGCTCCGGCGTTCTTTGGGCTGGGCCGTGCTTATCAGCTCGTCGAGTCGGAGGAGAAGCCGCTTATCTCACAAGCGGCTTCGTCTGCCGAGATTTGTCACATGGTCGCGAATCAACTCGACCCGACCCTTGCGGGGCCGATGCGTGAAATCGGAGCCCGTCGACTGGCACAAGGCCGGCATCTCGAAGCAATTCAATGCTTGGAGTCGGCCATTGCAACCGCGCCCGATGCGGATGCACACTTTCTCTTAGGTCAAGTCCACGCCGCTCAGGGAAATGCACGTTCCGCCATCGCTTCGTACATCGAGGCGAATCGGCTCGACCCTCGTTACTTGCCCGCCGCCTATGAACTGGCGCGGCTCGATCTAGAAACCGCGACGCGTGCACTTTATCCCGCGGATGTCGCCGACTTAGTCCAGCGATTGCAAGAGTTTGGAACGTGCGACATTCTGGATGCATCCGATCGAACCTGGGCACAGCAAGAACTGAGTCGGGTCCTTTGGATCAAGCGTGAAGCCGAAGTGAATCTCGGTCGCTCGACCGCAGCGCGTGCCGCATCCAACGGCGAGAAGTCTCCTCCGAGGGAAACGGTGGCGAGTTCCGCGCAAAAGATAAATCAAGGAAAGCTTTCGGTCCCGGATCGGAAGCTCCCTGAAGTGATGCCGTCAGGTGCGGACTCATTTGCTCGTCGACCTCTTTCGATCGAGGTTCGGAAGAATGGATCACTTGCTTCAGTCTCTTCGGCTGACTTGAGGACGGATGGAAATGAACACGCCCGACTGATTCCCTCAGAGACACCGACCGTAGGGTCGAATCGCCCGGTGATCACACCGACGAGTGGAGTCGATGAGCAAACTGGCGGTAAGCCGATCCCGCGCGCTTCAGCGGCGTGGGAGAGCAAGATCCCACCCCGAGTCGACGTTGAGGGATCGGAATCTCGCAGAATTCCAGTCGCGGAGGCGAGAAGCTCGCAAGTGCGAAAGTCGGCGCGAGGGACGGGCGAGTTGAATCAGCATCCCCAGGATCGGGCGGAATAGCTTGCAGAGCTATTTGGGCATGACGATCGGGTTGGAACAGGGAGGTTAAAGGTGGCGAAGCCCATCGCGAAAATGATCGCGGCGACACTGGCAGCCACGCTGCTCGGTTGCGGCGAACGATGGATGTCGGTCACCGGCGCGGCGCGGCGAGCGACGACACCCGTCGTGCAGTCCGAGCCATCTTCGTCCGATTCGTCCGCGAAGGCTGAATCTGATCCTACCGTGCAGGCCGTCGAGGATGCGCCGCTCCGTTCCATACCGCAGTCAACGACGAATGCTCCGAAAGCTGCTCCCTCTCGCGGCCACATTGATTCGGTGACGGATAAACCGGATTCAATTCAACAGACTCCTCCGTCAAAACCATCGACCGGAGATCTTCCCGATTTGCCGGCGCGTGATCCTTCCATCAAAGGTTCGTCGTCTGAGGATCGAGCAACTTCCGATGATGGACTTGCCGCGACGAACGTGACGGAATCACCAGGACCTCTTCCTGGTGTCGAAACAAGGAAGAACAGTGCTCGAGAGATCTTCTCGCCCGACAAGCCACCGGTGAATGGGAAGCACGTCGTCAAGCCAGGCGACCAACTCGAAATTACCTACAGCGAGTCATGGTCGATCGGTCGCGACTATCTTTTACTTCCGGGCGATGATATTCGCGTGGAGCTTCTCAATAGCGGTGATTCCACTGGCGGAGGACGCTCAGCGGGCATTGATCGAACGGTTCGCATTCAGCCTGACGGAAAGATTTCACTTCCTTACATCGGGGTTGTCGACGCGGCGAATCACAACGTCGCTGAATTGGCGAAGAGTTTAGGTGATCAGTATCGAACGATGTACGTCGATCCCGAAGTGCTTGTCACACTGGTCTCGACGGGAGAGCTATTGCGCGATATCAGAGCCGCCTTCCGAACGGCAGGAAATCGAACGACGCAAGTGAATGACAGCGGGATGGTCAGCCTTCCTCAACTGGGGGCATTCAAAGCCGCCGGGCTAAAGCTCGCGGAAGTCCAAGACGAGATCAACGAGCGTTACAAACGTGCACTCCCCGGATTCGGCGTCATGGTTCGATTGGTGAATCAGTGAACACGTTGATTTGGGTCGTTTAAGTTAGCAAGAGTTGCGAGTTGCCTAAGGAAGGGCAAACGAAATGGGTACGCCGGCAATTCGAAAGCCCAGACGGCTTCGTCGATTTTTGCGCACCTTCTTTGCGCATCGACTCTGGCTGGTCGTGCTTGCACTGGCCGGCGGGTTGATCGGCGCTGGGTTCAGCTATTTCCAAGAGCGAACCTATCGAGGACAGCTTGAGCTTGCCGCCGCCCCTGATGGCGCTCCCACTCGAGTATTGTTGCCGGACAATGCCAAGTTATGGCAACTCGTTCACAGTGATGCCAATCTCGAATTGCTTGTAAAAGATGCTCCTCCCGAAGGAGTCAAACAGCTCGAGCGGGTCAGTCGATCGATTCAGCTTGAACCAATCTCTACCCAGCCGACGGGAAGTAGTATTTGGCTGATGCATGTCGATATCCCCGCAAGCAGCGCTTCCAGTGCCAAGGAGATGCTCAACCGTTACGGAGCACGACTCGACAGCGAGTTCCAGCAACGAACGCTGCTCGTTTCGCGTGCGACGGGGAGAGGAACGAGTCATCGCCGCTCGCATGTCAGCTCTCCGACGACCGTAGACTCCGCCGTACAGCCGACCGCCGCGGTCACGGATCCCCAATTGATCGAATTGGCCAATGAGCTTGGTGTCGAACCCGATCGGCTTCCTTTCGTAATCGATCAATTCAAGGATTCGATCGAACGTCGGGCTCGCGACTTGGCAAAGCGTGAGAGTGACGCCGACCAGTTAGTGGCGGCCATCAATCGCATTGAGGCTGGTTCAGTGGCAGCCTTATTTCCCGCGGAAATAGAATCACAGAATCCAGAGCTTCAGTCTCTTCGAAGTGAGCGGGATGCGCTCCTTCAACAGCGGACCCGGCTGGCGACGACGCTCAAAGCAGCCCATCCGGAGTTGAAAGCGGTCGATCGGCGGATTGGCGAAGTCGAAGAACAACTCAAGGCGTCTCAAAGCCGAATCGCATCGAAGTTCGAGGCTGAAATTCAGCGAGTGGAAACCGATCTCAAGAAGAAGCGAGAGCAACTTTCAGTCGATCGCGAGCGATTTGCGAAAGTTCAGAAGCTCGTGAACATCACGTCGCAGAATCCATCAACGCCGGCGAATGCCGATAGGCCACCGTCAACCACTCAATCAGCTCCTCCGGTGTCGGTGGCCGCACCCAAACCTCTTCCGGACGATCTTCCCGCGGCGACATTCGATCGGCCGATCGGACGAGTCGTCATTCGGACGGGAATGGTCGATCCATTTCCGGTTCGTCCGAAGACTGAACGGAACATCATGGCCGGCATCTTCGGAGGATTGTTGGCCTATCTCGTGCTGGTGTTCTTATGGGCCGGATCGGATCAGCGCATTCACAGCATCGACGACTTGGAAGGTTTGTCCGTTGACCTGAACGTCTTCGGATCATTGCCCCGAACTCGGAGTGGCCATCCGGTCTCGTTCACAAGCGGCAAAGCGTTATAGGCAGGGAAATCATGCTCAGAAACGACATGTCGCGTTTCGTGCAAAGCCTTCGGCGACAAGAATCGCGCCCCAGTGAGGCTGCTCCACGCGGGGGAGATCTCTCTCCCGGCGCCATTTCCCGTTTGGCGGAGCTCATGCAGAAACAAGTCACCCCATCGGAATTCAAGAGCGAATCGTCGCCTCACGAGCATTCCGCACATTCGGCCCCGGCCGCGCGAACGACTCGCCTTGCCTTGTTGATGGGACGGCATCAATCCGCTGAGTCAAATTTGAGAGTGGTCGAGACGATTGCCCCGCCGGTCGTCGAAGCTCCTTCTCTCTCCGAAATGGATGCTCTCCACGCGGTATCGTCGCCGGGCACGGTGATGAATATTGCGTCGGCACATCCTCCGATTCCTCGGCGTTCCGAGATGACCGGGGAAACCTCGGCGGCTCTTCGAAAGATTTCGCGGAGTGAAGTTTCCTCGTTGAAGGCCGGCGAGCTTGCCGTCGCCTTGCCCCCGGCGAAAGGATCAACCCTCGCCGATATCAAGCTCGACCCGAGGAACGAAGCGAAAGAGACCCCGGGCGTCGATACGTCGGTGGGCTTCGAACCAGGTATCGATGAAATCTTTGATCAGGTTTGGGTCAAAGTTCAGAGAAAGCTCTCGCAGACCGGAAGCGACGAGGACATACAGGACGAAGAAGCGGGGATCCGGCATCATAATATTCAGTCGATCGTGGTAACGAGTTGGCTGGAGAGCGAGGGGACATCGACAGTCGCGCTCGGATTAGCCGGTCGTGCCGCCGCCACGTTACCGGGAAAGATTTGTCTCGTTGACGCCGACTTTCATGGACTCGGTCTTACTCGCGCGAGCCGCTGTGAGTCTAGACCTGGCCTGGCGGAGCTTCTTCTCGAGGAAGCGACCCTAGATCAAGTGATCGTGAGTAGCCGTCATTCGCCGTTTGTCTTTATTCCGGCGGGGCGAAAGCTTGACCTGGAATCGTTGGCGACCGACGCCCGGTTGCAACAGGTCATCCGCTCGCTCGAAGACCGATTTCGGTATGTCTTCTACGACACTTCGTCTTTGAAGCGTGCGGCGGAAGCATATCGATGGGGTAGGTTCATCGTGAATACCATCCTCGTCATTCGCGCGGGAGTAACTCGTCAACAGACGATCCTGCACGCGGTCGATCAGTTGCAACTCCACGGAATGCAATTACTCGGCACCGTGTTGAATCAACGACAAGACGTGATTCCCAATTGGCTTTATCCCTACGTTTAGCGAAGTTCATTCCTCATCCATAACGCTGCACAGTGAAAGCCTCGTCGATTCTCATCCCTTCCGCGGGATGGAAATCGGACGAGGCTTTAGGCGTTTTGGGGGAAAACGCTCACGAGCGGTAAATTCCTCCAAGCTCACCAACTTGCCACTGGTGGTGAAATAACCGGAATAATCAATTCCTTCGTTCAATCCTGCCGAAAATAACTGATAGGAACATTTTGCCAACTCTCACTCCATGTCACGCGGACAGGGGTGGGGATCGGCACGGCCCACGAAGTCAGCGGTGTCTCATGATCTATGGCTTGTATCTGTCGACTGCCGGCGCGAGAGCGCAAAGCCTTCGGCAAGACGTCATCGCGAACAACATCGCGAACGTTGACACGACGGGCTTCCGCCGCCAATTCGCCATTGCCCGTGAGCGGCTGGACCAACAATCCGAAAACGGCAAGGCTCCTCCGGTCGAGGGAAATGATCCGCGAAACATGGGAGGCGGGGTCAATCTTGCCAAAACGTGCAACGACGTTTCCACATTGGGTCCGGTGAAGCCGACTGACTCGCAGTTTCACATGGCCATTAGTGGTCCCGGCTTTTTTCGCATCGAACAAGATCGGAAGACCTATTTAACTCGCAACGGCGCGTTCAGCATGGCGAGTGATGGAACGCTCCTCACGGACGATGGCCGCGGAAAGCTCCTTGGTATCGACGGTGGCCCAGTAAAGATCGATCCCACGCTTCCGTTCGACGTGACAGGTGAGAACAAGGTCATGCAAGAGGGTCGCCATGTCGGGACGATCGCTGTCGTCAATCCCCGACAACTGGACTCGCTCGAACCTCATGGGGAAAGTCTCTTCACGTACAACGGGTTCGATAAGCCGAGCGATTCAAAAATCATGCAGCGGTTTCTCGAAGGATCGAACGTCGAGCCGGTCAACGAAATGACGGACCTCATTGAGACGGCTCGAGCATTCGAACTGAATATTCAAATGGTCCAACTTCAAAACGACACCTTGAGTCAACTCGTCGGTCAGGTTCCTTCTCCCAATCCGTAAGCGCCCCTGATGCGCCGTCGGTTGCTTGAGTGAAGGAAATGCGAAACAGTCATCTCCATGCGTGCATGGATAGCAGAGGTTTGAAAGGGAGGCGATTCGAATGAGCCTTCAAGCCCTCAACACGGGCGCGACCGGGATGGTCGGCCAAAGCCGTAATCTCGACGTGATCGCGAATAATCTCGCGAACGTCGGGACGGACGGCTACAAGAAGTCTCGCGCCAATTTCGAGGATTTGCTTTACCGAACCATTAAGGTTCCTGGTGCCGGTGTGCTCGGTGCGCCGGATACCCCCGGTATCGGTTTACAGCTTGGTGTTGGCTCGCGCGTATCAGCGACTCAGCTCAACTTCGCGCCCGGCACGATCAAAGCCACTGGTCGGCAACTCGACATGGCAATTGATGGGCCAGGATTCTTCCGAGTCGATGATGGGCAAGGCAATTACTACTACACACGATCGGGAAACATGACCCTCAACAGCCAAGGCCAATTGGTCATGGCGACGGCGACACGCGGCTATATCTTGCAACCACCGATCATCATCCCGCAAGATGCGCTCTCTGTCTCGATTACATCGGACGGCCAAGTGGCGGTGACCCAGCCGAACGTCAATCAGCCGCAAGTCATCGGACAACTCGAAGCGAACCGCTTTCAGAATCCGGAAGGCTTGCAACTCTTCGGACAAAATCTCTACATGGAAAGCGGTGCCTCCGGCACTCCTCAGCCCGGCATTTGGGCGCAGAACGGATACGGTCAGGTTCAGCAATCTTATCTCGAAGCCTCGAATGTCGAACCAGTGGAAGAGCTCATCAATCTGATCACCAGCCAGCGGGCCTACGAACTTAATTCTCAAGTCGTGCAAACGGCGAATGAAAACCTTCGTACGGTCGGGACTCTTCGTCAATAACGCACAGTGACGCGTGAGGTGTGAGATGATTCGAAAGCTAAAACGAAACGTGTCGCGAATCATGGCGACCGTGACGTTGCTTGCGCTCGCCTCATCGAGCTTGGCGGGAAGCATTCGACTTCTCCCTCATGCGCAGATCGGAAAGTCGGTGGTTGTTCTCGCGGACATTGCCGAGATCAGTGTTGCGGATGAGGAGTTGAAGAGTTCATTGGCGGAACTCGATCTCGGCCCCGCACCGGAAAAGGGCCAGTCGCGATGGATCGATTTGAGCGACATTAAGGATCGCCTTTATCGCCGAGGCATTCGAACGAATGATCTCGAATTCTCTGGATCCCGCCGTGTGGAAGTGACCTGTGGCGAAGCTGATCCAAAGACTCCATCGGAAAATCAGGGACTTAATACTTGGCGCGAAGCGATCATTCGCGTGGTTCATGACAGTCTGAACGGAGACTCATTTCCATTACTCAAGAACGGCTGTCGGCTCGAGGACATTCGAATTCGCACCGAAGCTGATCGAGCCTGCTCCTATCTCACCGAGCACCGGGTGGACGAATGGCATTTAATTGCGCCAACTCAGTGGCAAGAGGGATGGCAAGAGATACTCCTCGAAATCGACGATCGGGGAGAGATGGTTCGCTTCCCGATCCGCATTCTCATCGCGCCCGCCCGGCAGGTCGTGGCTCTCCGTGCTCCTATCAAGCAAGGGAAGAAGTTGCGGGCTGAGGATGTAACGCTCGTTACCGAGGAACTCGCGGACGAGCCGAAGGAATATGTTCACAAAATCGAATTGG
>JAIEPU010000109.1 GCA_019748235.1 bacterium
CTTCCGTCGAGCTGGGGTTACTACCGTCCGACGGGAATCGACATCTGCATCTTGATTGGAAGCTTTGGATTCTTTCTGACGCTGTTCCTTCTCTTCTGTCGTTTCCTGCCGATGGTGGCGATGGCGGAAGTGAAGGGGGTGATGCCGAAGCCTCACCATGAACACGAGAATACCCATTCGCACTAGGAGCGGTCGAGCGTAAGCCATGTCTGACGAAGGCCACAAAAAAAAGCCGGTGTCGACGGAGCCCGTCGTTGCGGGACTGGTCGCTGAATTCAGCGATCCGCACGAAGTGCTTCACGCCGCCGAGCGAGTGCGCGACGCGGGATACCGCAAGTGGGATGTCTATTCGCCGTTCCCACTTCACGGGATCGACGATATTATGCGTCGCCCTACCATTCTCCCTTGGTTTTCCGCTATTGGCGCGGTGCTTGGTCTAACGACCGCGCTCTTACTGCAGTGGTGGACCAATGCGGTTGACTATCCGATCCAAGTGAGCGGCAAGCAACCGTTCGCGTTCCCCGCGTCCATGCCAATTGACTTTGAACTGACGGTCCTTTTCACTGCCTTCGCGACCTTCTTCAGCATCATTCTGACAAGCGGTTTGCCCAAGCTCTACAATCCTTGGCTCATGAACGATCGCTTCCGCAAGGGTGTAACCAACGACAAGGTTTGCATCGCGATCGATGCGAGCGACCCGAAGTTCTCTCGATCGAAGACCGCGGATCTTCTCCGCTCGCTGCATCCTGCAGCGGTGGAAGAAGTAATGATCGTGCCCGAGTCGGCGGCGTTGCCCGCTCCGCTCAAGATCGCGGCTGTCGTCGTCCTGATCGTGGCCTTGGTTCCCCCGATTCTCATCGTTCGGAAGCGAGCGACGCTGACCACGACTCCGCGCATCCATTTGGTGCAAGACATGGACTTCCAGCCGAAGTTCAAACCGCAATCGTTGAATCCGTTCTTCGCGGACTTGCTTTCGTTCCGCCCGAATATCCCTGGAACCGTTGCTCGAGGTGACTTGCAGCTCGATCAGCGTTTCTTTGACGGCATCGATCCTTCCGCGCCGGTCGCCGCGATCTCAAACGTCGCGTACCAAGAGGGTGAAAAGAAGCCCGAGGAAGAGAAGAAGCCTGAACCGGAAAAGAAGCCTGAAGCAGCCCCAGCGAATCCGGCTCCAGCCGCTCCACCTGGTGCTCCGGCAGCCGCTCCTGTTGACAACACTCCGTACACGAAGGAGTTTCCGGCAGAGATTCTTGAGCAGCTGAAGACGAATCCTGGCGACGTGATGAAACGCGGACAGCAGAGATTCAACATTTACTGCGCGACTTGTCATGGGCTCGAAGGGGTAGGGGACGGACTCGTTTCTCGCCGTGCCGCTCAGCTCGAGCAGCCGACTTGGGTGAAGCCGTTGTCGCTTCATGATCAGCCCGTGCAGGAGCAGCCTGTCGGCAAGCTCTTCCGAACGATCACACACGGCGTTCGCAAGATGCCTGGTTACGGGTCTCAGATCACACCAGCCGATCGTTGGGCGATCGTCCTGTACATCAAGGCTCTCCAGCGTGCGAAGAATGCCTCGGCCAGCGATGTGCCGGCCTCTGAACTCGAGAAGTTGCAGTAGTCGAACTAGAGAACAAAGATGCATACCGCAACGAACACCATTCAGATCGACAGACAGCAGTCGCTGGCGGACATCCCGCTCGCGGTGCGAAGTCTGGGTTTTCCGGTCGGGATTGCCGCCCTGGTCGTTAGCTTCCTTCTCTCCTATTTCACGATGAGTGATGGGCAGGGGCTCGCTTACTTCCTGAATGCCTATCTCATCGCATTCATGTTCGTTCTGAGTATCTCGCTCGGCTGTTTGTTCCTCGTATTCGTCACGCTTCTCACTCGCGCGGGTTGGAGTGTCGGCATGCGGCGAGTGGCGGAAATGATCGCTCAGGGTGTTCTGCCGCTGATGATCCTTTTCCTTCCTGTCGCACTATCTGTTCTGATGGGAAGTTCGGCTCTCTTTCCCTGGAACGATCCGAGTCTCGTTCACGATAGTGAGTTGCTTCAGAAGAAGTCGGGATATCTCAACAGCGGATTCTTCTTTATCCGCTACTTGGTGTATTCAGCCGTCTTCATCGGCTTGGCTCGTTACTACTTCCGAACGTCTCTTAAGCAAGATAGCTCGGGTGATCCGGAACTGACGCTTCAAATGGAGCGGACGTCGACTTGGGGGGCCTACCTGTTTGCCGGTTCGCTCACCTTTGCCGCCGTGGATTGGATGATGAGCCTTCAACCGGAGTGGTTCAGCACAATCTTTGGCGTCTATTATTTCGCCGGCTCCGCTGTCGCGAGCCTCGCTTTCATGATCATTGTGCTCATGACGCTTCAGAGCCGCGGACTTCTTCGAGGCGTGGTCAATGTCGAGCACTTCCACGACCTTGGGAAGCTGATGTTCGGCTTCACCTGCTTCTGGGCGTACATCGCGTTTTCGCAGTACTTCCTGATCTGGTATGCGAACATTCCTGAAGAGACCAGATTCTACCTGGTCCGTCAGGGAGGTCAGGAACTCGAGACCGGCTGGCCTTATGTCTCGCTTGCCTTGATCGCTGGTTGCTTCGTTCTTCCGTTCGTGGGGCTCATGTCCCGCACCATCAAGCGGAACCGGACGACGCTCTTCTTCTGGGCGATCTTCATCCTCGGCATGCGTTATGTCGACATGTACTGGCTCATTCGGCCGAACTATCAGCCGAACCCTGAAGCCATCTTGGGTCCGACGTTTGGCTTGGTCGATATCCTGTGCCTGATCGGGATCTTTTTCATCTGGTTAGGATCGATCGTTTGGATCGCTTCGAACCGACCGATCGTCGCCATCAGCGATCCACGGCTTCCCGAATCGCTGGCCTTCAAGAACATCTAGGAGCCAATCATGGCTGAAGACAAGCAGTGGTATGATGACGTCGATACGAAGATGGTCTTCTGGACCGGCTTCTTCACGCTGTTGATCGTTATCGTTCTGGTGCTCGGCGTGCAGGCTGCCTACTTCTCCTACAATAAGGCAGAGGCGCAGAAGAAAGAGCGAGAGCCAGTCGTCTCGAATGAGATTCTCGCCAAGCAAGCGGCCGATCTCGACGGGTACAAGAAATACAAAGTGGGCGATAGCACGCGAATTGCCATCCCGATCAATCGGGCAATGGAGCTCGTCGCGGAGGAAACGGCCAAGTAACGGTGGGAGGAGCCTGTGAACAGCGGGCGAATGACGAGAGAGAATGTCGATCGTCACGAGAACTGGCTCGCTCGCCTGTTTGTCGTCGTGCTAACTGTCGCTTTCGGTGCGACGAATTGCCCTGCCCAGGCACCATCGAGTGAAGTCGATTCGCTCGAGGCACCCGATTTCAAGCCAAAGGAATTGAAGGGGGTGGGGGTTGAAGAGCATCTTGAATCTCTTCTCCCTCTCAACCTGAAGTTTCGGGATGACGAAGGAAAAGAAGTTCGTCTGAAGGATTATTTCGGGAAGGGACGCCCCGTCGTTCTTTCGATGAACTATTCCTCTTGCCCGATGCTTTGCAATGTTCAACTGACCGGACTCGCGACCGCACTCGGAGATGTTCCGCTGGTCGCGGGAACGGAATACGACGTCGTCAGCGTCAGCATCGATCCGGCCGAGAAGGTCGAACGGGCGGCGGAGACGAAAAAGAGATACGTCGAGTTGTACGGAAAGAAGAACTCGTCGGGCGGCTGGCATTTTCTGGTGGGTGATCAAGATTCGATCACTCAGCTGGCGCAGGCGATCGGATTTCAGTACCACTACGTCGAAAGTAGAAAAGAGTACGCTCACCCGGCGGTCTTCGTCTTGGCGTCGCCCGACGGAAAGATCTCGAGATACGTCTACGGCGTCAGTTTCGACCCTAAGGTATTGCGACTGTCGCTGGTGGATGCGTCGGAAGGAAGAGTGGGAAGCACGACGGATCGATTTCTGCTCTTTTGCTTCCATTATGACGCAGCCGAGGGAAAGTTTGCTCCAAAGGCTCGCAATCTCATGAAAATAGGAGGGGCCGTGACAGTCGTCGGGATGGCGATCATGCTCGGCTTCTTCTGGAATCGAGAGTGGCGGCGGAAAGTCGTGACCGAACAACATCCGCCGATCGGGGTTGTTTAGTCGGTCTGTCCCCGCGAAGCTTTCGTTGAATTGGATACGTTGTGCCTGATTCGGCCTTTGGGCCCTTGAACAAGTGAAGAGTGAAATGACGAACCTATCGTTGTCGCCGATCCTTGCTGCTCTCCCTTGGGAGGCGGACTATTGGTTCCCTCCGCAGCGATCGACCTACGCCCATGAAGTCGATTGGGTCTATTTCTTCATCGGCTGGGTCAGCATCTTTTTCTTCGTCGTCATCATGGCGGCCATGGCGTACTTCTGCGTCAAGTACCGCCGTCGTCCCGGTCAGCCGAAGCTCAAGTACCCCACGCACCATAGCGGCCTTGAAATCGCGTGGTCGATTCTTCCCTCGTTCCTCCTCGTCTACATGTTCTATGCCGGCTTCATCAGCTTCATGGACATGCGGTCAATGCCGGACGAAGCTTACAACATCGTCGTGAATGGTCAGAAGTGGTTCTGGCAGTTCTCGTATGATAACGGAAAGATCATCGAATCTGGCTCCGTCGCGAACGATGCTAACTGGAACGACAAGAAGAGCATCTTCGCCAAGGTTCCTCGTCTTCACGTGCCGGTGAACACCGACATCGTTTTGACGATGAATGCCAAGGACGTGCTGCATAGCTTCTTCATTCCCGCGTTCCGAACGAAGCAAGACGTTGTTCCAGGTCGTTACACCAAGCTTTGGTTCAACGCGAATGAAGTCGGCGTGTACGATGTCTTCTGTGCCGAGTATTGCGGCGACAAGCACTCGGAGATGCTCGCGGAAGTTGTCGTCGAAACGCAGGAAGACTTCGACAAGTGGTACGCCGTCGCGAGTGACCTCGAGCAGCGGTTCCCCGACCCCGTGAAGCGAGGGGAGTACCTTTACTCCAGCCGTGGATGCACGCAGTGCCACAGCCTCGATGGCTCGACGAAGCCGAACGGCGGACCGAGCTTCCTCGGCTGGTGGGGGAAGGAAGTCCCCGTTGATGGCCAAGCTCCGGTCAAAATGGATGAGAATTACGTTCGTGAATCGATCCTCAATCCGATGGCTAAAGTCCACACGGGCTTTGGTAAGATCATGCCGGCTGGCCTGATCACAAAGGACAAAGAGATCGATGCCCTGATCACGTTCATTCGAAACTTGAATCAACCGTCAAAGACTGAGACGAAGAAGTAAAAAGCGAGCCGAACATGGCGACCGTTGACACGACGACGACTTACAGTCCGGATTCAAAGCCGGTCAATTACCTGACCCAATCGCATGGGTTTTTGTCATGGGCGATGACCCTTGACCATAAACGCATCGGGGTCATGTATTTGGTGGCAACCAGCGTGGCGTTCCTCCTCGGTGGAACGTTCGCGATTCTTCTCCGGACCGAACTATGGGCTCCGGGGCACACGATCGTGAGCCACGACACCTACAACCAGCTCTTCACGCTGCACGGAGCGGTGATGGTGTTTCTCTTCATCATCCCCGGCATTCCCGCCGCGCTCGGTAACTTCATGTTGCCGATCATGCTCGGTGCGAAGGACGTGGCCTTCCCTCGTCTCAACCTCGCCAGCTTTTACTTCTGGTGCGTGGGAGCACTCTTCTTCCTGTCCGCGTTGTTGCTGACGGGTCTTGATACGGGATGGACGTTCTACACGCCCTACAGCACGACGGAGTACAACACCTCGAAGGATGAAGCGATCATCGCGGCGACGATGGGAGTCTTCGTCCTGGGATTCAGCTCAATCTTCACGGGTCTCAACTTCCTTGTGACGATTCACACGATGCGTCCCCCCGGAATGGGATGGTTCCACATGCCCCTCTTCCTCTGGGCGACCTATTCCACCGCACTGATTCAGGTCCTCGCGACTCCGGTTCTCGCGATCACCGTCCTCCTCATCATCGTCGAGCGATTGATGGGAATCGGTATCTTCAACCCGGTATACGGCGGTGACCCGGTGCTCTACCAGCACTTCTTCTGGTTCTACTCGCATCCGGCGGTGTACATCATGATTCTGCCGGCGTTCGGCGTGATCAGCGAACTTATCTCGGTGAACTGCCATCGTCACATCTTCGGCTATCGCTTCATCGCGTATAGCTCGGTGGCGATCGCTTTGCTCGGCTTCCTCGTGTGGGGCCACCACATGTTCACGAGCGGTCAGTCGAAAATCGCCTCGGTGGTCTTCTCTGCCATCACGTTCAGCATTGCGATTCCGTCGGCCGTGAAGATCTTCAACTGGCTGGCGACGATGTACAAAGCATCGATCAGCTTCAACGCACCGTTCCTTTACGCGTTGAGCTTCATGTTCCTCTTCACGATCGGCGGACTGACGGGACTCTTCCTCTCGACCCTCAACACCGATGTTCACCTGCACGATACCTACTTCGTCGTGGCTCACTTCCACTACGTCATGGTGGGTGGATCGTTGACGGCGTTCTTCGGCGGGCTGTTCCACTGGTGGCCGAAGATCAGCGGCAAGATGTACTCGGAATTCCCGGCGAAGGTCTCGGCATTCCTCGTATTCATCGGGTTCAACCTGACGTTCTTCCCGCAGTTCGTTATGGGAACGAGAGGCATGCCTCGCCGGTACTACAACTATCTCCCTGAATTCCAGTCGTTCCATCAGTGGTCGACCATCGGAGCATATGTGCTCGGTCTGGGTGCGATCGTTGCGTTCGCCACCCTGGTTCACTCGATGTTCCGCGGCAAGAAGGCTCCCACGAATCCGTGGGGTGGTGCATCACTTGAATGGCAATGCCCCTCGCCTCCGCCGCTGGAAAACTTCCATGAAGCTCCGACGGTCGGCGATTGCTACGACTATGATCGCCTTCGCTACGACGAGAAGACCGAAGGATACGTCATGACCAAGTAAGAGGCGATCGCTAGGGGAGTCGAGTAAGGGTCCCTTAGTGGGTTAGGTCTGATTCGCGAATCGTTTTGTATCGGGAAAGATCGATGAGTGATCACGCGGTAGCCGAAACCACTGACGCGCATGCCTCTCACGGCCATGGGCATCATGAGCACGGACCATTCCAAGCTCACCACTTCGAAACGCCGAAGCAGCAGTTCGATGCGGGTAAGTTCGGAATGTGGCTCTTCCTGGTACAGGAAGTCCTCTTCTTCAGCGGGCTCTTCGTCTTCTATGCGATCTACCGCATCAATCACCCCGAGATTTTCGAATGGGGACATCAGGCGCTTGATACGACCTACGGCGCCATTAACACGATCGTTCTTCTCTTCTCCAGCCTTACGATGGCTTGGGCCGTTCGCTGTGCTCAGCTCGGAAAGAAGAATGGACTCGTCTTCTTCTTGGTCGTGACGCTGGCCTGTGCCGGCATCTTCCTCGGCGTCAAGTACGTCGAATACTCCGCGAAATTCGAGCACGGTTATCTCTGGGCTCGATACTTCAACCCGACCTCAGACAATCCTCACGTGGCCGAACCTCCGTCGATCTCGAAGGAAGTCGACAAGGTGGTCGAGAAGGTCGAGTCGGATCTGGGAGATCATTCGGCAGCCGCCCACGACGCGCATTCGGCCGAAGGTCATCATCATGGTCCCGTCGGTCCCCCTCCGCCGAACGCAGGTGTGTTCTTCAGCATCTATTTCACGATGACGGGGCTTCACGCTATTCACGTGATCGCGGGGATCGTGGCAATCACATGGATTTTGGTTCGATCGGTGAAAGGACATTTCGGGCCGATGTATTTCGGACCCGTGGATTACGTTGGTCTTTATTGGCACCTTGTCGACTTGGTGTGGATCTACTTGTTCCCCATGCTTTACCTCATCGAATAACAGGTGTTGGTGAACCAGCGGTTCATAGTAGCGGCGATCAGGTGAGTTGAGCTTCGCATTGATCGAATGCGAATGGTTGTGGAGTCTCGAACGTGTCTAGTACAGCTGCCCATCACGACGAAGAGCATGGATTAGCGCACGCCATGCCCGTGCGAGCGCTTTTGACGGTGTTCACGATCCTCGTGGTGTTGACCGTCCTGACCGTCAGCATTTCGAACTTCATTCGCGCACACGAGCAGTTTCATGCTTGGGGTGTGCCGATCGCTATGTTCATCGCGACGATCAAGGCGATCTTGGTCGTTCTGTACTTCATGCACCTGCGTTATGACAAGTCGCTCAACAATTTGATCTTCTTCTTTTGCTTCGCCTTTGTCTTCCTCTTCATGATTTTCACATTGGTGGACTCACTGCAGTATCAAACGGACATTGAAAACTATGCTGCCGTCCAGCCAGAGACGCCTGCTCCGGCGGCGGCCGCTCCGGCAAAGGCTCCATAACGAAGTCAGAGTGTCCAGATCCTGATTCAGCGAAGCCACCGGAGGGGAATCCTGCGGTGGCTTTTTCATTGGGGATGGCGATCCCATTTGGAAGGTGTCGTCGGCTTCAAGAGTGGGAGGTGTCTACAATTCGAAGAGGGAACGTCGATTGCGGATGGATGTTCCTTAGTGCGTCGATGCCGGGAGAAATCGATCAATCCTAGTTCGTTTTGGTTGAGCTGGTGACACGTGACGAGTTAATCGTCAGTGGAAGAGTCGTAACAGTTTCGGAATTGATTGATGGTGGAGTCTAGATTCGAAATGCCTGATCCACCTCCCAAACGAAAGCCGACCCCCGAGCAGCTTGCCATTTCTCGATCTCGATTTCACCCGGTCGAGTTGGCGATGTACGTCTTCATGGCATCGCTGGGGATGTTCTTCGCGTCGAGTCTGATCGCTTATTTTATCATTCGAATGACGGGAGCCCGTCTCGCCGCCGTTGTGCCGATCTCGTTACCTCCCTCCATATGGGTGAGCACGCTCGCACTCATCACGACAAGCATCGCTCTCAGCCGAGCATTACGGGCGGTCAAACGCGAACGCCAGCTCACCATGCGGCGCTGGCTAGTCGTCTCTTCGATTCTTGGATTCATCTTCCTCGCGGTGCAGGGTTACAGTCTCTTTGACATCTTGGACACGCACCTAGTCGCGCTTGAACACCGAATGAGTCTTTATGGCGTCGTCTTTTTTCTGGTGGCGCTTCACGCAGTGCACGTGCTGGGTGGAATGGTCTGTTTGACCGTGGTCACCATGCGGGCGTTTCAAAATGCGTACGACCACGAATGCTATCGCGGGATGAAGATCTGCGTGATCTATTGGCATTTTCTCGACATTGTTTGGATCTTCATGCTGCTCGCGTTTCTGTCCACCTCATGAAGTCCGCCAGATCCGCTCTTCCCACCGCAGATTAGTCATGCGAACGGTGGGGGGAACATCGAAAACTTCTCCAATGATTCCGAATCGATCAACACGCGCGGCGAGATCGATGTCGGAACCCATGCCGATTTCGATGAGGTTTCTTCCGCCCAAGCTCAATTCGAGCGACGTTTTCAGCACATTGCCGTGTCCCTCATAAACATCCCAGGCCATCCTGGCTCCATCGTTGAGGTGGAAGTCTCCGCGCTCCACGAGTTTCTGGACGACCGCACCCGCGAAGACTGTGTCTTCGAGCGTGACTTCCTGATCGGTGCCGGCGCAAACGATGTGGACATCTCCTCCATCGGACAGCAGTTCCTGGCAGACCGCGCTGAAATTGACGAATGCTCCGATGAGAATTCGGCGGGCTTCTCTAGCATGGAGAATGGCCCTCGTCCCGTTTGTCGTGGTCATGATGATGTCGCGATGATTGCATTTGGCGCGAGTAAACTCCGACGGAGAGTTTCCCAGATCAAAGCCCTTGATCGGTCGTCCTCCTCTTTCCCCCGCCAGTAAGGTACTTCCTTCGGGCAACGTTTTCGAAATTCGGAACGCTTCTTCGATCTCTCCAACAGCGATGATTCTCGTGGCCCCGGCGACCAGCGCATGGATCATGGTCGTCGTCGCGCGAAGTATATCGACGATGACAGTAATTGAACCCGCCAGTTTTTCTGGTTGTACCAGCGATGGAGCAAGGTGGACGGAAAGACCGGTCATGGCCGAATGTCCGTAGTTTCGTTTGTGACAAAGTCTGTCAACTCGTTTGCCGAAATTATCTCCGAAGAGATCAATCCACATCGTCAACATGGATGACTAGATCATACATGGCAACGAGGGCCGTCGATGTTCAGATCACTAATGCAAATGGACGGACCCATCGGCCCGTCCATATCGAATTCGATTTTCAATTCTCAGAAGTTTCACTGAGCTATTCGCGAACTCATTGAATTAGACTGGTTCCGCCTTCGGCGAAACGACCGCCACACCGGCGAGTTTCTGAATCTTCTTGCTGACTCGCATCAACCGCTTGTTGATGATCTGACGTCGCGAGTTGCTCGACGCGTTCAATTGGGACAACAAAGTGATTCGTTCAGCTCGAAGATCCATCAACTCATCGAAGTTACGCATGAGGGGAAACTCCTGAGGCCCAAAGATGTGAGTTCACTGTGCTTAATTTTATGAACCAAGGGAATTTACGGAAACGCCGCGCTGAATGCGGGTGAAAAACAACAGCAATCAGATTGATTGGTTTACAATGCGTGAACTGGAAAGGACTTGCGTCATTTTGATGGGGTGAGGCCGGCAAGGTCCGGCATACCATTCTCATCCAAAACCTTCATTTTCAAGCGTGAGAGTGCGGTCTGAAAGTAGCGAGCGGCGCCCGGACCCAAGATGGACATCGTTCGCGCTTCGTACGTCTCCAGGTCATAGTGCTCGTCAGGCAGAATGTAGCCGACATAGTTCCCGTTGAAACTGGTGACGATTGAGGTGATGCCGGGAGTGGCGTCTCGCATCGGTAAGGCAAGTTCCCCACTGAAGTCGGAAGGGGTCGTCAATACGACTCGGTCACCGATTCGGACCGCCTGCAAGTAACCGTTCGAAGGACACAGAATACCCGACACAACAGGAGAAAACCGCCAATCGCGAGAGACCTTGAGCTGCGCCGAGGGCAACTTCAGTTCGATCCCTGCCGATCCGAGAGCTACATCTTCGTGATACTCCGCTAAATGCTGTATCATGTCGACAGCCTCAAGGGCCAACAAACATCCCAGCCAACGACTCCATTTGCTCCGAGGCTTTCCGAAATCACTCGGCCTCATGCTACCCACGGAGCCGGCGAGAAAAAGAGCGGGTGCGTGGTAGGTTCGTTCCAAAAGTTCACAGAGAACTCCGGGATAGTCTCCCGACACGCGATGATCATGACTGGAATGACAGGTGGCGTGCGCGCCGAATACCGCGACAGTCGCAATCGAAGCTTTCGTTTCCCGATTTCGAATCGCGATGACGTCCAGCCAATCGTTCGTGGGCAATTTAGAATCGATTCGGTGCGTTACATAGTGGTGGTCCCGCAGATCTCTTGAGGCAGAAGCCATCTCCGCCGGCGCATGATGATCGGTCGCGGTAATGATCGCATCCGCCATTCCGCAGACGATGACCTCCAGCACTTTCGCTCTGGGCCAACCAACCGACGGAATGTCGAGAAGTTTCCCCGCGTAGCCTCCGTAGGCGCTATGGGTGTGAGTTGCGCCGAAGACGAGTTGGTCTCGTGTGAGATGGAGTCCCCGATCATGAAGTCTTTGCATCACGCCGTCAACGATGACTTGATTGATGAAGAGGAGATCTGCCGTTACAAGACAGATATGCGACGATCCGCTTCGAAGCGACAATGCTTTGACGAAGAGGGAATCCGCTACTCCCAAGTTCGATTTGGAAAAGACATGCTTTCCATAACCCGCCAGGGGAAGTTGTTTGATTCCTGGTTCGCCGAATGCTTCCTTCAGACGGTCGGTCAAATCGACGCTGGACGCACTTGCTTCAAGAGGACCCGTCGAGATGATTGCCGATGATGATTCCAAGCCACTCCATCGAACTTCGTTGACCACATCCGGCGATGGTGAGAAGACGGAGGTTTCGACCCATCTTCGATGCCAGGGTCCGATACAAATCCACCCGATGAATACAATCCAGGCGAGGACAGTAACCCGCCGAGCGAAAGTTCGACGAGTAGCGCTCGGCTGCTTCAAGGTTTTCTGCTCGCGTTTCATGCTTTGGTAGCTACCGAATTCGAAAGGCCCGATAGCTCACGGCGTAAAACTGGGCAAGATGAGTCCTGTGATCCTTTCGAGGATTTCGAGGGAAAGCGATTCGCTGATTGGAGGATTCTTTACCGGCCGAAATAACCGGCTTATCGAGGTATTAATCGGCCGAAGGCATCGAAGCGGGGGATTCGACGGCGGGAGAGACAAGTTGAAAGAAAAGCTCTTCCATATCGTCTTGCCGGTGAAGTTCTCGAAGTTCGGCGAGCGTGCCTTGGGTGAGGATACGCCCTTGGTGCACGATCGCAATCCGGTCACAAAGCTTTTCCACTTCGCGCATGATGTGCGTCGAGAAAAGGATGCATTTACCGGCTTGCCTGAGTTGTGCGATTTGTTCGAGCACGGCGCGCTGGACCAGAACGTCCAGACCGCTGGTTGGTTCATCGAAGACAAGAACGGGAGGATCATGGATCAAGGCCCGCGCGATCGAGACCTTTTGTTTCATCCCCGTTGACATCTTCGAAACGAGCATGTCGCGGAAGTGGTTCATTTGTAGTGATTCAAAAAGTGCTTCCATCCGTTCCGCGAGAAGATCCGCAGGAAGTTCATAGAGCTTGCCAAAATACTCGACATGCTCCCAAGCGGTCATCCGGTCATAGAGCGCCGTGCTACCGGAAAGGAAGCCGATTCTCTTTCGGACGGCAGCCGGTTCGTGCCGAACGTCATGACCAGCGACGATCGCCGTTCCAGAAGAGGGGCGAAGCACCGTGCTGATCATCCGCATGGTGGTCGTCTTGCCGGCCCCATTCAGTCCGAGCAAGCCGAAAATTTCGCCGGGTCGACATTCGAATGAGATGTGATCGACGGCTCGCATTTCGACACGGCGAGCATCCCGAAAAGACTTGGTGAGGTTGTCGACGATGATCATCCAGACTCGAACCTCACATCCTTGATGACAAAGATCGTAGCTATTCGTCCGAGGACTCTTTCGAAGCTTGACCGAGTGCTTGTAGTGTATCACGCAATCAAGTCGCTCAGAGTGCGACTATTGATCAATTTGAATCCTACCTTGGCGATCGGTGTTGAATCCATTCATCGCCGTCCGTTGCACTCGTCTCATGCGAGGTAGGCCCTTTTTCTGAGGATCCACTCGATTGCCAAAATGAGGACAAACGAACTGAGAACCCAGGCATTGTCCCAAAGTGATTGAGCTGTGCCCCGAACGATCGTTCGTTCGGACACATCGGGAAGCAAGGAAGGGAGTTGATGGAGTTGATTCAACCGGATTAAGCTACCGCCTGTTTCGCGAGTGATTCGTTCGAGCAGTTCGCGGTTCATACGAGGCTCTGCGAACTCTCTGTCCGGAATTTCGACAGTGAATCGCCGCTCGGCAAGTTCCGACGATTCAGGTGCCAAGAGTTGAAGGCGATAATCCCCCGCTTGCCGAAGTGCGAGCACCCCCTCAAAGATGCCCGGTTGATTTACTGCCGCTTTCAATTCAAGTGATGAAGCATGTCCGGAAGAGTCTTGAATCGTCAACGGTAGTGTCTTCACTGATGCCGGTTGAAAGTCGTTTCCCAAGACCTGAGCACGAATTGGCAAATCGGATCCAAGCTTGAAACGATCTCCCTCAAGTAGAATAAGCACCCGATTCGATCCACGAAGAAGGCGGCTTTGGCTCATTTCACGAATCGTGCGTACCCAGAGTCGATCGTAGAGCTCCTCGCCGAATTCACGAAGGCGCCAAAGCTCTCCGGAGCCGAGATAGAGCACACGCCCCGCGCCAAAAAACTGTGTGACGATGAGTGGGATACCCCCCTCCGAAGATTGATCGCGCGGGTCATTGAATGTTGCTAGCGCGATTGCGGCAGGCTTGAGGGTGACGCGCGGATAACACCAAAACATTCCAGGGAATTGCTTCCAACGTTCTTTCGAATCGTCGGTATCCTCATCGAGCTTCAAGAAAGAAGCCAATTCACCGTCACGAGTGAATGCGACAGGCCAGGGCTCGGCAAAGCGACCGGCATCGATATCGCTTTGCAATGTTTCTTTGAGTACTACAGGCAGCAAGTCGGCAATCTCATTTGCCGGCGACGTGCGAGCCAGTTTGGGAGTGTTCACCGGGCCGGCAACGATTATCAATCCACCCGCTTGTTTGGAAACCCATTCTTCCAAAATCTGCTGCGAGCTTCTATCGAATGCCGACCAATCAACATCAATCGCGATGACGATGTCGTATTGGAATAGTTCCTCCTTCTTGGGGAAAGAAATCAATAAGCGATCCGCCTCTTGCGATGCCGAAGGGGCCGCAGATTGCAGTAATACGCTGAGCGACATCGAGGCATCTCGGAAAAGAAGATTTCGAAGAAATCGGAACTCCCGGGTTGGCCCACCGGCCATGAGAAGAATCTTCATCTTTTGATCGATGACTTCGAACGTGGACTCCGCTTGATTGTCCTCCACCCGAATTTCGTTGGGCGTGGGTTTCGAACGGATGATCAATCGCCACGAACCCTCCACCTCGGGAAGATGCTTGAATTCGATGGGGACGATGGAGGGGTTCGCTGACAAAGTGACGTCGCGCGTGTCTATCTTAACGGGCGCGATGGATTTATCGGTCGGCTCAACGAGGATTTCGACGGGCACTTGATGAGCCGCGATCCCCGAAACGTGTAGAAGGGCCCGACCACGAAGCTCGTCCCCCTTGAACACCTTCGAGGGAATCCGAAGATCCGTAATTCGAATATTGATCGGCGATTGTTCCGTGCCGAGCCCCACCGCCTGGATCGGTACCTTCGCTAACTTTGCGGCGCGGATGGCTGAATCGATGTTAGAGCCGGCGTTCGATTGGCCATCCGAGAACAGAATGATCCCGGAAACGGGCGAGGTCCGATTCTCCCGAATGATTGTGGTCAATCCGTCACCCAGTCGAGTTTCATCCTCCGTCGCATTTAAAGTGGACCACCATGAATTCCACGCATCGCTTGACGACGGCGGAGGAGAGGGGATCGATTTTGCCTCTTTGCCGACGGAGTAAAAGCTCAACTCATGTATCTTCGACAGTTGCTGAAGAACGTTGTTCTTCGTCACCGCATCGCGAGTTGCCTCCCATCGAGACGTTGGTACGCTCGTTGAACTATCTCCAACGGGAAGTGTCATACTGAGCGATTGATCGATCACCACAATGACCCTCGAGGGGCGATCGATGATCTCCTCTCGTTGAATACGTGGCTCTAGAAATAGACAGACCACGATGAACCAGACAACGGCGCGAAGCGCCCAGAGCCATCGTTTGATTTGCAGGGAATTCGCGTGAGTATCTCGACGATAGGTCAATGCCGATAGGACAATTGCCGCCGTCAGAAACAGGAACACGAGGAGAGAAAAGATCCCTCCCGTGCTGAGCGTTTCAAAATCGATGGTCGTTCCATTCATTGTGTCACAATTCACTAACGATGAAAGCCGAGTCGATACGCCAATATTTGCTCACTCAGTAGCAATCCTGCCAGCACCATCACCAATCCAGTATTGATGCCGGAGCTGGCTTCTCGGTCTGACGCGACGAAGCTCTCCGCGCGGCTGTACCGAACCGAGGAGCCGAGTTCCATCGACCATCGATCGGACTCCGGCTTTCGAAGATCACCCTCGCGGGGATCGACGTTAAAAGCCCTTGCGATCGAATCTGCCGTGCCGTCGGTACGCGTCCGATCGAGACGATAAACTCCTGGTCTTTCGATGGGACCGATCGCGAGCTGACAATGCTTCTCATTGACGCGACTTTCCAATTTATCGACAACTGGGGAATCGGGAGAGACGGCGGGCGAAGTCAAGTTGGCTGATGGTCGATAGTCAGCGACGTCCCATTCTAGATTCCACGTCCGACCGACGAGCGAGGGAGGTTCTGGGGAGATGGGCTGCAAGAGGTACTCGTTGAGAAAAAGTGACGTCACGACGTAAGAAGGGTTCTGCGGCCAAGATGTCCACTCATCACCCGCAGTCGTCAGGACGATGACGACACGTCCACGACCCAATGAATTCTCAACGAGGAGTGGCGACTGGTCCCGGTGCCGAGCGATGACCTTCGCATTCTTTCTTAACTTTGACTCATCAATTCCAGTCCAGGTATCGATGGCGATCGTGTCGAGGAATGAGCTTCGCTCTCCTTTGAACGATTGAAAGATCGGATGGTCGTCCGGCGTCAAATCCGGTTGATCAGACGTTACATTAGAATTGATTCGTTTGATCGGCGCGAGAGACGCCGGTAGCAGAGAGAGATCGTTACTGAAGAGTGTTTTGTTGTACCAATCCATATCGACGTGAGGCCCCGTGAATATCGCGAGTCCTCCTCCTCGTTCGATGTATTGCCGGAGAGCCGCCACCACGTTCTCCTCAAGCTTCGGCACATCGAGGAGAAAAACCGTCCGGAACCGTGCGAAGTCGGTCGGTCTGATTTGGTCCGGAGACCGCACCTCGGGTTGTAAACCTGTCTCGGCAGCACCACCGGGAGCAAGGGCAAGAGCGAGAAAGTATGAATCTCTCCTCCCGTCGCTTCCATCGATAAGGAGGACAGGATTCGACTCAGGGACATCAATGGACAAGTAGCGAACGTTATCCGCTGGCAGAGCATCTTCTTCGATTCTGACTTCGATTTCATGGATGCCGGATGTCGAGAACAGCACGTCGAAAGTGCCGGTTGCCGCTTCATTGGCGGGGATCGACTCAAGGATGGTAGCCGTCCCATTGACCCCATCGACTCGCGGCACGACGACTACTTTCGATCCGGCAACATCCGAGTCATTCTGAATTCTGAATCGGATGGTGAGAGGCGCATTGGTCGCCACCGCGGAAGTCGTCGGTTCGACCGCCGTGACGGCCAAATTAGATGGAGTATCTTGGCCGCAATCGATCAACTCCATCGATACACCGGTTGATCGAATCCATCGCTCGACGCTGTCCGATTGCTGCCAATCTTTTCGCTGGAAATCGGACAGAAGAAAAACATGATCACCCTTCGAGATCGGCGGCAGTGGGGAAGAGGTATCGTCGACTAGCGTTTCGAGCGGCGAATGGGCGAGAAAAGTTGGTTGCTCGGAATGCTTGATGGTGTTCCACTGCTTGACACTGCTTCCATCAATCCGCGTTCGGGGGAGGATGGGTGCGGAAGGCTTACTCGTCCGAAGGATGGTGACACTGTTTCCTGACGCCGTTGCCGCTTGATGTTCCATGAAACGAGAGATGAAATCCTTGGCGGTGTCGAATGACGTTCGACTACTCACCGATTGATTCATGCTGTACGAGTCGTCGAGCAGGAGGAGATAATTCTGCTTCGATGTGCCTCCGAAGAGTCGCCCCCACTGACTCGACATCATCGGGTGTGCCACGATGATCACTATGGCCACGACCACGGCGCATCGAAGCAGTAAGAGAAGAAGCTGCTCCCACCACAGTCGGCGCTTATTTCTCCGCTGGCTGTCGAGCAGAAACTCCATTGCCGCCCAGCGAACTCTCTTGAATCGAAGACGATTCAAGAAGTGAATAATGATGGGGACCGCGATAAAAACCAATACGGCGAGAAGCCAAGGATGCATGAAGGAGAGAATCCCCATCAACCACGCATCCTTTCGTGGAGCAACTCTGCGAGA
>JAIEPU010000204.1 GCA_019748235.1 bacterium
CTTCTCGGTTTCTCGAGCGGGTACCATGCCATCATGAACTGCGATACGCTTCTCATGCTCGGCACAGACTTTCCTTATCAGCAGTTTTATCCCGAGAAGGCGACGATCATCCAAGTCGATCTTCGGGGAGAGCAAATTGGTCGACGTACACGGGTCGATCTCGGACTCGTGGGTGATGTCAAGGCGACGATTGGAGCCCTTCTCCCGCATTTGACTCAAAAGACCGATGCCGACCACCTGCAAAAGTCACTCGATCACTACAAGAAGGCACGTCAAGGGCTCGACGACTTAGCGACGGGGAAGCCAGGAGAAACGCCGATCCATCCACAGTACGTCGCGCGGATGATTGATGAAGTCGCGGCATCTGACGCGATCTTTTCCTGCGATGTCGGCACACCGACCATATGGGCGGCGCGATACCTGACGATGAACGGCAAGCGGCGATTGATGGGATCATTCAATCATGGATCGATGGCCAATGCCCTGCCCCAAGCGATCGGTGCTCAGGTTTCGCATCCTGGTAGGCAAGTCGTCACGTTGTCCGGAGATGGGGGAGCCGCCATGCTCTTGGGAGATCTCCTCACTTTGGAGCAATTGAATCTCCCTGTGAAAATGGTGGTGTTCAACAACGGGTCGCTTGGCTTCGTGGAACTCGAAATGAAAGCGTCTGGTTTTCTCGATTTCGCCACGGATCTCAAGAATCCGGACTTCGCCAAAATGGCCGATGCGGCGGGCGTGCTAGGCTTGAAAGCCGTGACCGCGGAGCAAGTTCGCCCCGCGCTCGAGCAAGCATTCAAGCACAACGGGCCGGCGCTCGTCGAGGTCTTTGTCAATAGACAGGAACTCTCGATGCCGCCGACGATCAAGCCCGAGCAAATGCTCGGCTTCAGTCTTTACATGATTAAGGCGGTATTCAATGGGCGTGGTGACGAAATCATCGACTTGGCAAAAACCAATCTCTTCCGATGAGATTATCGGTCTGTCACCCGAAACACCTTCGTCTCCGAGGAGCAGCACTGCCTTGCAGAACGTCAACCCAAAAGCCACCGGTCCCCGAACCACAGAGCTTCGTGGCCCGATTCTTCTCCACTCTCCCATCCTAAATAAAGGAACGGCATTCTCGGAGGAAGAACGTTCCAGTCTCGGGCTAAAGGGATTGCTTCCACCGCATATCGAAACGCTCGAGGAACAGATTGCTCGCGCGTACGAAGCGTACCAAGCGAAAGACACTGATCTCGAACGACATATCAACTTGCGTGCATTGCAGGATACGAACGAAGTTCTCTTCTATCGCCTGCTGATGGAACATGTTGAGGAGATGCTCCCGATCCTTTACACGCCGACCGTCGGTTTGGCGTGTCAGCGATTCAGCCACATCTATCGGCGGAATCGAGGACTCTTTATCTCGTACACCGATCGTGATGAAATTCGAACGATCCTTCGGAATCGTCCCAACAAGGAGGTGGATGTCATCGTCGTCACCGATGGGGAGCGAATCCTCGGTATCGGTGATCAGGGAGTCGGCGGTCTTGGCATTCCGATTGGTAAGCTCTCTCTTTACACACTGATCGGCGGAATTCATCCCGAGCGAACGCTTCCCATCGTGCTGGACGTCGGCACGAATAATACGGAACGGCAGGAAGACCCCGATTACTTTGGTTGGCGGCATCCGCGCGTCACCGGCCAAGAGTATGATGATTTCATTGACGCTTTCGTGACGGCGGTGAAAGAGGAACTCCCAAGCACCATCCTGCAGTGGGAAGATTTCGCGACGCCGCACGCTTATCCGATTCTTCAGAGATATCGTGACCAGCTTCTAACGTTCAATGATGACATTCAAGGAACGGCAGCCGTTGCGCTTGGCGCGATCCTTGGAGCGGTGGCCGCGACAAAGAATCCCATTCGCGATCAGCAAATCGTCTTCCTTGGCGCGGGTTCCGCTGCCATTGGCGTTGCCACCTTGCTGCGAAAAGCAATGGTGAATGACGGGCTCACCGACGAAGAGGCGAAGAAACACTTCTGGATCATTGATGTCAACGGATTGCTCCATGACGGTCGAACCGATCTAACCGCAGAGCAGAACGCGTTCGCCCAGGCGGAGTCCGTTCTTTCCCAATTCGGTGTAACGAACGGAAAGAATGTTGGCCTCGAAGAGGTGATCAAGCAGATCAATGCGACGATCTTGATCGGTCTTTCAACGGTCGGGGGAACATTCAAGGAATCGATCGTCAAGGAGATGGCAAGCAAGGTCGATCGACCTGTCATTTTCCCGTTATCGAATCCGACGGCTCATTCCGAAGCCGTTCCAAGTGATCTCATTGAATGGACGAACGGTAGGGCTCTCATTGCCACCGGTTCCCCTTTTGCACCCGTGAATCACGGGGGCCAATCGATTCCGATCGCGCAGTGCAACAATGTCTTTATCTTCCCTGCCATCGGACTCGGCGTGGTGGCGTCTCAAGCGACACGAGTGACGGATGGGATGATTCTGGCCGCGGCCCGCGCGCTCGGCGAACACTCGCCTGCCAGAACGAGTCCAACAGGCTCACTTCTTCCCGATGTCAGTCAGCTTCGGACGGTTGCCGTCGCCATCGCCCATGCGGTCGGGCTTGCGGCTCAAAAGGATGGAGTCGCTCCGAAGTGTACGGAGGCGGAACTATTGGCGAAGGTGCAAGAGACTCAATGGACACCAGCGTACCGCGAGATCATTCCGGCAAGTGAATGAGTCGATTTATCTCTCATTCGACTTGATGATGAATTCGAGGATGCGAACCGCATCTTCGTAATTCGTCGAGTGACCTCCATCTTCTCGGTAGATCATGAGCACCGGTCGATCAAGTAGTTTGAGAACGTTTGCCAATCGATTCACGCTCTGCGGCGGGACGAGTTCGTCTTTCCCTCCTGCCGTGATACCGATGGGCATCGTCAAGCGTTCGGGCCAATACTCGGCGCTCCGCTTTTTGTATTCCTCGGGAATCGATTTCTTCGAACCTCCAAACGAAGCTCCGATAGCATCTTGAAACTGCGTATATTCCAAATGATTTGCCGTCCCGTTCATCGAAGCAACACCATCGACCAATTCAGGGTGCAAAGCCGCAAAGGTGAGGACGGAAGAACCTCCCATTGACGCTCCCACCCAGTAAACGCGCCTGATTCGATACTGCCTCTTGAGGGCCGCGATGATTTGCACCATGTCCGCCTCTGCGGCCGGTCCCATCCATGACGTCTTGGCACGATAGTCGGGCGAGACATAAAGCATGCCATATTTCTTGGCCACACCACGGCAAGCCCGGCACTCGTCTCGATCGCTCGTCGCAAACTGCCAACGATCGCTACCATGGCCGTGGAGCGCGATCATCAAATCACCGCTTCCATCATTGGCAAATGAATCCGGCTCGATGAGGACGTAGCGCTGCTCCGTGCCATCGAGCGACGATTGGAAAACAACATCCTCTGGTTCACCCGCAAGAGCCCATGAAGGGAGGGATGACAGGATCACGACCGCGATTTGCAACAACTTTCGACAACCCATGACGATGAATTCCTTTATTCGCGAAAGAGTTGGCCGATCTTTGCTGTCATCAAACTTGCCTAGTTTGTTTCCTCCATGGATGGTAACAAACCATTGGGAGAGAGTTCGATTTAGGTTTGAGTTTTGAGCGATCGAATGGGTGATCCACCTTACAAATCGATGCTGATCACGACCCATGCCCTACGAGTCGCGCTCGCGTGCACAATCTGTTTGATCGTTGCAGAGTATTTTCAGCTCGACCAGCCCGGCTTGGCGGTTTGGTCGGCGTACATGATCATGGTTCAATTCACTTTCACGACATTTCAGAAGGGGATTGAACGCATCCTGGGACGCAGCCTGGGAATCGTGATCGCACTGTTGATTGCCACGCTGACGCGGAATGCCCCGGAACTCGGCTTTGTGCTTGAAATGCTGGCAATCGTTCCTCTTTTTTATGTCTACTTCTCGGACAGGCTTTCCTACACGTTTCTTAATGCCGGCCTCTATCTCGCCGCCGTTATGCAAGCGGCTCGGCAGGTGCCGGATTCGGTTTTTCCCCTGGCGTGGTCCCTATTCATCGCCATCGTGATCGGCGTTATCGTGGCGGTGCTGACCAGTTGGATCACCGGTTCCGAAAGCGACATGATGATTCATACCGAGGGAGAAGCACTTTTTCCTCTCGACCGTCATCGAATCAATCACAGCATCATGCTCATGCTCACGGTCGCTACGGCCCAGATCACCAGTCACTTTTTGCATCTGTCCGCAACGACCGCGCTCGTTTCCGTCGTGATGCTGACGATCACCCCTCATTTTCAATCTCTCTTTTGGAAAGGGACATTACGATTGGAGGGAGCCATCCTGGCAATCCTTTATTCTTTTGTCGCGCTCGGAGTTTTGATTCGCATTCCCAGCTTCGTTCTTCTTGCCGTCTTCGTTTTTCTGGGGATCTTCATTGCGGTCAGTTTGGCCCGCCAAAGTGACGACTGGGGTTATGCGGGACTTCAGATGGGGCTTGTGCTTCCCATGATCATGATCATGCCGCACCACCAATTCGGTTCGATTCAGAACGGCCTGGAACGAGTGGTTGGCGTCCTTGTCGCGCTCGGATCATCGATTATCGTTGGATTTCTTTGGGCCGCTCTCTCCCCCACTCCTCCGTTGCCAATCCTTCCACCCGCATCGACTCTTCCCAAAGGGCGCGAGCCGTTGACGCATCATTAACTTGTCAAAGGAAGTACAGCCACGACACGATCTGATGCAAAACTCGAGTCAGCTTGTTGAGCCGATGATCGGGATTCACATAGACGGACGCGCTGGCGGTCATTCCTACACGAAGCGGAATATAGTGCGGCTCATCCATCGACAGTCGGACTTGGAATCGTTGCGCGGGAGGAATCCAGCGCGTTTCATTCTTCACTTCCGGCAAATTTCCAGATGGGATGCCCTGCCCCTGACCGACTCCCGAGCCGATGTATCGAATACGCCCCTTCCAAAGACGACCGGGTATACCTTGTAACCCGATGAGGGCAGGCTGTCCGACCTTCATCTGCTGTAGCGACACCTCGCGGAAGTTCGCGACGATTAGAAACTCACTCGTATCGATCACGGCGAGAACCGCTTGTCCCACATGGGCGTATGCTCCCTCGCGAAGCTGAAGATTCGTGATAACACCAGAACATGGAGCGAACACTTTCGAATAACTGAGATTGAGTTCAGCTTCCGCGAGTGACGCTTTCGCCTTCGCGACCATGGCATGCTCGGTACCGATCTTTGCGGCCAGCACCGCTTCAATGCTCTGAGATTCGCGCGTTGATCGTTCGAGAGCGGCAATACTCGCCTTATGTTTTTGAATCGCATCGAGATACTTGCGCTCGGTCGTGGATTCCTTTCGATAGATCTCTTCTTCCTGTTTGTACACCTCGCGCGCGTAGTCAGCTTCCGCGCTGAACTGACGCTCCGCGGCCTTCGATGCTTCAAGACGAGACTTGAGCTCTTTGATCTCGTGCTCTGCCTCGACGACGGCCGCCTGAAGGTTCGCCACCTTATGCTCAAATGGACGAGGATCGAGTTCGAACAGCAGGTCACCATTCGTGACGCTATCCCCCTCGTTCACGTGAACTTTGATGACCTGACCAGGTACCTGAGGAGCCACCTGCACGACGTACGCCTGCACATAAGCGTCAGAGGTGAACGGAGTGAATCGATCGGCCACTACGTAGTACCACACGATCAACACGATGAGGGTGATGATCACCAAGAGCCAAAAGCGAAATGACCGAAGCACGCGATTGATGAGGCGAACAGAGCCGATCATCGAATACCCAATCCATCGAACGGGAGCAGAAATTAGACTTTGAATGGCACTCACCGTTCTGCTCCACATTTCTTCACAGTCATCACACCGATCAATACGCTAACGCCCTCGCCAAAACGACGCTACTCGATCGTCGCCGGTTGATCAGATGTCAGGATCGAGGACTCCGCCGGTAATGTTTTTAGAAGAAAATCTTCGTTCACAGACTTCGTCGATCTCAACTGATCGAGCAAGTGCGATTGATCTCCCCCCACCGCATATTCCAGCTTCGCCAGCCCTTCGAGATAACCGTAGATGGCGTTGTAGTAGGTCGTTTCCGCCTGCCGAAGGGAAGTTTGCGCATCAACAATGTCCGTCGGGGTAGCGTCACCATTGTCGTAGCGTACGCGCGTCAGCCGAAGGTTCTCCTTCGCTTGTTCAATCGTCACTCTGCCGAGTTGTATTCTTTGCCGTTCGGTGTCGATCGCTTGATACGCGACACAGACTTGCAGGGACACCTGATCGACAATCGATTCTAGTCCCGCGAACGCCTCGGCGACGTCCGCCTGATGGCGTCTCACCTCGGCTCGATAACGTCCCCCCGCATAAATCGGCTGATCAACGTGAATCCCAGCTCCTTCGATGTCTCCATTTAATGGACCGGGAGATGCCGCGCGAAGAACCGTGCCACGAACGTAGACTTTGGGGAGCATCTCCCCTTTCGCGGCCGTCACTCCGTCTCGCGCTCCCGCCACCGCTTCCCGAGCCATCTGAATTTCGCGTCGTTCAGCAATCGCACGCCCCAATGAATCCTCAAGTGTTTGAGCAAGACTTGGTTCACTCGTGACGGTCGCCACCGAAATCGGCCGTTCCGCCGATCGGCCCAGAGTAACGTTCAAGATCGACTTAGCATCGCGCACATTTTGAATCGCACTTAGGTGTAACTGTTTTGTCTGCGACAGTTCGACCTCCGCTCGCAAGACTGATTCCCGCTCCGCCACGCCGCCAGCCTTTCGGGCTTTGGTATCGTGGAGAATACGTTCCGCGTCACGCATCGCTTCATCGGCTACGAGAAGGTTTGCTTGAGCCGACAGTAGATGGAAATAGTTTTGCATCACTTCAAAAGCAATCGTTTGCCGGGCCCGATCGAGCGCCAGTTCTTCAATGACGGCGCGATGAACCGATTGGCCGTAACGACCTGAGCGACGTCCGAAATCAGTGATCGTGTATTGCACCCCTGCCTCAGCGATCATAAAGCTGGTCACGCCCGTTGATAAGGAGGCCGGCACGAACGATCCGCCGGGCAACACGGGGGTGCTGAACCCGGAGTAACGAAAACTCGTCCCGAACTCTGGTAAGAAGGGAGCGAAGGCGACGTCTGAAGAAGCGCGTGCCGCTGACGCCCGCGCGGAAAGCTGACGAAGTCTGGGATTATCGCGAAGTGCGATGAGGACCGCATCGTCAAGTGACAGCAATTCTTGCTTCTCAACAACGTTACCAGTGGTGTCGACGATAGTGATCGCCGAATCAGCGCTGGAGACGATCGATGAATCGACGGGTTTCTGGGAATCGATTTGCTGATGGCTCACTAAGACGACGTCGCCTGAAACCACCGACCCATTCTTGTCTTGAACTGACAGGATGTGAGCGATGGGCGTTATTGAGACCGAGGGATCGGAAGCTGTCATTTGCGATCGAGGAGGAAGATACTGACAGCCGACCAGAAAAAGGAACACGAGCCCGAGGAGAGGACATCCCCCCGCCGGGCCTATGATCCTGAATTCTGGTCCGATTACTAACATCGAGGCACAGGTTTCCCGACGACGATGAATCTCCGCGCGTAACGCGTCCTATTCGAGTGTCGGAATCCCTGCTGGTAAGTTGTAACGGTGATAACGAAGCTAGTAACGAACTGAATCCGCCAAACGGAATAACTGGAATTGTCCGCGCAAACCCCCGACTTTAACAGCTAAATGAGTCTGCAATCCCACACAGCCGATGTCGTTAGGGAGCGGGAAAAATAGCGGATTCGCTCAAGTTCCGCGCAGAGAGTAACGTTGCGCGGAGATGGGCACGGCTGATGTGATCAAACGTAAAGGTTCGGACAGTCTCTACCGCCCGATCAGAATGCAAACCCCTGCCGCAATCGCAAGGCCCGCCATGACCATCGGGAGCGCGGGAAAACTGATCGCCAAGAGTGCGGTCGCTCCCTGAGCAATCAACCAAATGGATAGCAACAACATGCCGAGATTCTTGGTGATATTCATCGCGGGCTCCTGATCTTCGATGCGCGCTGCAAGCTCCATTTACTATCGCACATGGATAGGATGTTGCACAGCGATACTCTCTCGTTCCCGACGAAAAACGAAACCTTGCGGCGTCAAAACGATGGCTTGGCGATGATCATGTAAGCTGCGGCACGACGTAGAAGAGAACCGCGCAGAAATGAAACACGCTTCCCATGATCACAAAGAGATGCCAGACCGCGTGGAAATACTTGTAACGGTCGAGGGCAAAAAAGATCACACCAAAGGTATAGGCCAGCCCACCGGCAAGCAACCAGCCGAGCCCCGCCATCGGTATGGATTCAATAATGGGACGGGCAGCAATCAAGGCCGACCATCCGAGCCCAAGATAGGCCGCCAATGAGAGCCACTGCCAGCGATCGCCCCAGCGGATCTTTGCGACGATGCCAATCGTGGCCAGCCCCCAAACGATCCCAAACAGAATCCAACTCCATGCCCCATGCAAGCTGACCAATGTGAATGGAGTGTACGTTCCCGCGATGAGCAAATAGATCGCGACGTGATCTAGCTTTCGAAGAGCTTCTTTCAATTTCGGCTCTTGAACAAGGTGATAGAGCGTGGATGCGAAATATAGAATGACGAGCGATAGTCCGTAGACGGTACAGCCGACGATGTGCCAGATATTGCCGCGAGCGACGGTGAGTACGATGAGAGAGCAGAGGCCGCCGAACGCCATCATCAAGCCGATGCCGTGCGTGACGCCGTTGGCAATCTCGTCTTCGATTCGATAGAGGGTCACCTTCGGTTCGGCGGCCGACTCAATTTCATGGTCGAGGGTATTTGTCTCCATCCACTCTCCCTTCCACAAAACTGTACGATTCTCGCGACGAAAAACGCACTTTCATAGTATCAGGTGCGGCAATTGATCAAGGCGAATCAGGCACCGCATGCGTCGCCGTCCGATGCCAAGATGACGCTTGATTTCCGCTCTAAAAACAGCACCGTATAAGTATTGTTGCCTAACTTATTTCCTGAAGATCGATTACGAATGATCGATTTTTTCTGTCAACCCCACCATCGATGACTCTCTGATGGTGAAAGCGTTTGTCTGTAATGATGAGGGAAATCGACCCGATGGCTGCGAATTCAGAAAATCCGACAGCCCGCCAGACGATCACGCCCGCGTCATCTCCTCTCGATGGGGCGATTCTTTACCCACACATTGTCTGCTTCCTTCTTGGCTTGCTCAGCATTCTTATCTTACTTGGAATGACCCACCTGTTTGCTGTCAACCTCGGAGAAACGATCACTCGTAACACGGTCCGACTTTCGCTGACATGGTATTTAGCCGCTCTGCTCATAATGTTGGGAAGACGGCCGGCAGATTGGTCCGCGTACACCCAGCGTGGAATTATCATGCGCTGGTGCTGGACGTGGGCAATGCTATCCTTTCTCGTTCACCTGGCGATGGCCTTCCACTACTACGACCACTGGTCGCATGCCGACGCTTTCGAACGAACACGACAAGTGAGCGGCACGGGGGAAGGGATCTACGTCTCCTATCTGTTCACATGCCTCTGGATCGCTGATGTCCTCTGGTGGTGGCTGAACCCCTTGTCTTACTCGAATCGTCCTGCCGCGATCGGACGAACACTCCACACCTTCATGCTCTTCATCGTTTTCAATGGCACTGTCGTCTACGAAACCGGCATGATCCGCTGGGCCGGCCTGCTCGGATTTGGATTGCTGTTCGTTCGATGGTGGATCAGTAGGCAGCGAAACCTTTCTTTACCCGGCTAGTCTGACCTCATCCCAAAACTTCATGCAGCACGCTACCGTGCACATCGGTAAGCCGAAAGTCGCGACCGCCATATCGATAGGTTAGTTCTTCATGGTCGATGCCGAGTTGGTACAGGACCGTCGCCCACATGTCGTAGATGGTGCACTTGTTCTCGACGGCATAGTACCCGAGTTCGTCCGTCGCTCCATAGACGGAGCCACCCTTCACGCCCCCTCCGGCTAGCCACACGCTAAACCCGAAGGGATTGTGATCCCGGCCGTTACTTCCCTGTGAGAAGGGAGTCCGGCCGAACTCGCCTGCCCAGATAACCAGCGTTTCGTCGAGAAGTCCTCTCGCTCTCAAATCAGTGAGTAAAGCGGCAATGGGCTGATCCACTTGGAACGCCATCGCAGCATGTCCCTTTTCCAAGTCACCATGTTGATCCCAAGGATTGGCTGGTCCCCCCGCCCCAATGTTATGGGTCAAACAACTGAGTTCGATGAACCTGACGCCTCGCTCGACGAGGCGTCGCGCCAATAAACATTGTCGGGCATAGGCGGCCTTTTCAGGAACGTTCGAGTCGATTCCGTACAGTTTGTGAGTCGCTTCCGACTCGCCTGAAATGTCACACAGTTCGGGGACGGTGCTCTGCATGCGAAAGGCTGTTTCATAGTTGTGAATAGCAGCCTCGATCTGTGATTCTTTTGCTGAACTCGTCAGAAAAGACTGGTCAAACTGCTTCACAAAATCGAGCCGACTTCGCTGCGCGATCGAAACGTCGCGCGGACGAATGTTCCGAATTGCTTCAGCTTGATCCGCCTTGACGATCGAGCCTTGATGTTGGCCGGGAAGAAACCCATTGCTGAATAGACTTACTCCGCCGTGCGGTGGGACGGCGCTTCCGCTTTGCAGCACCACATAGCCTGGTAGATCCTGGTTCTCGGTGCCGAGTCCGTAAGCTGCCCATGCTCCAGCGCTTGGATATCCCATGATGGGAAAGCCGGTATGCATGAAGAAGTTTCCCTGGGCATGCTCATTCACGGGCGAAGTCATCGAACGAATGATCGCGAGTTCATCAACGACCTCTGCCACGTGCGGGAACATACTGCTAACCGGGATACCACTCTTCCCTGATGGCGTGAACTTGAAGGGGCTCGCCATGATGTTGCCGTTATCGTTGAACATCGTCCGCTCAACTTTGACAGGCATCGGCTTTCCATGATCTTTCGCCAATCGAGGCTTCGGATCAAAGGAATCGATGTGCGACACGCCTCCTGACATGAAACAGAAGATGACATGTTTCGCCTTTGCCACATGATGGGTCTGCTTTAACGCGGAACCTTGCGGCAACTCCGTCGATTCCCCCCGCGCGCGACCGGCCATCATCCCTGCCAAGGCCATCGCGCCGAATCCGGTCGAGCAGGCCTCGAGCATTCGTCGACGAGATAACTCTGCGACAGGTATCTCAAAGAAGGGTCGTGAACTCAAACAACTTCGCATGGAACGGCCTCTATCTGACATAGATGAACTCTTTGAAGCAGAAGATCGCTCGAGCGAGATCAGACCAAATCACGTGATCTGTCAACGGAGTCGGAACCGGTCCGAAGGAGTCCAATCGATCCCTGTATTTCTTAATCTCGTCGCGTGCACGTGTGATTGCTGCTCGCTCTTCTTCACTCACGCGCGCCAGAATTTGACGTTCCGAAATCGCGTAGGGAGCTGATCGGTAACTCGCTTCTATCTCCTCGGACGAAAGAGCCCGGTCAAATAATTCGGCCCGCAGAATGCGACCATTCAGCATTCTGTTTCCTCCGGCGGGAAGATGCCGAATGCCAAAACCGATCACCGCGTTCCCTGCTCTGAACTCAATCGGCCCCTCACTCTTGTAGGGCTTTCCGTACGGCGCACCGTCTCGATATCCGGTGATTGTCCCATCCCCTTGATAAGTGATCGCGAAATGAACGGGTCGGTTGTTGACCTCTGTCTCCTTCGTGCCGCCGAATGGCTTCGTCCGTACGAAGCCGTTACTCCCCGCCATCCATTCTTGCGGGGCTTGCTCCCCAAAGACGATCGAGTCGAACGTGGACCCGTCTGGTGTTTGGAGAGTGATGACGCCCCCGCCTCGCTGCTCCAACGAATCGAGAACTACCCATGCTTCAAGCGTCTTTTCCCGAACGGTCTTGCTCAGAGGTGCGGTAATGACGTACGACTGGTGACTCACGAGGAGAACGCCGTCGCTGAGAGAGGCGCCTTCTTTCGCGCTTCCATGAGCGGATCCGATCGCGTCTTGCAGATCATCCTCAAATTCCCAGCGACCGATCGGCGTCGGCGCAGCACCAGATGAAGGCTTCACAGCGACCTTTGCTTCAGCCAGCAACGCCTCGCACGCAGGTGTCATCAATTGATCGATGCGCGATTCAGCCTCTTTGATTTTTTCACGCCAACCGGCCATCTGATTGTCAAGGTGTTGATAACGATCACGCGTGTCGGCCAGATAGTGCTCGACGCTACGCACCTCCTCTGTCGTTGCCTCTCTTCCAAAAGCAGCAAGGAACATTCGTCTGATCCTCGATTCATCGTCAGGAAGAGTCGAATCTTCGAGTATCCGTTCACACCAACGACTCGCAAGCTCAGAAACGCGCTGATCATTCATCAACGTCAATGATTGAGCGGGAACATTGGTGACATCCCGTCGACCCACCGTGGCAAATGGCTCAGGAAAATCGAACGCCCGCAAAAATGGATCAAGCGAATTTCGATTCACTTGCACATAGATGCTTCGTCGTGGCTCGGATCCATTCACAGGAGAACCGAATGGACTACGATTGAGTTCACCCGACACGACAAGGAGAGAATCACGGATCGATTCCGCCTCAAGTCTCCGGATCGTCGCGTGCGAAAGAAGCCGATTCTCCGGATCTACTTCGCGCGCCTGGGCGGAAGGCTCAAAACTCGTTCGCCACGTTTCAGAGGTGACCAAGAATCGAATCGTCTGCTTCAGCGATGAGTCATGCTCTTTGAACCATGTCGCAAGATAATCGAGTAGTTCTGGATGCGACGGCTCCTGACCGAGCTTTCCAAAGTTATCTGGCGTCGCGACGATCCCCTGTCCGAACAAATGGTGCCATAAGCGATTGACGATCACCCGCCGTGTCAGGGGATTGTCATCACGAAGCAGATCCTCGGCCAGTTGTCGGCGTCCACTCTGAGGAGATGAATACGGAGTGGCATCAACCACTTCGAGGAATCGTCGCGGGACTTCCTCGCCCGGCGTTTTGTGATTCCCCCGAATGTAGAGAAGCTGCTTGCGAGCCACTGTCTCGTCTAAGCCGGGAACTCGAGTCGGAGCGGCGATTTCCTCCTCCTGGCGTCGATACTCAGAGACTAGTTTGTTCAATGGCTCTGTCTGATCGATTCGATTCGAAAGTATTCCTTGACGGAGAAGCATATCGAGCAGAACTGCATCCTCATCAGAAGCTTTACCATCCTTCCAACGGATGATTGTGTTTCGAATGAAGGAGGAGTAGGCAACCGCGAGCTGCTCGAACGACGTGACCTCTTCTGCGACGACTTTCTCGAAAATCGCATCAAGATACTCCCGCGAAATCACGGGGGGTATCGAGCCCTTTCGCAAGAGCAGCACTTCTCGCACGCCGAACCATGAACGTGCTTCATTGTCGACCATGAGAGGGGCATCACGACCGGCTGACAGTTCGGCATGAATGATATCACCATTCCAATAACTCATGTCGAACTTCTGCCAACGCCAGTCGTTCGAGAGCTTCGCAGATGGGTTAGCGGCCGCATTTCGGGGGTAGTCCTGCACGACAAATCGGGCCCCTGCTCCACCGTCTCCGATGACGTTCATCCAAAGCTCGTATTCACCGTCGAGCACGATGTCTGGCGAAGTGAGTCGTGCGGGATACTTAGCTGACAGAAGATTTGAATAGACGCCGGCGGGGTAAATGCCGTTCAATATGCTCTGACCAGCATTCGCAATCGAGAAGTCTCCCGCGGAGGAAGGCTTAGCGTGTAAACCCGCGCCGTAATGAAACCAATCTTTGTAGTCGGATTCCTTGTTCAGTTCCCATCGATGTCTAGGCTCCTGCTTGCGAGATGCCTCTCGGCGACGACGATCGATCTTCCATTCGTTGACACAATCCTTCCAAACTTGATCAATCGACCCTGATTCTTTCGTCATCTTCGCTGTCTTCGCGAGAGGATGAAGAACCGACTTTGGATCGTCTGCGAAATGGGCGAGACCTTCCCTCTTTTTCCAGGCGGCGCTCATCGCGTCAAGCGATTGAATCCACTCATTGGCGAGAGAGGTCTGGATCTCCTTTTTGAGTGACAGCAACGTGTCGCGATTCATCGCTTGGCGTTCCGGAAGATCAATGACCGTCCGCCCTGGCCGACAAGAGGCGAGCACGCCGTAGAGCGCGTAGTAATCCTTTTGGCTGATGGGATCGAACTTGTGGTCATGACAACGGGCGCACGAAACCGTCAAACCAAGAAAGGCCTTCGAGAATGTGTTGATCTCGTCGTCAATGAATCGAACCTTTTCTTCCAAAGCATCCGTTGGTGCAAAGCCGTGAAACACCATTCGCCAATGCGCCGGGCCGATGGCCGATTCATTGATCCCCAATTCCCGATTGATGCGAGGTGATTCGAGCAAATCGCCGGCCACGTGTTCGCGCACGAGTTGGTCAAAGGGCACATCGCGGTTGAGTGAGCGGATCAAATAGTCTCGATAGACCCAAGCATTGTCGATCGCTGGATCACCCTCCGAACCGTGTGATTCGGCATAGCGAATCCAATCCATCCAGTGCCGCCCCCAATGCTCCCCGAAGTGCGGACTGTCAAGCAGATGATCGACCAGTGAATCATAACCACCCGCCTCGTTGAGACGTGTTGTCCACTCCTCCACTTCCTTTACCGTCGGTGGCAAACCAATCAGCACAAAAAAAAGCCGTCGGACGAGCGTCCTCGCATCGGCTTTCGGATTCGGCGCGAGCCCTTTCCCCTCAAGCTTCGAAAGAATGAATCTATCGACGGGGTGCGAGGACCAAGTTTTCAACTCGGTTTCGGGTGGAGAAAATCCTCTGATGGGCTGAAAGCTCCACCATTGTCGGCGTTTCGCGAGCTGAGTTTCCCACGATGTCGCGGCTATCAACTCCTTTTCACTTGGCGGCTGATCACGAGGATCAATCGCCCCGTCAGCGATCCACTTCTCAAAGTCGGCAATGACTTCGGGACGAAGCTTCGCATTCCCTTGCGGCATTTTCATCCCCTCGACCTCATGGCGAAGGATTGGAAGAAGTCTGCTTTCACTGGGCTTACCAAGAACGATAATTGGGCCGCTGTCCCCTCCCTTGAGCAGCCCCGCTCGGTCGTCGAGAGCAAGCCCCCCCTCTGCCGACTTCGCCGAGTTGTGGCACTCATAGCACTGCTCAACCAGGACGGGGCGAATCTTCGCCTCGAAGAATTCGAGTCCCTCTTGCGACGCAGGTTCCGCTCCTCTGCCGGAAGGAGAAGTGGCGGCAAATGCTGAAATGACACAGATGATCAATGAGAAGCCACGAACCATTCGACTTAGTTCCACACCCATTGAGCGAGACTCGAATTTGGAGTTCTCGCGTACGTTGAACTTGTTCTCCGCAGGCTTCCCATCATCTAAAAAAGAGGGGGCTTCCCGCAATGAAGAAGTCGCGAAAGGCATAGGTAATTCGAGGACTTTCACAAAGACATTTGGGACAATCATTCGTCATGGTTAAAGGGTTGCGAACAATATCTTTGGCGCTCGACTACACTGGGATCAACCAAGTGTTCCCCATCGATGGGCCATAAAAACAGAAAGCAATAGTTTGATGAGTCAACTGGGCGACTTTCTCGAACGGCTTCTCGGTCCGGAGCCTCTCTTTCAAAGTGTCCGGGCGAAGATCACCCATTCGGTGGATTCGAGCATCACTTCACCCAACTCTCAGAGACACATTTACGGCAAACGAAAAGACATCAGAAAAGAGGACGAAACGAAAGGACTAAGGAAAACACGAACCAGTTCGATATGGTTCCGAACGCCCGCGGAAGCTCGAATCGAGATCGAAAGTACCGGCAATGATAATGGCGATTGCAGGATCGTTAGCGGTTTCAAAACAACCACGATCCATGCAGATGGTGAAGTCGAAATTGACGACGATTCGTCCGGAAGGGCATCGCGAGGTAAAGATATTCGTACCTACATCGACGCTGCTATTGATCGTCATTTCAATTCTCAACTGATCCATGAATTTATTGCGAACCTCTCTCTTTCGTCTCTCGGCACGACGATGACAGCAGGCCGCAACTGTGTCCGCATTCGAGCGCGATTCAGGGTGGGCGGCAGGCTTTGGCCACACTGGCTGAGCAACGAGGCTGATGAATTCGAATTTCACGGCGACATCGAGAGGGGTGTTCTTCTGAAAATCATTGGACTGGCTCAAGGATTGCCCATTGTAGTGGATGAAGTAAATGAGGTCGCTTTCGACGAATTACTCTCGCAAGCCTTATTTGCCTATCAACCTTCGGAGAAGCAAAACATTCGAAGTGCTGGCAGAACTGAGCCCATCACGCTTGATGCCGCCATCGACAAGATGGACTTTACCATTCTCACGCCCGCGTGGATTCCGAATCCCGATCGATTCACGTGCGATGTCCATTTACATCCGAAGTCGCGCAAGAAGGCACAGACGACCCTTCATATCAATTATCGAGGGGGTGAAAAATCAATGTTCGAATGGTCTCTTTGGATCACCGAATGCGATTCGCCGAATAAGCAAGACAATGACTTCGAATGGGAAGTGATACCGTCACCCAATCCTGATCAATCACATCTCAAGATCTCTGACCCAGGAGATTTCAATGAAGAAGCGATGCGAATCGTGTCGTTTCAGCAAGAAGGCACCTATGTGAGCATCACTTCCAGCCTTCCCCGTGATGTGCTACTCGACACGGCTTTCTCATTTTCTCGGACGAAGCATGCTTGAAACCAAGAAACGCAAACGGCCTCGCTGCAGTGCGAGGCCGTTCGATGCGAAAACCGAACCTAACGCGCTATCGAAAACTCGTTCGGCTGAGAATTCGCGGCTCGAGTGAAGCGCCGGGCTGTGCACCTTGGACCAAGGGAGGTTCGATGCAGAGAATCTGACCGGTCTCGGTCTCGGCGAGATAGCAAAAGTCCGTGTTACGAGTCTTGAAGAATCCGGTCACCATCATGAAGTGGGGCTTGATCTTCTTGCCGGGCTGCAGTTCGAACTGCTCGACCAAGTCCACTTTCCCGAGCGAGGTGATCACGCCTCCGCGGTTCAGCACCAAACAGTGAAGGACGCCGAGCTTGTAATCGAGCAGCCAGATGTTGTCGATTTCGCCGTCAAATGAACGACCGGGCACCATGCAATATTCTTCGTAACGGCTCGAAGAACTGGCCGCCTCAACGGTTTTGTGGGACGATAAATCGGAAATGAGCATTCCCATCGCCAGTCCGGTCATCAGCCAAAAGCCGTAATTCATCCACGATCCGCGCCGCATCACTCACTCCTTGCATCAAACTTCATTCTGTTGGTATCGGGCCGGCCTGGGTCATCGAACGGGCTATTTGAGTGACATTTGTCACAATCATATTCTGCCACTCCCAATCCGATCATACCAGCGGAAAGAGAAAGCCAGGCACATCCATCGGGACTTTCACTTCGCCGGAATCGAGTAGACATGCCGCTCGTACGGCCGGAAGCTTTCCGTCCAAGCCTCGCCCGAGACGGGGAGGTCTCGCCGTTCGAACAGGACCTTTGCCTGGGGCCCGAGCACGCCAGGATGCGAGAGCTTCACGTTTTGGATCTCTTCCGGAGTGGAATTGACCGTCAAGACATAAAGCCGATTCCCCAGCTTCTTTGTCATCGTGTGG
>JAIEPU010000107.1 GCA_019748235.1 bacterium
CGAAACGTCAGCCGGCGGGCATCCATGACCTGAAATTGAAGGTTGGGCGAGGCGGGGGGATGGAAGTTCTTCGACGCAAACTCGATCATGTTCTTGGACGGATCGACTCCCACCACCGAGCCGGCAGGGACACGGCGAGCGATCTCCGCCGTCACTTTCCCGTCGCCGCAGCCGACATCGAGAATCCGCTCATTCCCCGCCAGCGTCAGCTTTCGAAGCTGGATCTCCGCCATCGTCTTTTGAAGGCTCGACTGTTGGTTGTAATCCCCCGCGCTCCACTCGGTCATGACGGCTCCCAAAAGCATGCGATCTCGGAATTCACGAAGAACTGATGATATCAGTTGAAGGCGGCGCAGTGTCCTGCTCTCCGTGAACTTCTCGCAGTATCGACTTGTCTCTCGTGGCGGATTTTACGTAGAGTCGGATCACCGCACGTTTTCGTCACATTATTCGAATATCGGTGGCTACAGAAATGGATGGAATTTCGTTGGCTTCCCCTTCGTTCATCAGGCCTCGTATCGCGCCGTACCTGGTACTTCCTTTTCTGTTGTTGCTCAGCGGGTGCAAAGAAAAAGAGTCGTTAGACGCAAGGGGAGCTCGAATCGCGGAGTCGCAGGCTCACGGTTTGGACGATGCTGAGATAAAGGTCAATAAAGTCTTTCTTCACAAAGGTTCGAGCTATCACAAGAGTGAGCCGGGAACGAAGTTGATCGGCGTCGATGTAGAAATCATTCGTCCCACCGGAGTGGATCTGGACGATGTTGAATTGCTCGATGGAAAGAATGGCAAGAGTTTGGGAAGCTTTCCAGACATCAAGTTCATCTTAGCGAATGGTGATCTGGGCGATTTGCCGCCGCCGGAGAGTGAAAAGGACGATCGAATTCGAGTTCTTTTCATCTATCAAGTGCCCGAGGAACTTTCGTCAATCAAGCTGCGCTATTGGGGAAAGGATCTCACCCCGCGAGCGGCCAACATTGAGAGTGATTCGTTGAGCCCGCCGGTCAAATGATGTTACGCCTTCTCAAATAAAACGATTTGGGAGAATGAACTTGTCTCAGGGGCGTTCTGAAAGGATGCAGATACTCGCGAGCAAGATGCTCATACTATCGCAGGAGGATGAAGATTATCAGCTCTTCGGAGCTTCGCACCATCGTTATCTCACGAAACCCTGCCTATCGACGGAGGAAATTCAAATTGTTGAGAGAAACTACGGTGTTCATTTCCCGGTTGATTACGTCGAGTTTCTCACCCAAATGGGGAATGGTGGTTTTGGGCCGTACTACGGCCTGTATTCGCTCCAAGAATCGCTTGAAGAGGCAGCGGAATCCGGATGCAGGGATTTCTTGTCCACGCCATTCGAACTGACCGACAGATACAACCGCTACGAACAAAGCGGCAAAAACATCAACCTTGCATCTTTAGTGGCCGGTTCGATTATTATTGCTCATCACGGTTGCGGGTATTATGACCGCCTCGTGGTTTCAGGGCCGCAGGCAGGCGAAGTATGGCACGACGCACTTGGATCGCAGGAGGAGATCATCCCGCTGCAGCTCCATTTCTTTGAGTGGTATGATAAGTGGCTTACTGAGTCGATCGAGAAGATAGAGAAGTTGAATAGTGAGAGACGTTCACGAGGCGCCTTCAATTTTAAGAAGATATTGCACAATTGGTTCGGGGGCTGAAGCAGTTGAAGGTCGGGGCTCTTCTTGCTCAACATGTCTTGCCCGTGCCTCCTCGCCGATCTTCTTCCCTTAACCTTCTCCGTGTTTGATGTTGACGTCGGCCGAATTTCACGCTTGATATATTCCGATAACGGAATATAATGGAGCCATGGCACGAGCACCAACTACCAGTGATGTCTTCAATGCGATTGCCGAGCCTGGTCGGCGGTTGATCATTGAGTTGTTGTCCCAGCGGGGAAATCTTGCTGTGGGAACGCTCGTCGTCGCTCTGGGGATGACGCAACCCACGGTCTCGAAGCACCTGGGGGTGCTGCGAAAGGTGGGCGTCGTTTCGGTGACGAAACTGGGGCAGCAGCGCGTTTATCGGCTTGAAGCGGAACGTCTGAAGGTGGTTCATGACTGGGCGAAGCAATTCGAGCAGCATTGGAGCCATCAACTTGACCGCATCAAGGAGCGGGCGGAGCGAAAGGCTCGGTCGCAACGGGTATAGAGATCTTCGAATTCCATCGAGCAGGGGTGAATGATGTCAGCGACAACCACGAGTACTCAAGAGATTCAAACGTTCGAAATCCGCAAGGAGATCGAAATCAACGCGCCCATCGACATCGCCTTCGAGGCAATGCTCGACGAACTTGGGCCGGAAAGTCAATCGATGGATGGAAGCCGCTTTCCATGAAGATCGAGCCTTGGCCCGGCGGTCGATGGTATCGCGATCTTGGGAATAACACCGGGCACTTGTGGGGACATGTGCAAGTCATCAAGCCGCCAACACTCCTTGAGATTACCGGCCCGATGCCGATGTCCTATCCCGCGGTGAACCACGTGCAGTACCGCTTGAAGGAGACCGGGGCAGGGCAGACCTTGCTGTCATTCGTCCATCGATCAATGGGAATGATTCAGCCTGATCACCGAGACGGCATGCCGAAGGGCTGGCAGTTCTGGATCGAAAAGATTCGAGATCGTGCGGAGCGGCGTACCCAGAAATAGTGAGTCTCTTTCGCATGTTCTCAGCGTCGCCCTGACTGTCTATTAACGATCGATGGAAAAAGTCTTTAGGAGATGAGTGATGAAAACGGCTCAGGAATCGACGGATGGTCATGCAGTTGTTTCGCGAGACGAATGGCTGAAAGCGCGAGTCGCACTCCTTGCAAAGGAAAAGGAATTCACCAAGCTGCGGGACGCGATTTCACAACAGCGGCGAGAGCTCCCTTGGGTGAAAGTCGAGTCCCATTACGAGTTCGCCGGGGCGGAGGGAAAAGTGACGCTGAGCGATCTTTTCGACGGCCGAAGCCAGCTCATCGTTTATCACTTCATGTTTGATCCGGAATGGACGCAGGGCTGCAAGTCATGTTCGCTTTTGGCCGATCACTACGATCCAGCGGTGATACACCTCGCTCATCGTGACGTGACGATGGTGACGGTCTCTCGCGCGCCGATCGAGAAACTCCTTGCATTCAAAAAACGGATGGGATGGACGTCTCGGTGGGTCTCATCATTCGGCAACACCTTCAACCGCGACTTTCGTGTCTCCTTCACTCCCGAGGAATTGAAGTCGGGACTTCCACTGTACAACTACGTCTCTGCGCCGTACCCCATTTCCGAGCTTCCGGGTTTGAGCGTGTTCTTTAAGAACGATGAGGGAGAGATCTTTCACACCTATTCCACGTATGCTCGCGGGCTTGATCTTTTCATCACTGCATACAACTTGCTCGATGTCGTTCCCAAAGGACGAGATGAAGACGACACTCCCGGTATGTCGTGGGTGCGCCATCACGATCGTTACGGCGAGAAGAACTTCGTCGATCCTTGGATGGAGAAGGCAAGCACGTAATGGCACTGAATGAGTGCGACGAGTTGATCGAATACAACACCTTTTCGGACCACACTCATGAAGAGTTCAATGGGCCAGCATAGAAACTGCTGTTGTCGAACACCGGCAACGATTGGTCATCCCGGTCAGCAAGTAAACGAAGCGGGCCGACGAACGAGCTTCTGGAATCGAGTTGGTAAAGCCATGGGATGGATTCTTCCCAGTACGGCGCTCGCACTCATGCCGAAATGTCCGGCTTGTTTCGCCGCCTACTTTGCGGCCGCGACCGGGCTTGGCATTTCCTATTCCGTCGCATCGCACCTTCGGGTCTTGTCGATTGCAGTCTGTGCAGCTGTTCTCCTCGGAATGTTTGCGGGAGTCGTTATGTTGCTGCGGAATCATCCAAAAGTTGAGTCGAAATGCGAATGATCGCGCTCATCAACTCTGCTGAGTCGATTGCGTATTGATGTCCGCCGAAGTTCGGAGGGATGACGAGTGTCGGCCGTGTCACCTGCTCAATCAGATCGTTCGAAGTGAGTCATCCATTTCTCGTTGAACTGGACGTGTTTGATTGCATAACGGCGAAAAGTATAAGTGACGTGAATGAGGCCATCCGTCGATTGGATAATGCAAGGATACGAATATTCACCGGGGTTTGATTCGAGATGAAGGGGCTTTTCCCAGGTGTTGCCTTCGTCCAGCGAACGAGTGATGGAAAGAGGAGTGCGAGCCGCGATCGCGTCATTGTAGACGAGGACGAGATGACCATTGGCGAGTTTCGTCATCGTGATGCCTGAGTCGGGATTTCTGAGTTTGGTCGCAATAGGAGGTGTCCACGTTTTGCCATCGTCCTTGGATGTGATCTCTGTAATCCACAAAGGATGACGAAGAAGCGCGAGTAGCGATCCATCGTTTCGCTGAATGACTGCGGGTTGGCTTCCTTTTGGAGTAAAGCCCGCCTTTTGCCAGGGTGTATCAACGGCTGCTCGCACGAGGAAGTCGGACCCGTCGACTCCCTCCTCGATCCCTTCCACCGGCAAGAGCAAGGTGCCATTCCCTAGAACGATTGGTGGGTTTCGTGGAACGCACCATCGAGTCTCTTGGAAGAGCGGCTGATCTTCACTCCAGGTTTTTCCGTGGTCTTTCGACTTGCGAATGAAGAGCCTGCAGCGATCCCATCCCTGACCGCGGCCCATCGGCCGAGTTCCTTCCATCCTTCCCCAGACGATGGCAATCTGGTTGTCGACATCACGAAAGATCACCCCATTTCCAGGGGGCTGGAGCGGGTCTTCATGGATGATTCTTGGCGGGGACCAATTCCGTTCGCCTGCTTTCCGGCGTGAAAGATAAAGCGATTGATCGTGAGCGGATTCATAGGTGCCGCCGTACCAAAGGGAGAGCAGATCGTGATTCTCCGCCTCGCAGATGGTCGAACAATGGAACGCGACGGCATTCGGAATCTTTTCAAACAACAGTTCCGACGAGAAGGAGATCGTTCCATACGGGTCGTCTAATTCCCGCTTGGGGCCGACGGCGTCAATGGGTGTGCCGATGACCGCGTGCGTTGATATTTCCACTGGTTGATTGCGGAGTAGGTGACGGAGGGCAACCTCGAATGCTTTTCGCGCGGCCTCATCCTGAAATCCGCCATGAAAGGCGAGCTTGCCCTCATGATCGAGGACGAAAACTTCGGGGACGTATTTCGCGCCAAAACGGTCGGCGATTGCTTTGCCATTGTCTCGATAAATTGGAAAGATGATCCCACGACGCTGGGCGAAGAGGCGTAGCTCTTCCCCACTTTCTTCCGCGTTCGAGCAAATGCCGACGAATAAGATATCCCGCTCGCGATAGGCACTATTGAGCTGATTGATTTGCTCAATGACCCTCAACGTGTCCTCGGATCGCCCAGACAGGAAGAGAATCACGGTTGCTTTTCGCTCGGCGTAGTTCGTCATATCGATCTGCTCGCCGGTGAGCGTTATGAGCTTAATGGGACCGGCGGCGTCTCCGATATGAAGTTCCTCCGCGATGCCGATTGATGTGGCAAGGGATAGTGCGGCTATTGCCGCGCGGAGGAATCGCATCAGAAGACCTCATCTGGAATGTCGACGTTTCAGTTCACGAATAATGGATCGTTTACTCAACCCATCGCAGCGATCGCGGCAATCGCTTTCGGAAGTTTGAGAGCACGAATATGACGATGCAGAGGGCAAACGCATAAATGAGAGGTGAGGGCTCGGGAATCGCAATTGTTTTGCTGAAGGAGAATCCCCAGCGATTGTCCTCGCGAGAAACGACATTCATCTGATCGCCATGGATGCGAACGACAAGAAAGTTCCCATCTTTGGCGGCACTTCCGTCGAAGACATCATACCCACTCCATTGATATCTCATGGTGGTGTGAAGATGGCCGTGGAAGATACCAAGAATGTTGTAACCGTCGATGACGTTCGCGAAAGCCTGGCGTTCTTGATCCGTCCACCAGCCGAGGCTGAAGCTGTCGAAGCCGAAATGTTGCATCAAGACGATCGGGGTATTGGAATTTGCATAGTGCAGCAAGTCCTCTTGAAGGAAGGCCAGACTGTATGCCGATCGATCGGTCATCCCGGGGTAAATGTTCAGGTTGATGAAGTGAACCCCTTGCCAATTCCACGAGTAATTGAGTCCGTTATCGGAGAGGTGAACGACTCCCGGCCGAACCAAATTCCGTGCCATGATGCCGTCGAGTGTGTAACTGTGGGTCGTATTATCGACGTCGTGATTGCCATACCCTTCATAGACCGGGTAATGGATTCGGCCCGATCCATCCACCGCATAGTCATCATCGAAGCCTTGGACCGCCCATCCAATCTGGGGAATGCTTGCTCCGTTGAAGTTGATGTACTCGGGAGTGTCTGTGAGATCACCCGCGATGAGAACGCCCGATGGAGTTCCGACGACGCCGCCAATCGATGATGGATAGAGTGTCCCAGGAAGAGCGTTCATCGCATCGATGGTCGCCTTGTTCGCGGGCTCATTGTAGTTCCACAGATCGAGTCCGTAATGAGTGTCTGCCGTGAAAAAAAAGGTCAGATCGACCGGCCCGGCCAGTGCTTGAAGGGGACAGATAATTCCGATGAATGCGATCGATGCAAAGACGATTCGATAGGCTTGCCCTATCAACAATGGATGCATGGCAGCTCTTTCGAGGTTGGTCAACGAAGTCGAATCCCAATGATGCAGCGATCCGAATGTACCAATGGAAGAGCCTGATGGGAACAGAATTGTGTCATTGTCGACGCTGAATGAGGTGGCGACCATTCCGAGAAAACATGGGCTTATGTCGAATCCATCAGCTAGTTCGTCTTGATCGATCGAACGACTTTGCCGGTCGAAGTGAAAGCAATTCCGAGATTGGAGGAGGCATTCGCCATCACCGCTTCGATGAGCGGGCTGGCGACTAGGCCCTTGGAGTTCCAATCGACCAGAAAGTTGGCTCCTGTCCCACCCGTCGTGTCCGTGCGGTTGATGATAATATTCGTTGTTTGCAGAGGCCCAAGAATGATGGGCTTTTCCAGGTATTTCTTGATGAGCTTGCCTTCCGAGTTGAAGTAGTCCGCCCGTGTGACGGTGATGGAATGATCGGGATCGATATTGTGGATCGCGAGGGTGGCCGCCAACTCGAGAGTACGCTTTCCATTCTCGTAATAGATGCTCGAATAGATCGGCACGTAGATGAGTTCTCCATGTGCCTCATCATTCTCTTTGCTGGACGTAGGGTGGGCCGTGGCTGATTGGTCCGCTTGTACTTGAAGCCCAGCGTACAGAGCGAGAGTGAGAACAAGGAAAATTGCACCGAGAATGAGTCCTTTTCCATGGGACAGGATGGGGTAAGTCATGGGAATGATCCTTGATTCATCATCAGTCAGTGCACGTTCGATCGCCGGTGGCTAGACGTTGATTATCACGAGCAAAAGAGGCGACTTCGAGGAGAATCGAGCAAAGAGCAAAGGAAGATTTGTCGCATGAAGGGTGAGATGGAAGAATGACCGGGGGGCGGAGATGAAGGAATTCGAATGAGACGAATGAATCGGACGTGAGATCGATGGTGAATAATGTCACCATGAGTAGTGAATGCAGCAACCAAGCTTTATTGTTCAAGACGAAGTAGCGAATGAATTCTTTGGTCTTTGTCGATCGAAACCGGTTGCATCTCTCGCGAGACACATCATTTCAGGATGATGTCGACGACGAGACTTAGAGATCAGCCTGCCGCGACTTACCGCTTGAAGATATTGAAGATCGAAGCGGGGGCTTCTTTGCGGGCGGTGGCGGGAATGTTTTCGAGGTTGGGGTGATTATCGACCCAACTGCGCCACTCTTGATACTTGGCTGTTTTAATGTCGGCGCCTGTCATGTCGCGAAGGCCGGTGGCGGCACAGTCAACGACGGCGAGTTCATCATCTTTCAAGCAGTCTACTAGTGTGTTGATGACGGTAGGATTGCGATCCTTGCTCGACGCTAGAATACGTGTGGCCGCGATGCGGACATCGGCATCGGTATCTGCCACTGCCATATTGCGAATGGTCTTCGCGATTTCGTCACCAGTTCGATTCTTCAAGGCTTCGACCGCCTCAACGCGGATCATCGCGCTTCGATCTTCCGTGGCTTTAAGTAGTGTTTCGGTCACGTCGGCTTCGTCGTAAGCGGCGAGTGAATGAATCGCTGCGGAGCGAGCGAGGACGCTGTACTCCGAAGTTGCCCCTTCAATAAGCAGCTTCCGAGAGAGAGCTCGCATTTCCTTGGAAACGAGTTCGGGCTTTCCGAGCTCGCGATACGCCTCGATTCGTTCCTTCCCTTTAACTCCGGTCTGGAGAACGACGAGTGGATCGACCTTCTCCTTCTTCTTAAAGGGATTCTTGATCCAGGTACTCGAAGTGTTGGTATCTGTCTTATCCGCGCCAGCGACGGCGGGAGCTTGATCACGACTTTGTCCCAGTCGTAACCCGGGCATGGTCGAGCATCCGACCAACATAAGGCCGAGTGCGAGTTTCGAAAACAGGCCAACAAGACGCCGAAACGCGCCTCGCGGACGATGACGGGAAGCGCGGCTCTTCCGGCTTTTCACCGGTGCAAGCAAGCCTGCCCATTCTGTCGTCGCGGATTCCATTCTCCGGTCTCCCCAAAGGAGGGCCGTTTGTGACATCGTTCGTGGTGCGCGTCTTGGGGAGCGGCAGTCTATATCGAGTGAAGACGAACACGGGAACCCCGCTTTGAGCGGAATTCCCGAGAGTTTTTCGAAAGCGAATCTTTTCGAGGTTTGCTGGATTGCCCAGCTTTCCTCTGCTGGCTGAACGGGACGAGGGTCACTCGTCGTCGAATTCTCGCCGACGATCTTCCAGGTAGCTCCGCAGCCTAAGGATGATGCTCGAATGCATCTGACTTACGCGCGATTCTGAGAGATCAAGCGTTAGACCGATCTCTTTCATCGTCAATTCCTCGTAGTAGTAGAGGATGATGATGAGTCGCTCGTTCCGGTTGAGGCCCTTCGTCACCAGACGCATCAGATCTTTCTTCTGCATCCGGACGGTGGGATCCTCTCCCTTCTTGTCCTCAAGGATGTCGATTTCGCGGACATCCTTGTAACCGTCGGTCTCGTACCATTTCTTGTTCAAGCTGACGAGTCCGACCGCATTCGCATCGGCCGCAAGCTTGTCATACTCTTCCTGCGAGATGCCCATTCTCTCGGCCATCTCATTGGGCGTCGGCTGACGTCCGAGAGCGACCTCGAGCTGTTTTCTCGTCGCTTCGATTTTGCTGGCGCGGCTCCGGACGAGTCGTGGGACCCAGTCCATACCACGAAGTTCATCGAGCATGGCACCGCGAATACGCGGCACGCAGTAAGTCTCGAACTTTACACCACGTTCGGTGTCGAAGGCGTCGATGGCATCCATGAGGCCAAACACGCCCGCCGAGATCAGGTCATCAAGGTCGACTCCTTCCGGGAGACGAGCCCAAATGCGTTCGGCGTTGTACTTCACCAACGGCAAAAAGTTTTCGAGTAGACGATTGCGAAGTTCCGTCTTCTGTCCCTGGCGGTATTCCTTCCAGAGACCTTCGACTTCTTCCGCTTCCAACTTCGTCGCCATTCAACCTCCGTGTCCCGAACGAAGCGCGGCCTTGTCCGCGGAGAGCGGGTCCATGACGAAGGTGCAAACGCATGATGCAATGGAATGGGCATCGACAGGTCAATTCGTCGATTTCGAGGTGCTTTGCGTTGTTGCGATGACGTTATCGGATTCTGTTCGGATGAACCGATTTCGGAAGGATTCTTCAATGATGCGTTCGGTGATCGTACCGACCAGGAAGCCAGCGACGCCCCATGCCATGTAATGCACAATGGCATGTTGAAACCCATCCACCAGACTTAGGTTTCTCTGCACCGCGAGAAAACATTGGCCTGCAAAGCCAAGGAGTGCCCACGCTGCCGCGATTCGCCAGCCCACCCGAGACCTACCTTGCTTTCCGCTCCTTATGACAAGGGCCGTTTCACCGTGCCCTATCCCCAACAGTCGGCTCTCGCGCCTATCGAATCATCGACGCTTTCGAGCCCGTAAGATCACTGTTTCCGTTAAATTTCTCGTACTCGAAACATGTTGATCATTTTGCCATCATTCTTTCCCACCCCATGGAAAAGAGCTCAAGCATGGACGATCACCGGTTCCGCCGGTCGCCTGGCCGCTTCCCCAAGCGACCAACGAGCAAGCCACGCGGAATCGGCTGCTTCAAGATCCTGACGAACATCTTGTCCCAAACAGACATAACTCAGGGGAATACTGGAGCAGGCCGCAATGCCTGCGATCGCTCCCGTCCCTGGAGTTTCATCAAGTTTCGTCAGGATGAGCCGCTCGTAATCGAGAGGACGAAATGCGTCAAGCGAAGCTCGCACCGCACTTTCACGATTATTGGCCGCGAGTACCAATACCGTGCGCATTCCACGTTCCAAATAAGGCATCAGATCGCGAATCGCATCGACATCCACCGGGCTGCGGCCGGGCGTATCGACGAAAACCAAATGATTCAGTGGTTGCCGATCGATGAATCGGCGAAGCTCGCTAGGGTTTCTCGCCAGTAACCAAGGACATCCGACAATCTCCGCGTAGCGTCGTATTTCTTCGGCCGCTCCAATGCGATATCCGTCGATGCTCGCCAGCGATACCGGCCGTTGCAGTTCCTCCATCGCATACACCGCGAGCTTCGCGATCGTTGTCGTCTTGCCGACGCCGGTCGGACCAACGAAGGCGATGGTCGATTGAGGAGTCGATGTTTCGATCAACGGTTGTGTTCGAATTCGTGACATCAAAAAGTCGCTCAGGCGATTCATCACTTCGTCCGAGAACGGATCATCGCATCCCGGACATTCGTGCTTTATGACGTCAAAGCATTCTCGAACGAGAGAATCGGGCATTTCGATGTCGCGAAGATACTTCTCCACCTCGCTTGGTCGTGCCGGAGGAACATCGATGCTCGAATGGACTTCCTGGGCGATCTCGCCCGATGGAAGTGGGCTCGAGAGCCGGTCGACGAGTGATTGCAGACGGCGCACTTGATCCTCGAGCGGACTCACCGGCGGAGTGAGCGCCTCTGCTTTTACGTCGGCCGTCGGTTTGAGCGTGGGGGCAGGGGGGGACTGCGGAGTCGACGTATCGATCTCGTTAATAACTCCCCGCGCTGCTGAAATCTCGACCATCGAGACCTTTTTGCCGAACATTCCCTTCGCCGGCACCTGACGCGTGTGCAAGATGACGGCATCCGCACCCAGCTGCTCCCGAACTTTTGTGAGCGCTTCGTGCATCGTCGGCGCCGAGAACGTTTGGACGTTTTGCATCACCATCGCGATACCCTATTCACCTGATGAGATTGTTCGTCTCACCTGAGATGTCTTTTTAAGTTGTCGCCCCAACCGGTTGTCGGGCCGGTTGTTTCGGTTGATAGCTCACCATTCCCTCAGATTCGAGCTTCGTGTCACGTGTGATTTCGTTGTAGCTGAGGACGACGAGCGTCGGGATCGTCGGCATCGTCATCTGCTTGATTCCGGCTCGGCAGGCGGGTCCCACGAGCAGAATCATGGGCCGGTGTTGCGCCGACAGTTTCTTGACTTCGCCTGCGATGGCGTCATTGAGCCCACGAATGACTTGTGGAGAAAGCTTCACGACGAGCCGATCGGTATGCTCGATTCCTGCGACAATCATGTCCTCTGTCGCGGGATCAAGAGTAATCACGTGCATCGTCTTCTTTGCATCTCGGTACTTCTCGCAAATGGAACGGCTCAAACGGTGACGGACGTATTCCGTCAGAATGTCATGATCCTTCGTTCTCGCCGCGTAGTCACCAAGGGTCTCGATGATCGTTTCCAAATCGCGGATCGAAACACCCTCACGAAGCAGGTTCTGTAGGACACGCTGCACGTCGCCAATCTTGAGGAGATCGGGCACGACTTCCTCAACGACCTTCGGAGAGGTCTGCTTCACGATATCGATCAGTTGAGCGACTCGTTCTCGGTTCAGAATGTCAGCCGAATGCCGTTTGATCGTTTCGGTAAGGTGTGTCGTCAAGACGTGAGATGCCTCGACGACGGTATAACCCAGCATTTCCGCTCGTTCACGCGTGACGGCATCGATCCAATAAGCGTCCTGATCGAAGAGCGGGTCCTTGGTTTTGATGCCGGTGATCTTCTCGGTAGACATCCCGGTGTCGATCGCCATGAAGTGACCTGGGTAGATCGTACCGCGATCGATCTCGATACCTTTGAGCTTGATGACGTAGTCGTTCGGCTCAACGTTCGGATTGTCGCGAAGGCGGACGCCGGGAAGGATAATTCCCATCTCCGTGGCGAGTTGTTTCCGGATGAGAACGATTCGATCTTCGAGGTCGCCTCCCTTGCGGCGGTCCGCGAGTGGAATAAGGGCGTAGCCGACCTCTAACTCGAGCGCATCGAGCTTGAGGGCATCCTCGATTTTCTCGGGGGGCCGTTTGAGAGCAGCCGCCTCTTCGAGGGTCTTTTTCTCCGCCGCTTCCTTCGCTTGTGTCTTGTCCCGTTTCCCGAGGAAATAGGCTCCGGCGAAACACGCAGTCGCCAAGAACGTTAGCTGGATGGTCGGTAGGCCCGATCCTACGAGTCCCAAAATTGCCATCGCGGCCATTGCGCCGCCAGCAACGGTCAACGCTTGCGGACTCGACGTGAAAAGCTGAGCGCTCAGGGTCTTGCCGAGATCGGTGCTCTTTGACTGGCGCGTGACGAGGAAGCCGGCCGCGAGCGAGATGAATATCGCGGGGATCGCGCTCACGAGTCCATCACCGATGGTCAGTTTGGTGAAGACTTCGAGAGCATTGACCGCGGGCATGCCATAATAAAGGATGCCGAGAGCAAGTCCTCCCACGATGTTCACACTGGTGATCAAGATGCCGGCTATGGCATCGCCTCGAACGAATTTACTGGCACCGTCCATCGATCCATAGAAGTCAGCCATCTGCGAGATTTCTTCACGCCGTTCCTTGGCTTCCTTTTCATCAATGATGCCCGCGTTCAAGTCAGCGTCGATCGCCATTTGCTTGCCGGGCATGCCGTCGAGAGCAAATCGAGCCGCCACCTCAGACGTTCGAACCGAGCCTTTATTGATGACGATGAATTGAACGATGAAGAGGATGACGAAGATCACCACGCCCAGAATCAGATTGCCGCTGGCGACAAAGTTACCGAAAGCGTTGACCACATGACCGGCGGCCAATGGACCGTCTTCGGCGGCGTTCGTGAGAATGAGCCGCGTCGTCGCGATATTGAGCACGAGTCGGAATAAGGTCGTCGCTAGAAGGACGGTGGGAAAAACGAAGAAGTCCATGGGTCTCGGGATCGTCATCGTGGCGACGAGAATCAGGACCGAAAGGAGAATGTTGAACGACAGAAGGAGATCCATCATCGATGGCGGTAACGGCACCACAATGATGAGGACAGACAATAGCACCGACACAGGGAGTACCATTCCCTGGTTCGCTTGCAAAAAGGCGATAAAGCCGCCGGCGCGCGGCGTCTCCGTGGCCATTGCCGTCCTCGCTGTTTGTTAAATATCTCGTTGCAAATTGGTGTGTGGCGGGGCAATACACGGGGATACTTCATGAGTCCAGACGAGTTCCTTGGAGACTTGAGCCTAAAGCGAATATTTTTTCATCGTTTTTTAACGGTCGTGCAGGTTGGGCAGTTTCTAACGCGATACACACCGGGAAATGGGCACGCCGGCCCGCCGCTCCCACTCACTCGCTAAGTACCCTTTATTGACGGTGGGTCTCATTGACCGAACCGCAGGGTATTCAAGTTCGCTAACGAGTAAATGGGCCATACGGATGGACGAACGACGACGACATCCCCGATTCAGGCCCCCCGTCGGGGAGCGGTTGTTGACGCTGCATGGCTCTTGCGGGAACATCACCGGCCGAGCGGAAGATGTTTCGCACTCGGGAATCGGCGTTCGAATTCGCCAAGCTGAGGGACTGGCAGTGGGTCAGATGATCCTCATTCATCGAATGCATGAACAGGATGTGAGGATGGGAGTCGTGCGATATCTCGGCAAACCTGATGAGAACGGATATCGTGTCGGCATCGAGCTTCATCCCGACTGTACGATCACCCCTTTGTTCCCGCCAAAGGGGGAGTAGTTCTCTTTTGGTCTTCCCTGGCCTTCCTCTTTTCCCTTGTTTGCCTGTCGCTTGACACCTCTGTCAGCGACAATGGAACAGCATGCATAGGTAGCGACCTGCTCACTCAAAAACCGGAGTGGCTCGTAAAACGATCGAGTGAATAGGTGATCAACAACCTACCTGGGAAGGAACGCTGAGTGAACGTTCGAAGGGGAAGAAACTGGAAGTCCGGCGAGGTTGTCGAACTCTCATGGAAGGAAGGCGCAAAAGAATTTGTTTCCGTCAGTGCCTTGGGCCAATCTTCGGATGACCAGCTCCCATTCATTTCACCCGGATTCGTCGACATTCAAATTAATGGACTCGCCGGTGTGAATTTCGGTAATCCCGAAATCACGACGCAGGATGTACTGCGCGCGGCAGACTTGCTTGCTTCGCAAGGGGTGACCCACTTTCTTCCGACATTGATCACTGATTCCGTCGAACGGATGGAAGCCTCTGTCGAACGACTTGCTCGGGCTGCTCAATCGGACGAGATTGGTGGCGGCATCGTAGGCATTCATCTCGAGGGCCCTTATCTGTCGGATGTGGATGGGCCGCGCGGAGCGCATCCACTCGCTCACTGCAAGGACCCTGATTGGAATGAGTTCTCCCGTCTTCAAACGGCGGCAAAGGGATGGATTCGCATGATCACGCTCGCTCCCGAGCGAACCGGCGCCGTGGAATTCATCAAGCGAGCGGTCGCGAGTGGTGTTCGTGTCGCCATTGGTCACACCGCCGCGACTCGTGAGCAAATCCTCGCCGCCGTCGATGCGGGTGCAACGCTTGCGACCCATCTGGGGAACGCCGCTCACGATATGATCCAGCGTCATCACAACTACATCTTCGATCAACTGGGCGAGGACAGGCTTCTCGCCAGTCTGATCGTGGATGGACATCACCTGCCGCCGCATTTGGTGGATATTTTCGTCAGAGTAAAGGGAATCGATCGGATCATTCTGGTGAGCGATGCCGTTCAATACGCCGGCCTGAAGCCAGGGATCTACGACGGAGGATATCGCCAATTCGAAGTGCGCGACGACGGATTCATTGGTGTCGTGGGCGAGCCTCGCTTAGCCGGTTCCGGGCTCCTATTGGTGAAAGCGCTCGAGAACGTCACCAGGTTTCTTCGAGGCAATGATGTCCGTCCCTGGATTCAAACGGTGACGACGAACCCCCGCCGCTGGTTAGGCCTCGATCCTTGCAATCTTCATGAAGGTGGAGAAGCATCTTTCGTCGTTTGGAAATGGGACGATCACACCGCCGAACTCTCGATCCAACAGACGGTGCGAGCCGGGCGAAAGGTCTACGCCGCTCTCTGAATTTGAGAAGTGACTTCTCTGTTTTCGACTTCTCTGATTTCCCCTCCGAAATCCTTGTCTCGCCTACTATTGTGAAGGGTTTGCACGATTCGGTTAAATCGTTCCAATCAAACAAAACGATTGGCGAAATCGTAAATGTGGGTGTAAGCCCTAGGGTTAGCGGGTAGTGCCTGCCCCCTCGGAGTAGGTGAAGACTCGCCATCAATGGCAGTCCTCGTTTGAAGGATTCAGGAGGTAAAGAAAGTGTTTTTTGATCCCGTGGTTCTGTTGATCGGCTTGGTCGGAGCGGCCTTCTCGGGATGGGCGGCGCTGCGGGTCCAGTCAGCGTTCAACACGTACAGCCGGGTTCGGTCGCGGACCGGTTACACGGCCGCGCAGGCAGCGGACATCATGCTCCACCAAGCGGGAATCAACAATGTCGAGATCGTTCCGGTGCAGGGTCATCTCTCTGACCATTATGACCCGGTGAACAAGCGGCTCGCATTGTCCGAAAACGTTTACAACAGCACGTCGGTCGCAGCGCTCGGGATTGCATGCCATGAAGCGGGTCATGCCATTCAAGATGCGACCGGATATGCCGGACTAAAAGCGACATCGATGTTGTTTAAACCGGCCTCGATCGGGTCACAGTTCGGCTTGATCGCGATCGTCCTGGGAATTGTCTTGGGATTTAAAGGCCTCGCCATCGGTGGGCTGGTTGTATTCGGGGCGTTCCTCGCGTTTCAGTTGGTAACGCTTCCCGTCGAGTTCGATGCGACCGCTCGAGCCAAACGAGAGATCATCAATGCGGGGATTATTTATCCAGACGAACGAGAAGGGGTAGATCGGGTGTTAAATGCGGCGGCGCTGACGTATGTTGCTGCAGCATTCACCACTATCCTTTACTTCCTCTACTACGGTTCGATGGTTTTAGGTGGAGGGCGGGACGAGTAACGAGCGTCTCATCGATTGAATCAGAACGTGTCCGTCGTCTCGACGGACCAGCGGCACCCGGTAGCTACCTGATGGCTCACCGGGTGTCGTGGGTTTTTGGGAACGCTCAATCATTCTCACGTCGTCAGGGCGTAATTCCGAGACGGTGGAGGACTGGAGGGAGAAGCACGATGACTCCCACCAGTGCCGCAGCCACCGCGGCGAGCAATACCGCTCCAGCAGCGGCATCTTTCGCACGACCGACCAGTGGATGTTGTTCCGGATGAAGAGCATCAGCCAACAGTTCAATCGCTGTATTGATGGCTTCCATTGACCAAACGAGCCCTGCCGCAATGACGAGAAAGCAGATCTCGATTCGATTCACATCAAGCCAAATACCAAGCCCCACAAGTGCGGCTGTTGCAGCCAAATGAACCCACGCATTCGTTTGATGGCGGATCATATCCGCGATTCCGGCGGAGGCGAAACCGAAGCTTCGGAGGATTCGTCCGAGCGGATGAGTTTGCGCGGGAGCAGGACGGTTCTTTCCCGGCTTCGCTTTCGATGTGCTGTCTGAATCGGGCACAGTGGTACCTATTATCGTTAAAGTCACGTTAGCTTTTGCGGCTTTTCCAGATTCCGCCGATTGTTGCTGATCTACCGCCTTTACTACTTTTGGCGATATGACGCAAGTTGCCGATCTGATCGTGCCGATCACATTTGTGGAGTTTGCCGTCTCCCCCGGATCTCCGTTCGCCGGTTAGCTTGCGCCGTTTACGTGAACCGTTGGTTCCCCCACCCATCCCCCGGTGAGAGGCGGAAATCCAACGGCTGACCCAAAGGGTAATGAGGAGAAGGATATGCGAATCTTTGGATGGTCGCGCGGATGGACCCGTGCCCAATTGCTTGGGTCAGCTCTCGCGCTCGTGACACCTATTGCAGTCACAGCGGCCGAGCCTGCGGCCGCGACTCCCGCCGTCAAAGCAACGGAAGTCGCCCCGGTGGCGACCGATGCCACCCCGGCCCCTATCTCAACGACGATCATTGAATCGAGTGATTTTCTTCAAGAAACGGGAAGCTGCAGCGACGGCTGCTGCGAGATCTATGATCCCTGCGGCGTCCGCTGCTGTGCCTGTCCCCCAGGACGCTTCTGGATTCGCGGCGAAGTCCTTTTATGGTGGCTCCAGGGCCAAAATACTCCGCCGCTGGTGACGACAAGTCCGGCCGGTACGCCTGTTAACCAAGCGGGTGTTTTAGGAGCGCCCGGAACGACCGTCCTCTATGGCGGTGATAACATCAATGGGTCGATGCTGCCTGGCGGAAGGTTCACGGCCGGCTTCTGGTTCGATGAATGTCAGACGGTCGGGATTCAAAGTAGCTTCTTCTTCCTGGCGAATGACGCGAATAATTTCCTTGCCGGTTCG
>JAIEPU010000030.1 GCA_019748235.1 bacterium
TCTATGGATCGACACTCAATTTAACCTCCTTCGTGGCGACATCGATCTTCAAGTCACGAATTCCGGTCTGCCGCCGAACCACTTGATCGATCGCCCCCGCGCAGCCACCGCACTTCATTCCCGGAACTGAAAAATGGAGTTCCCCTTCGGTGGGAGTCATCGTTTCTGACATCGCTGGTCTCCTCAGGTTCTTCACCAGTTTCGCGAATACTCTCATAGTAAAGAGAGAAGCGAAAAGTAAATGTTCGGACCCACTCGAATGGCAGCAATCTCTCCGTCCGTCGAAGGCCCCATTCTGATTGTCGGCGGCGGGATCATGGGCCTCGCTTCCGCGTGGGAACTATCCCGCTTGGGAAAACTCGTTTCACTCTATGAGCGAGACTCGGTTGGATCGGGGGCAAGTGGCGTCCCCTACGCGGCCCTCTGGCCCTCCGCGGCCACGAAACGGGGAATCGGGCACGAGAAACACCGAGAAAGTCTCTGGAAATTCGCCGATTACGTGAATCGACTGAGCGATGCCGCTGAGATGCCGATCGAATTTGGCCGAGTGGGACGTATTGAGCTCTTCACCTCGCCCGACAGGCGACGCGCGGCGGAGAAGGAGGCGGAGGTCGCATGTAGGGAATGGCCTCGTTTTGCTGATGAACGGACCCAATGGATCGCCAGTGCAGACGAGATTCGTCAGTGGGAGCCCTCTCTGGAACCCACCGAGCTAGGAGGTCTCATCTGCAATGCGACTGCCTATGTCAAAACAAGTGAACTCGTCGCCGCCCTGAAAGCGGTGAATCTGCGCCACGGCGTCTCCGTCAATGAAGAGTGTCTGGTCAATGATCTTTGGATCGATGAGGGCCGAGCGCGGGGCATCATCTCCCACCGCCCGATCCCAGGAGCGGCCGTACTTGTCACCGCCGGCGCGTGGACGTCTGAGCTTTGTCCAGAACTCAAAGAAGCAACGCCCGTCATCCCCGTAAAAGGGCAAACGATCCTCTTGCGGCCACGTCAACCGCTGTTTCGACGACTCATCAAAAAACGTCGGATCTACCTCATTCCGACCGCCTCAGGCGAAGTGCTCGTCGGCTCGACATCAGAACCGGAAGCGGGGTTCGATCTCGAGCCCACGGAATCAGCCCGCCAACAGCTATTCGAGTCGGCTTGCGAATTTGTCCCCGGCCTCCACGACGCGGAAATCGTCAGCCAATGGGTCGGCCATCGACCGCAGACGTCAACACGATCGCCTCACCTGACCGCGGTTGATTCGGTCCCCGGACTTTATGTGGCCGCTGGCCACTTCAAGATTGGCATCGCGATGGCACCCGTGATTGGTCATCAGATCACCGAGTTGATACTGAGCCCAAAATCCTAATCACATCCAGGCGCTTTCTTCTTTCTCATTGATGGAGCGCTTCGATTCCTCACCTTCCGCCTTGCCATGAGGACAAAAGACTCGTTAATCTTGAATGCCTCCCCGTTCACTTTTCGTTGACCGATCCACCGCCCTCGTTGAAGGGACGAGTCATTGAATGATTCGACAGAAAGAGATGGCGAGCGATCGATTCGCCCGAAATCAATCGACCTCACTTCCTTGTCTTTGGTGCTCATTGTCGGGATCTTAGCATTCACATGGCTCAGCATTAGGCTTGATGCGCGATACCTTTGGCAAGATGAAGCAATGACAGCGGTGCTTGGCGAACGCTTGATCAAATATGGAAAACCGCTCGCCTATGACGAACACAATCTCATCACCGTTGATCTGCAAAACAATCAAGAAGAAGCCGAGTTCCCGGCCCAAACAGTCTCTGCGGAGAAGGCCGTCGAATACTACAGGAAGCGTGGAGACTTCAAAAGCGACACAACCTGGATTGGACATCCCTGGGGCCAGTTTCTCGCTTCAGGCATTTCGACTCACTATCTTGGAAAGACGACCTCAGCCGCCCGTCTCCCCTTCATTCTCGCCGCCGTTTTGACGGTCATGATTCTCGCAGAGTGGATGGAGCGATCCTTTCATAACCGTGTGATGACACTCATTGCCATCCTACTGCTTCTTGGCAATATTTTCTGGTTCGTCCACATGCGACAATGCCGATATTATTCCCTATCTTCCCTCTTTGTCCTTATGACGATGCGCTGTTACTGGGGTTGGCTTCAAGGAAGTCTTTGGGCCGCTGCGGGGATGATCGTTTCGACGCTGCTTCTTTTCAATTCTGATTTCGGAACCTATTGGCCGCTGATGGCAGCGCTTTTTGCTTACGCATGGATCGATCGAGGAAGGTCGCCCATTGCCATCGTGACGACATTCACTCTCAGCGGTCTCATGATGCTTCCCTTTTTTCTCTTCTATGAAATCCATCGAGAGATCTTCGATCGACTCAAAGCATCGACCGTCTCGCTACCACTTCGATTCCTTGGGGAAATATTCCAAGTCAATCAATACGTGATGCCCATTGTCATCATTGCCCTTGCCATTTATTTGATGCCAAAGAGAAACGATCCATCATTTCGATCTGAAAGACGTGTGCTTGAACCGATACTATTGTTCGCAGCAATGCTGATCATTGTTCAGTCGATCGTGGTCCCCTACCCCTTTCATCGGTACATCGTGTCGCTCACTCCTTTGGCCGTCATCGTCGTCGCATGGACTCTCGTAACAGGAGCGGCGAGACTTTCACCGAGACTTCTCCCATCAAGCGGATTAGCACTAGCGGGAGCACTGCTTCTGATTGTTTCCCCCATACTCTCAACTCCAGTAAGTGCGTTTCTTCCCAACAAGATTCAACCGCAGAAAGGAATCGGGCTTTTCATTAGGCCTGAACTCGCCTATTTGAAATCAGAGATTCTCGGAACGACGCTCGTCGATCCGAATCGTGCGACGATCGAGTTCCTTAGAGAGAGGCTGAAGCCAGGCGACGAAGTCCTCATCAATTATGAGGACATGCCCGCGATGTTTTATCTCGATGCGAATATTCGTGGCGGAGCTCCGTGCTTTCGTGTCGGGGAACGTAACGGCCCCCCTCCAAGATTTGTCATCATTCGACGAACGGCCCAGTTCTTTCCCTATCAGTGGAAGGTCGTTGAGAAATTCGTCAATCAATGCCGCCTGAAACAGATCAAAGCGGGAATTCCTGATACACCCTGGGGGAACTGCCCAGATCCATTTATCAACTATCTCGAGCTAGGCCCTCCGAAGGAGGAAGCGCTCGTCTATGAATCAACGTTTTGGAAATAAGCCTTCTGATCGGAAGTTCGATTCCAGTCGCACTGATAAAGACCGCCGATCGCCATTCATCGATCGCCTCTACGACCCATGCCGTCGCCAAACGAGGCCTGATGTGTGTGCTAACGTTTCTGGTAGTGGCCGGTCCGATTACATTTACGAATCAGACCAAAATCATTTTCGAAAGTGCGCTGTGCGAGACTTGAGACCATCCCCATTCAAGTCCCTTTTCGTCAAGGATTCGGATTATGGCGAAGATTCTCGTAGTCGATGATTCAAAACTCAGCCGCTTGATGCATGTGAATACCCTTCGAGGTCTTGGTCACGAAGTCGTCGATGCAAGTAACGGCGAAGCGGCTTTCGAACTATTTCAAAAGTGTTCTCCGGATCTTGTTGTCACCGATCTCTTGATGCCGCAGATGTCGGGTGCCGAACTCATCACGCGCATTCGAGAGCACAACCCTGAAATTCCGGTTGTCGTCATCAGCGCCGATGTTCAACAGGCTTCCAAGGAACATTGTCGACAAATCGGCGCGAATGCGTTCTTTAACAAGCCTCTCCGGGCTGATGATCTGGTCCAGTATTTGGATTCATTGTTTTGCACGGGGGGTGCGAAATGATTTATACATCCGACGAACTCGATGCGCTGACGGAAATGGTAAACATCGGTGTTGGGCACGCGGCCTCATCGTTGAGCGAACTACTCTCCGAGCGCATCGACTTAAGCGTCCCTCACATCTCCGTCTGTACTATCAACGAGATTGAGCAGGAACTCGCGCGGCGTACGTCCGATCCGCTCGATACGTCGATCGTTCAAGAGTTTTGTGGTGCCTTATCAGGCAGAGCGATTCTCAGCTTTCCTCGATCGAGCAGTCTGAAGCTGGGACAAATCCTCTGTCACATGAACGACACACCAGACCAGTTCGATATCGATTTAAGCGGCGTGCTCAATGAAGTCGGCAACATCGTCCTTAATGGTGTCATGGGGACCATCAGCAACATTGTAATGGCTCAACTCGAGTTCGGCCTGACTAGGCTCATTCTCGATCAACGAGTGACCGAACTGGTACGGGACGAAGCAAGGAACTATACCGCGAGTCAACACGTGCTCATCGCGGATGCGAAATTCCGTGTTCAGCGCCGTCAAATCGACGGATCTCTCATCATCGTTTTTCAAGTAGGAAGCATACAGTCCATTGTTCAAGCCGCTTATGCCGCTCACACTCAATGATTTCGCACCGCAAGGACCGAATAGAGATTTCTAATGTATTAGGCGAAATCGACGCGATTGAGCATCACCCAAAAGGTACGAGTGGAATGACAGACCGAACGATGGCCTCTCAGTGGTCGGTATTCGATCTCCTTCCGATCGGGGTATGCGTGATCGATCGCGCTTTCAATGTCATTTTTTGGAACTCAATGCTCGCCGAATGGACGGGGATAGACGCCGATCAAATGACGGGAACAGTACTTTCTGACCGATATCCGAATCTGAGTGAAAGCAAATTCAAAGACCGCCTCGATCGCGTCTTCACCAACGGCGTGCCGGCCATTTTTTCCGCTGCTCTGCATCATCACTTTCTGCCTATCGTTACGACAGGTCACGGATCGAGACTTTTAATGGTCCAGGAGACCGTCGTCCGGCGATGCACGCACTGCACGGATTATGTCGTCATTTCCATCGAAAATGTCTCTCGTCAATTCCATCAGCTCGAGGAGTTGAGAGAAGAACGTCATCGATTACGGCATCACCAAGAGATCTTGAAAAGAAGATCAGACGAACTGGCACGTATGTCCGCCATTGTGGAAGGGACTGATGCTGCCGTCATCAGCATCGATCAGTCAGGAATCATCAATACTTGGAATCCCGGGGCGGCACGTCTGTACGGCATTGCCTCAGACGTGACCATCGGTCGCTCCGTCTCCATCATCTTTCCCGATGTGGAACTTGGATGCGTAAACGATCCTATCACCACGATCCTGAGCGGCGCCCATATCAACAACCTTGAATCTCGGTGGGAGCGAGAAGATGGTTCGCAAGTCGACATCCTTCTTACAATGTCTCCGATTCTGGATGGTGACGGATCCATCGTCGGCGGATCCATTATCGGTCGTGATATCACCTCCCGAAAGGAAGCGGACCGCGCGATTCAAAAGGCACAAGAAGCGGCCGAGGATGCGAATCGGATGAAGTCCGAGTTCCTCGCGAACATGTCGCACGAAATTCGCACCCCGATGACAGCGATCCTCGGGTTTACCGAAATTCTCATCGATCGATCAACGTCGGAACAAGATCGTGAATCACTCGACATCATTCACCGGAATGGCGAATACCTGCTTCAACTGATCAATGACATCCTCGACTTGTCCAAAATCGAGGCAGGCAAAATGCGAATCGACCCCGTTCCCATGTCGCCAACAGTGATCGTAAATGACGTCGCGCGGTTGATGTCGCTACGAGCCGCGGAGAAAGGACTGACGTTTTCCGTACGCTGGGGCAATTCGATCCCGCGGTTCATTCGATCCGACTCCGTACGATTTCGACAGATTCTTCTCAACCTTATCGGCAACGCCATCAAATTCACGGAGCGAGGTTCGGTGGAACTCTTCGTTGAATACATCGAGAAGCCGACTCCTCTTCTTCAATGCCGCGTGCTCGACACCGGTATCGGAATGACGCCTGAGCAATGCTGTCGACTCTTCAAGCCGTTCACTCAGGCCGATGCTTCCACGAGTCGTCGTTTCGGCGGGACGGGGCTGGGACTGACCATCAGCAAGCGCCTCGCTCGAATGCTGGGAGGCGACATCGAAGTAGAAAGCGAGCTCGGCGTAGGGAGCCAATTCACCTTCACGATGTCCGCCGAGGTCTTGGATCCGATTGCCGTTAAGTCAACCGCCCTGTCGCCGTCTCAGGTTCAGCCTATTCCCATCCCCATTTCGAATCCAACGATCACCGCCCGAATACTCGTTGCGGAAGATGGTGTCGATAACCAGCGATTGATCAAAAGAACTCTTGAACGAGCGGGGGCGACCGTCACGATCGTCGAAAACGGGCAGGATCTCCTCAATCAATTTCAACTTGGAACAAACGACCCGAACGACGCGCCGTTCGATCTCGTTCTAACTGATGTGCAAATGCCTGAGTTGGACGGGCTGGAAGCAATTCGACGACTCCGGGAAGCAGGTTTCCTCGGCCCGATCGTTGCAATCACGGCTCATGCTCGCTCAGAGGACCGCCAGCGTTGCATCGATGCCGGAAGTGATGCGTATGTCAGTAAACCGATCAATCGCCAGGGACTGATTCAAACAATTGCGAACCTGACCTCGGCCCGCTGTCCCCTGCGTATGACTTGCGAACGGCCCACCTCGGCTGAAGCGCCTCAGTCACCCTCTTAATTCTCAAGCTGCAAATCGTTCACAGAAACCGCCGGAAATCATCGCCTGCGTGCTGCTCCTTCCTCCGTTCATTCGATTACAATAACGCACGAGTTCCCCATTTGAACGACTTGTTATTTCCTTGGCCGCACACGAAGTAGAAGGGTATCGATTGTCGGAACTATCTCCGGCCGAGAATATCTCACGCTATGTTCGCCTGGTCGCGAGCAGGCTTTGGCTGGGCAATCTACTCTATGGAACTGCGGGTGCTGCGGGGCTGATTGCTCTTCTCTTCTGGTTGACGCTTGGTGTTGACTATGCGGCTGACCGGTGGATGGAAGCGGGCCTCATTCCTCGCGTCGCGATCTCAATCGTGTGGGGATGCGTTGTCCTTTTCGTACTCTGGCGATGGGTGATCCGCAGTGGCCTGGCTCGCCCCTCGGATCGTTCGATCGCCCTCTGGATGGAAAGCCGCCAGTCGAATCTTGAAGACCAGCTATTGACGGCGATTGAGTTGAATCAACCTCCCGAGGGAACCTCCCCTACTCTAATCAATGAGTCAGCAAGGCGGGCATGGGAAATCATCAGACCACTCGACTATCGTCAATTCATTCCTCTTCAAAAGCTGCGATCTATCGGAACTCTCGCCCTCATCGTTGTTTCCTCGACAATTCTTTTTGCCGTCTTCGCGCCGGCGATGGCATCCGCTTGGAGTCAGCGAGTCATCATGCTCGCCAACGTCACCTATCCTCGCTGGACGCGGCTATCCTTGACGAGCATGGAAGGTGAAGTGACGAAGATCCCTAAAGGGAGAGACTTCACGGTCGTCGTGGACATTGACCCAAGCAGTTACATGCCACCACGCGCGGATATCGTACTGCGGCCCGAACCGGGTACGAGAATCGATCAGCAGCCGATGACTCGACAAGGACCGAATCGATTTCGATTTGTCGTTCAGCGACCGATGGCACCAGTCCGTTTTCGGGTTAATGTCGGGGATGCCCGATCCGCTTGGTATCGTCTGGAGCTTGTGGATTCGCCTCTCATAACTCGCGCGAATCTCGTCGTGATGCCGCCAGCGTATACCGGACTCGGTGAGCAACAGATCCCACTTGCTGGATCGCCCGTCCCTGTGCCGACAGGTTCTGACGTCACCATTTCATTGACATCGAGCAAGAAGCTCAAATCCGCCTTTCTGTCAGAAAGCGATGCGAGTGTTGCAATGACGAAAATCGGCGAAACAGAATTCGAATCTCGAATCAAAATCGATCGGCCTCGAAAGTTTCTAGTTCAAGTCATCGATCAAGATGGGCTTCCCCTCGCGGAAGACTTCATGATTGAGTTGAATGCCAGTCCTGATAAACCTCCCGAGATATCCGCTTCCTTTCACGGAGTTTCATCAGGAATCACACGACAAGCCCGCATACCGATCCGAATCAAAGGGGAGGACGATTTCGGAATAGCTCGGACTGAATTTGACATTTCCATCTCGGGCAAAACTTCTCGACAACTGGTGCCGAGTATCTCAAACGATGCGGCAACCGTCGATGAGGAGATACTCTTCGAGCTCCATCCATTCCATCTCGACACAGGAACGAAGTTGTCTCTTCAGATCGTTGGGACCGATCACCTGGAGCAGGCCGGATCATCAGAACAGTTCGACTTCGAAATCATTACTCCCGAGGAATTGATGTCGCGAATGGGGGCGCAAGAGGTCAACTTACGCGAACGATTCGAGCAAGTGGTCTCCGAGTTACGGGAGGCACAGCGTGCGATTGCCGAAATGGACGAATCAAGCAAAGAGGGTGCTGCCCGAAGATTGGCATGCGACCGAGCGATGGCAATCGTTCGAAAGGGAAGTGGTGAAACGGAATCGATTGCCGAAGGATTCGCGAACATCATCGAGGAATTCACGAACAATCAAATGGCGAATTCCGATATCGTGGAGCGTTTGGGGAATGGGATTCGCCTGCCGATGAATCGTCTTTGTGAGAACACATTTCCCAGAGCACTTGTCGATCTCGAGAAGCTTGCCTCCATCTCCGAGACTAACGATTACATGACGCCGCGCGATGCGTCATTACTCTCCTTGAATGACGTGCTGTTTCAATGCGAGCAGATTCTGAGAGGAATGTCGAAGCTTGAATCCTTCAATGAACTCGTTTCGAACCTCAAGGGAATCATTGAGGAGGAACAAAAGCTCCGTGACAACATTCAAAAGGTCCGAAGGGAAAAGGCCCTCGACCTGTTGAAGGATTGACGGGTACGATTCAGCAACGTTCGGAGCAAACACCAGGAGAATTTTCGAGTGCTTGGCCGATTCCAGAAATCGTGCGCGGTGATGATCGGGCTAGCCATGCTAGGCACGACGCTGCTGTCCCGCGCGCGAGCTGAGGATTTGTCGAAGCAATGGCAACTTCGTGTGGAGCAACGATACCGTGAATTCGAAAGATCACTGGAGAAGCTTGCGAATGCGATTCGCCCCACGGATCCGGCTCGTGCAGACTTATTAGCGAAGGCCTTTAAGGAATCGAAAAAGGAACTTGTTGCCGTCAAGCTTCGTGAACTCATTGCGCAAATCGAAAAGGGGGAAATCAAGCAAGCCGCCTCCCAGCAGGACCAGGTGATTGCCGACATGAACGGAGTCCTTCAACTTCTCTTGTCTGAGGATCGAGCCGATCGGGTTGAGGAGCGGCGTGCGAAACTTGAAATGTACGCAAGACAGGTTCAACAGTTAACCGACGAACAACGAAGACTTCGATCATCCACCGAGAAGATGGAGTCGAGCGCCGCTGACGACATCGAAAAACAGCAATCACGCCTCGCGGAGGAGACGAGGCGAATGCGCGGAGGGGATAAGCTCGACGAGCACGACAAGTCCACGCCGGTCCGTTCAGAGGAAAAGAAGAACGCCTCGGAGGAAAGAAGCGATCAAGAACAGACCGGGGAAAAGCAACCCATTTCCAGTGAGTCAACCCCATCGGCGGCATCATCAAATGGGAACAAATCTCAGCCGAAGTCGAACAAGTCCTCGGTAAAACAAGAAGAGCAAACAGAGCCCACGCCGCCTCCGGCAGGAGAGGAATCGAAAGAGGAGCAACAGGCGTCCTCGCCACCATCGATGCCTGGGGACGACCACCTGAGCAAAGCAGAGGAGTCGATGCAGAAGGCTCGACAGAAGATTCTCGATAAAGAAAAAGAGCTCGCGCTAAAAGAGCAGGACAAAGCACTCGAAGAACTAGAACAATCGACAAAAGAGCTGAAGAAGGAACTCGAGGAACTTCGGGATGAGGAGAAGAAAGGACACCTTTCTGACCTCGAAGCACGCCTTCGACAAATCCTCGAACTGGAAAAGGCGATCTATGACGGAACACTCACGCTTGACAAATCGGCGGGGATGAAGCGAAGCCGTTCGGACGAGCAACAAGGGCTCGCCTTATCGCGTAGTCAGCGAGAGATCGTCGGCCAACTCGATCAAGTCCTGGGAATACTTCTCGCAGACGGAACAGCCGTCGCGTTTCCTGAAACGATTGAGCAGCTAACACGTGACGGGGATGATGTCGCCAAGCGTTTGGCTGTGTGTGATACCGGAGCCTTTACTCAGCATGTGGAAAAGGACATTCTCGATTCTTTGTCCGAGATGATTCAGTCCCTCCAGCGAGAGCTTGGAAAGAAACGAGAAGAGAATGCCTCGCGGAAGGGGGAGTCGGGAAACGAAGATTCAACAAAGAGTCCGCTCGTCGAGGAATTGTCTGAATTGAAGATGATTCGATCGCTTCAGCATCGAATTAATGAACGAACGAATGCCTTACGGCAATCCAACCAAAGCGGTCATGCGAAATCGGCAGAACTCGAACAAGCCGTTCGCGATTTGGCTGACCGCCAAAAGCGCGTCTATCAGATCACCCGTGACGTTGCTCGAGAGAGGACGCCATGAGGAGCAGTTTCCAACCAGATCATCAAACATCACCCTTATTGATGTTTCTGACCTTATTGACTCTCCTGACTCTAACGGCAGTTTCATCTCTTCATGCCGATGAAGAGGAGAACGATCGATCCGTCCACCATCATCGTACGATCGATGCACTCAAGTCATCGAACATTGATCACGAATCGCACAGACCGGAGATCGACGCCCTCTGGAATTCTCCGATATCGGCCACCGAAGCGGTGGCGCTAGCCTTATCAGTATGTCACGAGCCGACGAGAGAGTTGCTCCGCGCGATCGGGTCCCTTGACGGTTCGACGACTGGCCGAGTTCCACCGCTCCTCTTGGACGACACGATCGATCCGTTTCTTCGATCGAATCTGGGGCTCTGGATTGCGCAGCTTTTAATTCGTCGTCAGATGCTGGACGAAGCGATGGCGATTCTTGACATCGTTAATTCGCAAGAGGTTGCCGAACCGGCGGAATATCATTTCCATGTCGCTCTTTGCGCCTCGCAACTGTCGAACGTCTTACGTGCGATCCAGTCCCTTGACGCTTTGTCCGGCCTATCAAATGTTCCACGGCGCTATCTCGCCGTCGCGCGGCAAATCAGAGAGGAGTTGCAGAATTCAGATCCCGGCTCTTTGGATTCAATCGCGAGGCAGATGAAGGATATTGGCCGTCGTTTCGAACTTCGGAGATCCGACGGGCGAATCGTAGAGATGGAAGATGACGTGATCAAGCGACTGGACGTTTTAATCGATGATCTGGAACGGCGTAAGCAAGTGGAACAGGAACAAACGTCGAATACCATGAAGCCCACTAATCCAAATCAGGATGACCAGGCAGCGTCCGTCATGGGAAAGGGCGAAGTCGCTCCTCATCGATTGACTGATCGACGATCGTGGGGAAATCTTCCTGCTAAGGACCGGGAAAGGGCGCTACAAGAGATGGGGCGCGATATGCCTGGCCCTTATCGCGGTGCGGTGCAGCAATACTTTCGGCGATTGGCGAAAACGCCTAGGAGTAGCGCGCCATGAGCATGACGCTTATCGCATTTCTCGTCTCTTTTTCCTTTGCAGGAGAAGAAGATCGGCCATCGACGATGGAATTGGTCGATGGTTCCACGAAGAAGGGAGTGATCACACAAATCAGTGGCGAGAAGATCACCCTTCTTACTCCGGAAGGTTCGGCCGAAGTTCCCATCGATCAGATCATTGCGATCGATGTCGCGACACCCAGACCATTAGCTCCTGCTCAATGGAAAATTGCGTTGTCTCTGGATGGTGGCGGGCTGCTGCTCGTCGATAACGTCACATCAGATGATCGTAACATCGAATTGGCACTTGGCGACCGTCAGCCCATGACGATACCGATCGCAAGTGTTCGCGGAATTCTGTTCGGCCCGGTGTCACCCGCCTTCATCGACGAATGGAAAAAGAAATGCGAACAGCCACGGAGCAAGGACGTGTTACTCGCGGATAAAGGTGGCGAACAAGCGGAACTCGAGGGAACAATCGGCAAACTTTCGGGTGAGCGCATTTCATTTACCGTCGATGGGGAATCGGTTGATGTTCGGCGAGAACGAGTTCGCGCCCTTTACTTTGCGAGTGCACATGTTCCGGTGAAGTCATCGATCACCGTCCTTGAAGTGAATGGCAACCTCTGGCCGGTGCAGAAGATCGAATGGAACAATCTCGGCGTGACACTTACGGGTGAGAGCATTGGCTCGCAACTGAGGCAAAAGAGCGACATCGCTCGAATAGACTTTTCTGCCGACCGGGTGATTTACCTCTCGGACATGGACCCCGAAAATGAGGAGCACATTCCTTATCTCGATACCACGTGGCCGATCGCGCGTGACCGCAACTTTTCGAACGGTCCGATTCGAATCGGCGGTCAGTCGTTCCGTAAAGGTATCGTCATACATTCCAAAACAACCGTGAGCTATCCGCTCCATTCTTCCTACCGACGATTGCAATTGACGGCAGGATTGGAGCGAGATGCTGGGCCTTTGGGAAAGGCGGTTCTCCAATTTCTCGTCGACGAGAAACTCGTAAAGGAGTTGGTGATCACCGCGGAGTCCGCGCCGACCGACGTGACGATTGATGTGAGTCGTGCGCGTCACCTCACCATCGTTGTCGATTATGGGCCCCTCGCGGACTTGGGCGATCACGTCGCGCTCGGCAACGCCCGGCTTTTGAAATGAGGTCGCCTTGCACCGATTCAGTCGATCGAGACTCCGATCATCGAATGATCCCCCGCGATTTACTTTGAGACGCGAAACGGCGGTTCTCGTTCTCTTTGTCTTGGCGATTTCGAATGGTCGATTGGCGGCTGCGCAAAATGAAGTTTCACTCCGCACCGTCAAGATCGTGGGGACGTCGCTCAGAAATTCCATGGAGGGATTCGAGACAGGAATTCTCATCTCAAAAGATGGAGATGTGCTAACCGTTTCAACACGACTGCTCGATTCTCCAAACCTCCGTATCGTTCTATCTGATAACCGATCATTTCCCGCCAAACTGCTCGGCACTGATTCACGATCGCAGGTGGCATATTTGCGCACTTCGGCGACAGACGTCCCGTTCTTTGATCTCTCTCAGGAAAGTGCCCCCCCAAATCCCGGCGACTCGGTTTGGGGAACGACGAATCGACTAGACCTCGTGCAAGCAAGCAAACCCCTTGAAACGACAAAAATGACGGTCGTGCGAATCCTTGAACCGGCTTCCGGTGTGAATCGAAAGGATCGATCCATCGCAGAGTTGGTTGTCGAAGGTTGCCCCGATCGAGCAGGATCGTTCGGCGGCGCGTTGACAAATGATGCAGGACAACTCATTGGAATGATCGCTGGGCCTGACGCAGGGACATCCTCCGCAGAACCGACTCGGCGCGTCATTCCGGTCCTTGAACTAGGAGTTGCCGTTTCGAACATCATCGAGGGAAGGGTCAAGACTGAGACACGACCACCGATTCGCGAACGCGAAACAGAACCACGGAGAACGGACGAGCCCCTCCGAGGCATCGTTCTTTTGCCGGAAGTGCTCGACCAGACACCTGCCTACGTGGACAGCATCGTGCGAGATTCGCCGGCTCATCAGGCTGGTCTGCTACCTGACGACCTCATCCTTTATGCCGGATCGGCTATCATTCGCTCGACGGATGATCTTCGAGTGGCGTTTCGCTTGCTCTCCCCTGCCAGGCCAATTCACCTCACCCTTATTCGTGGTGACGAAGTGAAAGAGATCGAACTGGGAGGGTCGATATCCGTTGCCAAGTAGAATCATCGGGATCTGGAAAGTCGATGTCGTCTCATTTACAGTGACGGGACGATGACTGTTTGGTTGAGCGATCGGATCGAGTTCGACGGAAGAAGAAAGAACAAGCCAATGACTTCGCAACGATTACGCCAAGGGCCCGCATCATTTCTCTCCTTTCTATCACTCGGATTGATGATGCTGGCCGCATGGAATACGTCCGAGGCGGACGAGGCAAGCGACAAAGCATCGCTACTAAAAGGGATGATTCTTCCTGAGTATGACGAACGAGGAGCACTGCTTCGCCCAGAGAATTTTGAGACTCGGACATTCGTTGGTACGTCTCTTGGCATCACGTATTCGACCGATCCCCCTGCGAAAGGGCCCGGCGATTTTCACAACGTCTATATTCAGCCGGAAGCGTTCAAATACTACGTCAAATATGGCGAGTTCCCGGAGAAGACCCTATTCGTGATGACCAACAGCCCCGCATCACGAAAGGCGGGGCCAGATCTGATCAATGGTCGCGGCCACTTCGCCGGCAAAGCAACCGGCCTCGAGGTATCCGTCAAGGATAGCAACAGATTCGACGAAAGCTGGGCCTACTTTCTTTTCAAAACCGCCGGCCCACGACGAGCGGCGAAAGCACTACCGACCGGAACCTGTTATGACTGCCATGCGGAACATGGCGCCGACGACAACGTGTTCACCCAGTTCTATCCAGTTCTGGAAGAAGCCCGCAAAAAGGAAAAGTCCAAGTAGAGTCAATCGTTTGTGGAGATTCGAATCTCCGATCGACCCACATGCACGGCATCTCGGATTTATCAGCTGAACAGGTGCGCCTGTCCCAAATCTTCATTTTCAGATGACTTCTGCGATTGACGAGTCCTTGTCAGTGCTAAGTTTGTCGCACGCGATGGATGGTTGACGGGTCACTTCAATGAACTTGTTATCGTGCACGACGCCACTAACTTGGCCTCGAGTTTCGAAGTTAATTGAAACGAGCGATCACTTAGTTCTGGTCAGCCGTAGATGATTCGCGCGGTTGGATTCATATCTACCTCTTCAGTGCATCCGCCGTTGTCCATGCGATCTGATCGACGCTCAGCGGAATTGCCAATGCACTGGCGAGAACAGAACCTTTGACGGACTACCTGGGCCCAAAGAGGTATGTTTCGCACAGGTAAGGATGACTTCGAGTTGCCAATTCACCCGACTGCGATCATCGATCCACAAGCCCAGATCGATCCCACGGCGAATATCGGGCCGTTTGTCGTCATCCAAGGTCCAGTCCAAATCGCCTCGCAATGTATCATCGGCCCTTCGGTCGTTTTGCTAGGCCATACCTCTATTGGCCCGCGCACCCACCTTCATGCTCACGCGGTTGTCGGTGATCTTCCGCAGGATCGTGCATACGAGGGATCGACCTCGTTTTGTCACATTGGCGCTGACTCTGTACTGCGGGAGGGTGTGACCGTTCATAGAGGTACCTCTCAAGGATCGGAAACTGTCGTTGGCGACCGCTGCTTGTTGATGACTAACTCCCACATCGGACACAACTGCGTGGTCGGCGACGACGTCACTCTCGTGAGCGGCGCACTGCTTGGCGGGCACGTAGAGATTGGGAAGGGGGTTATATTCTCCGGCAATGCGGCTGCACATCAACATGTGCGGGTCGGTGAGCTTGCGATGATCAGCGGACTTGCCAAACTTGTCAAAGATGTCCCTCCATTTACCATGTGTGACCGTGACGGGAAGATTGTTGGTATCAATCGTGTAGGACTCAAGCGGGCGGGGATATCCGCAATAGAACGCGAAGAAATCGAATCTTTTCATCGGCTGCTCTTTCGATCGGATATCCCCTGGCAACGAGCCATTTCAACAATTCGCGATACGGCGAAAACGGCAGCCGCACATCGCTTTCTGGCATTCCTCGACGCTCCTTCGGTCAAGGGTGTTGCACGAGCGCCCCGTTCGCGACGAGTCAAGGCTGTTCGCTCCGATGAAGACGTGCCCGAAAGCTAGGATAATCCATTCTCACTCGACACGAATGAACCCATCCTCATGTTGCCTTGATACCAGTTAATAGGTCCCTAGATCCGCTTGACGGTTCAATCTCACTTCTCGCCACCGAACAGTCGCCTCCGATTCCACCGAATGGCCTGCAAGAACTTGAGCGGCAGCGCTGATTTCATCCCTGAACTAATGCTGATCACGGGCTGAGAAACCTTTACACCTTCTTCACCGTATCGGACGGGTACCTTGACACTTCCTAGAAGGCGATAGATCCCCTGCAAAAACCAACCTTTTCTCGACTCTTGCCTTTAGTGTGTGCGTGACGAATGAAACAAGTGCAAATGCTCGACTACCGATGACAGTTTCGGCATTTTGTTTTCCGAATTGGTAACCACAACAAAACTTCGAACAGATTCCTCTCCCAACATGTCGGTAGAATCAAAGAGGATGAGCATCCTGATTTATCAATCAATTCTTCGTTGCCCCCGCGCTGGTGGCTGCTTTGAGTTTCCAAGTCCGAAAAGGAACGATCCGTGAAAATCACCGTTTCCGGAGGACCCTATGATGGCGTTTCCGTCGATTCCAATTCTGCTCAACCCAACGAGCATGTATTAGCAACTGTTTTCTTCCGATGGGCCAAGTCAGATCTCATTGGCAAATCATTCACAACGATGTCCCCTGGCGCAATCGCGTCGGCGGAAGACGAATCAGCGAAAGATGGACTGCTCCAAAGCCACAAGTACGTCTTGGCAAGCCTCGTCGAGATTGATGAAGAAGTTTTCGCTCAGTTCGTCTATCAGGGACATGCGTCACGAGACTTTGTTGATGATTGAGCCTTCACTTTAAATCGAAGCCCTCATACCCGCATGGATTGAAGCAGCGACCCTTTGGCATTCGAGCCGTCTCAGTTTCAGTGGGGTGAGAATTCTAATGGGCACCTCCGACTCAAATGTTCTCCATGAAGTATTCGATCTCAGTATCTTTCAGTCTTCAAATCGAAACGGCCAATCAGAAAATGAGGGAGATCGAGTGGCTACTGCTTTGAACGCGTACGCATTCGTAGGTGGTCGATTGCGTCAAAGCCCGAGCCTGAAGGACGGATAAGGAGAGAAGGAACAGCTTGACAGAACTCTCACCATAACAAAGAAATCGACAAGTAATTCAGCAACACCACGGCTTCAATTCGGCGTAAAATACACGTTTCGCGCAACCTTCTGTCGCGAACCCGCGATCTACCGCCAAAACTTTTCAACATTCTTCGCGCCGATCGCATAGGAATAGGGGTGATCGCCACCAACTCGGCTCATTCGTTCATGGGTTGGACCGAGGTGAAAGGATCTCATTATTCTGCCATCCACGGTACCCTCGGACAGCTCATCAGAAGATAGATTGCCACCTCATTGGAAATCTATGTTGGCAGGCTACAGCCCAAATTCGGCCGCCAACTACCAGCGAGTCCTTCGTAAGTTAAAGGCCGTTGGATGCATGAGCAAAGAGGAGTGCGAGCGAGCTGCATTTGTCATAATCGAAAAAGAGCAATGTCTTAAGGCAGGTATCGTCTACGACGACGACTAGTCCATTGAACAACATCAACAAGAGATTCTGTAATGCACGATGAGATGGTTACTATGGTTCGAGGCAAAGCTGCCTCACTAAAGAATGTGCTCGGAAAACATGGATTCCAACTGACTACCAAAGGCTATTGGATTCTCTCACCCGCGATGAAAACGGACGCCCTCGGTGCGTTAGAGAATGAAATTCGCCTAGCGGGCGCGGGCCAAGAAGTGGAAGTCCGGAACATTAGGAAAGAATGGGCGTAGTGACCTTTTAAAATCACGTCGTCGAGGCGCTGCTCCCGAACGGTTGTCGCCGGCAATATGCCGTTCAGGGCTGAAGTCTCCTTACTCCATGCCTTAAACATGACCGATTCACCAGTAAAACGCCCCATCACCAAAGCGAATGAATGCTACCGCTGCATTTGAACCATACCACAACGGCAAGCAACGATTCGCGAAACGACGTTCATGGTGTGCGTTTGCCTCCCGCCTGAATTAGACTGTGATCGTGCCCGTGTGCAAATGAATCGGGAGGTCACCAGTGGCAGGATCAGCGGCAACGGTCAATGCCATCATTGTGTCAGTAGCGCTAAGCATGGTTGCCGTATCAGATATTTTCAAACGATTGGATAACATGGAAGCTGTATCTGAATATTTCACAG
>JAIEPU010000132.1 GCA_019748235.1 bacterium
GCAATCGTTGGGTGGGTCCCTTTTACACGCCGATCTTCACTCCAAGGTGGGTCCCGTTTTCATGCCGATCTCCACAACAGGTATAAGGATGGATGAAGAGAACCTTGTGCTCTCCGGGAGGAAGATTCTTGAGCGCACAGCAGGCTTCATCAAACGTGAATGCGTGCGGAACTTCAGCATCAACAGCTTTGACCGGGGTCTCTTGAGCAATGATCACCGTAGGCATGCTCAAGGCACAGGTGGCCGCAAGCAAGGCGGCAGCGAATCGTCGCATGATGTAAACTCCTAAGCAGAATAGACGTCCGTAGACACGTCAGCCGACTTACCACAGTGACAACCAGTTGACACCGTCCTATTACCCTCAGAATGGTACATTCCGCCCGACAGGCAAGGGAAAATGGATGTTAAAATGAATAAACGTTTCCGGTTCTAGCGATCATGCCGAGCAGATGTTCCCCAATTATCATAGGACGCGATTGACGCGTGAAATTGTTCTTATTTCTGGCCTATTAAAGCTGCTTTAAGTTCAAAGGCGGTACGACTCCCTGGATGTTGTGACAGGAGTGTGTCAATGACTTGAAGGGCCCGGTCCTTGTCGCCACGATGAGCATAGTACATCGCGAGGGCTTCTCGGTATTCAGGATGCTTTGGGGCCAATTCTACTGCTCGTCGAAGCGAATTCTCCGCATCACTCAGATTCTTCTGTGACTGCTCGGCGAGGCCCAGGTTGTACCATGCGCGATCTCGCGTTGGATCTTCCGCGGTCACTTTCTTCAAATCATTGATCGCATCCCTTAAATGATCGGGTTGTCTGGCAAAGACGAGTGCTCGCTGGAATCGTGCTTCGAGTTCATACTGTTTCTGCATCCGGGTGTAATCAACGTCCTCAGGAGTGTTCGCTTGTGCTTGTTGAGAGATCTTAATCGCCTCAGTAAGCACCTTCATCGCGTCATCCATTCGATCCGTCGAGTCATAAACGACCGCTAATCGCATGAGCGCGTTTTGATTGTTGGGTTCCAGACGCAGAGCCGTTTTGAAATGCTTTTCGGCCAAGTCGTTATTTCCCTCGGCGAGGGCGAGGTTACCAAGATTGAGCTGAGACGAAGGGCGATCGAGCATTTGCTCTTGAGCCCGTCTGTATTCGCCCACGGCAAGTTCAAATGCTTTTCGATTTACAGGAGGGACGACATCCGCGGGTAATCCAAGACAAGTGACCGCCGCTGCTTGCCGGACAGCCATGCTCGAATCGGAAAGGGCGCGAAGAACTCGCCCGAGCCTCTTCTCATCAAGTCGAGCTTCACCGGTGTATGAGTCTGTTTGGATCAAATGATTTCCTGCCGCACGAACAGCCTCTGCCCGAACCAGGACAGACTTATCCTCCATCGCTTGGTCGATCGCACGACCCGTGGAGGGAGAGGTATAGGTTGCAAGAAGTGTTGCGGCACTCGCGCGTGCCACTGCCGCGACGGTCTGATCATTGAGGATCTCGCCAAGACCTGCCTCGGCCGCTGGTAGGTGCTCTCGACCCGCCGCGATCATTCCCGCGAAATCCTGCCGCCTCTGCCATCCATGATTGCCGTACCATTGGTGGACATGACCAAGCGACCAGACAGCATCCTTGTCCTTATGGCAGCGGTTACATGCATTAGGAATACCGAGGCCAATGGTTCGATCAGGACGAGGGATACTGAAGCTGTGATCTCGACGGGGATCGACTTGCATGTACGTTGTGGCCGGCATGTGACACTCGACGCACTGCGCTCCGGTTCCACCCGCCTTGTGAAAATGGTGATTGGAAGTGTCGAATCTCTTCGCGTCATGACATCGACAACAGAGCGCATTTCCCTGAGCGACGAGCTGCGCCGAATGCGGATCATGGCAGTCGGTGCATTTCACCCCTTTGTGGTACATCAAGCTTAGATGAAACGACGTGTAGTCGAAGTCTTCATCGCGAATTTGACCATCGGGATAATAGGCAGGGCCGTCGAGAATCTCGGGTTTCAGGTACTCGACCAATGAATCGCCCGGTCGAAATCCACTTTGAATCTGGCTGCCACGGACATGGCAACGTCCACAGGTGTCGATGACGACTTGGCTCGAGGCTCGTTTGAGCGCGACCAGACCTGTTCCATGATTCCTGTCGTTGAACAGCCATCGATTGTTCATGATCGAAACGTGCAAACTACCTGGTCCATGACACGCTTCGCACCCGACGTCGATATCCTTCCATGTCGATGAGTATCTGTTCTTCGATGCGTCGAAGTTGGTGTGGACGTCGGTCGAGTGACATTCGGAGCACATCACTTGCCAATTCATACCACGCCCCGTCCAGTGGAGCGGATCCGTCGGAGTGATCTTTTGGTTCGGGTAGAGATCAATCCATTGTTTCTTTTCGGTGTCCCACGCAACGGTCAGTGCTTGTAGCCGTCCGTCCGGCATTTCGACCAGGTATTGTTGCAGTGGATGATAACCGAACGTGTATTTGATCTCATGGCGCTCGCTCTTCCCTGTGCTGCCGGTCGTCTCGACGAAATAACGCTCCTTCTCCAGTGAAAACTTCGCGTGATTCGTGGGAGAGGCGAACTCGGTTCCGTTGAAATCGGCGAGGACGGTGTCAAGGCGGGCATGGTCCATCGCTCGATCGTGATGAGATCCCATCCACTTGGTCGCTTGGTCGGCGTGGCATTTGATACAGGTATCTCGTCCGACGAATTCTGCTTTCGCATCAGCAGGCAGCGAGTGTGACCAGTCGTAGGTGAGCACAATGCCGCCCAGCAGGAATAGTGTCACGACAATGAGCGCAACCCATCGCTGTATTCGCCATGCACGCAGCACCTGATACTTCTCCGTGACATGCCTCGTTGAACGTGGAAGTGATTCAAGTCATCACATTAAATCGAAACATCTTCCAATGACAGGATGCCGACGCAGATGCGACGAGTTTCGTCTGATTATCAAGACGGAGATAGGAAATATCGAAATGGCGGCAGCAGATTTGCCGGTTCGAGCAGATCGTATGGCGGGCTAGTTGTCGTGTCCCCAATCCTCAGAGACGACGGCAATCCGGACTCGATACCACTCGTAGAACTGACTTCGCCCGAGCCGCTGAGCCCCCCGATGCTCCGCGACGTTTTTCCAAGCTCGCGCGGACTCACGATCGCGCCAGTAAGAGATCGTCACCCCCACGCGATCACTTCCTCGCGCGGATTCCAGTCCCAGATAGCCGGGCTGCTGCGCAGCGAGCTTTTCCATTCGCTCAGCCATCGCGCTGTATTCGTCATCAAAAGCAGTCGTGCGCCGAGAAGTGAAAATCACGGCCACATAGGGAGGCGAGAGGGAGGGCGGTAACGGTCGGGGATCCCCCATGAAGCTTGTCTCCCTGAGGGATTTCCACCGCTCTCTAATGGCACACCAGCTTGGTACTAAGTGTGAACATGTGATTCATCCATGCAAGCGAGGCAGACATCGTGCCCGCTCTTACGGATTTCTTCCAGTTGCAAGCGGAGCGCGCCGGCGGCGGCTCCAGCATCACGCGGCAAGGCGAAATCATCCCCACACGACTCGCAGTGGTGAAGCTCCCACTTGTCGAGGAATGCTTCAAAGCGATCGTGAGTCTCTTTCGAGACCGCGCCGCTCCCGAAGCAGAGGGGGCATGTCATGCCGAGTTTGGCCTGGATCGATTGGCGAATGAACTCGCTTTTGTTGGGAAGCTTGTTCAGGAACTCGGCGAGTTCTTCTTCCACCTTGAACGCGACAATCGTGCTCTTGGGTGACTTGGCCACGTTCAATTCTCCATTCAAAAGTACTGGTTAAGAAAGAGTCCGATCTTCCCGTCTCGTGCTCTTCCCCCGTTCCATTCGAACGTCACTCACCCCCCTTGTGCTCAAGAGAGGTGAGTCCATTCGATTGTCCCGTTACTTTTTGGCGGCGGAGTAAAGCTCGGCCACCTTGTCCCAGTTTACCACGTTCCACCACGCCGTGATGTAGTCGGGGCGGCGATTCTGATACTTCAAATAGTATGCGTGTTCCCAAACGTCGAGGCCGAGAATGGGGCTCGGCTTTCCTTCCATGATGGGGTTGTCTTGGTTCGGCGTGCTGGTGATCGTGAGTGATCCATCCTTCGCCGCGATCAGCCATGCCCAACCGCTGCCGAATCGCTTAACACCGGCATCCGCGAACTGCTTTTGGAAATGATCGAAGGTGCCGAACGCCGCTTTGATCGCGGTCCCTAGATCACCTTTCGGCTCGCCGCCGCCGTTCTTCGACATCAGGTTCCAGAAGAGGGTGTGATTCACGTGTCCGCCGCCGTTGTTACGAACGGCCATTCGCTTCTCTTCGGGCACCTTGTCCAGGTGCGAAATCAATTCTTCGGGAGAAAGCTTCGCGAGCTCGGGGAGCGACTCGATCGCCGCATTCAAATTCGCCACATAAGCAGCATGGTGCTTGCCGTAATGGATCTCCATCGTCTTCGCGTCGATGTGTGGTTCCAAAGCATCGAATGCGTAGGGGAGAGGGGCCTGCTGATAAGCCATTCGCGGGATCCTTTCTTCGTCAGTCAAAGGCTCACATGAGCTGGTCCATGAGGCTCACGATGAGTCGGTCTTCGCGTTCGTGCCCGAAGGCAACGAGCACTTCAGTGACACAGTTCATCCTGTGCGTAGGGATTATACTCGTACCAAGTCGGTACGCGAATGATCCACCACGATCTCTTTCTATTTCGGTGGGCCGGCGATTCCCTCGACGGCGGCAGGAACGTCGATCAGGCGATGCACCATCGCATCAGGCTCGGGCATCCCAGGAGGCCCCTCGCCATAAAATGGGACCCTGTCGCAGGAAGCGAGAAATGCCTTCGCATCGGGGTCGTCTGGAAACCAGTTCTTATCCTGATAACTCTGCCAGTTGAGCCAGACTGTTGGCATCCCCAAATTCGCCGCGGGCGTGATGTCATTATCTCGCCGATCCCCCACCATGATGATCCGGTCGGGGGACGTTTGGGCCTTGTCGATCGCCCATTCAAAGATCGCCGGGTCCGGCTTTCGAAGATTCAGCTCTTCGCTGATGCCGACGATTTCAAACAATTGAAGCAATTCACGCCGCTTCAGACTTTCGCGACACTCGGGAGGTTGGTTCGCCACGATTCCGAGCCGAAAACGTTTCGAAATCGCGCCTAGAACAAGGAGAAGGTCTTCGAACGGAATGTTGTGCTCGTCGTAACGAGGAAAGATATCTCGCCTCGCGGCTTTGTAAGTCTCTCGGATTTCCTCGGGCGAAAGGTATTTCGAGACAATCTGGGCGAGAATCATCGACTCGCCGCGCAGCGCCCGCTCTTCGCGTTCCGAAAGCATATCGCCGAGCGTGTAGGTGGGATGGCTTTTGATAATTGCTGAGTGGAAATAACGCATGGCGGCGAAGTCTTGCGGCGCATCGTTAAAGAGTACGCTGCCGACGTCGAAGAAAACCCACTCAATCACAGCCCGTCCTCCTCTCCCTCGTTCTATGACGTCAGGAGAGGATTGCCGTGATAAGGTCGTGAAGATGATGAGATGGGCTCGAAACTACCAGCAGCCGCCACGATAGCCGAAATAGACGGCAGGGCGCGGCGGTGGGCAATAGACCGGCTCGACGACGTACACCGGACCCGGAGGGGGCGCGACGTAAACCGGCCGGGCCGCCACGACGGGGCGCTTGTCCATCATCGCTTGGATCACTCGGTCGCTGACATTGCTGTTATGCAGATAAACGATGTCCGCCGCGGTCAGTTGAAAGCCGGTCGAACTCGCACGAACCGAGGAGATGATGGTCTCTTCGCTGACGCCCGCTTGAGCAAGATTGACGACGTCAGCGACGCTCATCGTGCTGGCGGCTTGCTGAGCCGCGATGGCTTTGGCCGCTCCGCGATCTTCCGCCCGATCGATGGCCGCGCCGGTCAGCCCGCCGGCAATAGTGCCCAGCGCACCGCCGATGAGGGCTCCCTTACCCGCATCCGCCGTTTGGCTGCCGATTAATGCTCCTGCAGCGGTACCAAGGGCTGCTCCCCCGAGCAATCCGTTCTCCGTAGCCGTCTGGCATCCGCTCCCAAGCACCGAAATGCCGATCGCGGCAATCACGGTGCCGATCCATGGCCGACACATTGTTCCCATCTCCTAGAGGCGATCCATCGTTCATGTCCGCATCGGCCGGAGCAAAAAGCACTCTGAGAGGTGCTTCTCCGCGATGCGACCCAAGAAACGGCGATCCTTCTGTTAAGCCCAGCCGTTCGGGAGCCATCGAACGACCCGGCATGATTCACTGAGCTTTCAGGATTCCCTCCGCGCGCAACCGCGCAGAGAAGTCCCCTCGCGAGACGTGCTATTCCGAAACCGACGTCCCACGTCAAGAGATCTCATCGGCCATCGGCAAGCCAGGGGGTGAGTGGAAGTTGGGGGAGATGGGAGGGCTCATCCAAGAACTGACGAACCTCAACGAATTCCAGATAATACGATCCGATACTTATTCTTCGGATGGCCCAGGCTACATGTTGCCTGGGTGCGGAAGGCACAAGAGGGTCACTAAAATTGAACAGTGAAGTGAACGATTTGTTTCATCGATAGAGGTGCTCGTGCGCTATTCATGGATCCCGATACTCGTCATCGGCTTCGCGGCAGGTTTCGTCAGTCAGCCGATCGTAATGCCACTTCTTCGCGAGTTGTTCGGTTTGCCACCCTCCCGCTTTCCAGCGAGTAAGAGAGAACTTTGGCGAGCCGTTGACTACTACAACGAGTACGTCAACAATCCCAAGAATCATCATCAAGGAGGGGTCAAACCTCCTTACGAATTAGAGCCAATTCTCGAATCACTTGTCGGTGCGGATGAACTGAAGTGCGAGGATCTTGTATTCCCCGAAGTTGTCGAACATGGTCCTGCATTCGGATATCTCCTCAAATGGTCGAATAAGAATAAGGACATCATCTATTGGATCCAGGAGCACGGTGGTCCCGATTACAAGACGAGTGGAAAACAGCCCCTTCATTTTCGAATCTGGTTCCGCGAGTCCGCGAAGCCCGCCGTGCAGCAGATGATTAAGGATGTGGAAGCGTTGGCGAAGACGGAAAGCAAATCGAGTAACAGATAATTTCTCATTCTTCGGGTGGCCCAGGCAACTTGTTGCCTGGGTGCCGAAGGCACAAGAGGGCTTTGAACGTGAGCACGTTATAGTTCGTTCCAGTGTTTCCGTCGCCTTGGTGCCATGCCTCACGCTTGACGTGAGCATGTGGTTTAATCCCTAGGCACACGTCTTCATAATGAATCTGCATGTCCACGCAAGCGTGGAACATGGCACCCGGCATTGCACTTGGGACGGAGTTGCACGAATACCCCGGATATCTATTGATTAGATATGTTTTGCCACGTGGTTTTAGTTTAATGTTTGATCCGAGAAGTCGTTTGAAGTTCGAATCAGATTTTACGATGACTATTCACCAACACTTTTACAACGAATTCGTCGATCCGAATTATGATTGGGTCGCGACGAAAAAGAGGGTGTTCAATTTCTTAGCTCAGCATGGCATCGAGCCAATAAAGAAGTAAGAGCCTCGTGGCCGTCTTCGTGTCCATTTCAGAAATATGATCCGTAAGGCAACTTCCAGAGTGACCGATCATTTTACGGATAGCCCGGCAACTCGTTGTCCGGGTTGCGAAGCAACAAGAGGGCTTTGAACGTGAGCACGTCATAGCTCGGTCCAGTGTTTCCGTCGCAGCGAATCCGGCACCGGTGGAACGTAGAAGAGCCAGCGATCGGTTGGATCTCGGCGCAGCCAAACGCGGATGATCGCGAACCACCAAACGATCGCGAGAAAAGCCGACTGAGGCGCAGGGGAGACGCGCGGAAGAAATCCTGCCAAGTGAGCAGTGCCCCAAAGAGTGTTTGCGATGAGCACAACAATTAGACATCCCTTGAGCCACCGCGGCCACTCGGAAATTCGACACACGCGCGGCCGAAGAATGACTGTCACGATTCCCACAACCATCGTGGCGAGAAAGAAAAGGTCGATGAATAGTTCAAAATTGATGTTCATAGGCCGATTGGAAACTCCAGTGTTATGGATCAATCATGCTTAGATGTTTCGATGCTCCCGATGCGTGACCGAGAGGGTCGTATCCAGACGTAGATGATAAATGGCCAATAGGCCATTGCCACGATTCCCACCATTGTCAAGGCAACCGAATTTCCACTATTTGATCGGTTATTGAAACTGGCGAACAGCATGGCAACGAAACAACCGAAGATCAAGGTTCGAAGGAAGCGATCCGCGGAAGGGATCGAAAAGAGTTCTTTGCGAGGATCACCTTTGGGCTCCGGAAGCCGATAGATAATCGTCGCCCAATAGGCGATCGCCGTCACGATGACGAATAATGCAATAGATACGGGCATTTTCCAACCTTACATACTTGATTGATGCGAATCTTGATTGATGCGAATCGAATGCCCGCATGACCAGAGGCCCGACTCTACATCGAATATGAGGTATCCTACCACACCCGTTCATCCGCCGCGACGGGGTCTTTTCTTTGGTTTGGTGGATGAGGCTGACTTAGTGGCGGGGATGGTGCTTGGATCGACGGGCCGGCGATTGGCGGGGATTTCGATCTTCTTCTTGCCGCTCAGATATTGGCCGGTGATGCTGCGAGCGGTGCTGGTAACGTCGTTCATCGAGCCGACGGCGACGACTTCACCGCCACGCACGCCTGGGCCGGGGCCGAAATCGACGATGTGATCGGCCGCTCGCATGGTGTCTTCGTCATGTTCGACGACGATGACGGTGTTCCCTTGATCGCGGAGCCGTTGAAGCGTTTCGAGGAGTCTGGTGTTGTCGCGCGGATGAAGGCCGATCGAGGGCTCATCTAAGACATACAGCACGCCGACGAGTCCACTGCCGATTTGACTGGCAAGTCTGATCCGCTGAGCCTCTCCGCCGGAAAGGGTGTTCGCGCGTCGATCGAGCGACAGGTATTGCAGGCCGACATTTTCGAGAAAGCCAAGCCGAGCCCTGATCTCTTTCACCGGTTCGGTTGCGATGAATTGTTCGACGTCTGACAGCGATCGCATCACGTCGCGTTCAAAGAACCGAGCCAGTTCGTCGATCGGAGCGGCCTCGAGTTGGAGAAGTGTTTTCCCCGCGATTCGAACGTGCCGAGCCTGGGCATTGAGCCGCTCGCCGTGACACTCGCCGCAGACGATCACGCGCATGTATTTCTCAAGCATGGCACGTTGCATCGAGTTGTTTGTCTTTTTGTGGCGCGCGAGAAGTTGAGGCACGATCCCTTCCCACGTCCCGCCGTGCTTATGGACACGGCCGCGACTCCGCCACGTGTAGGTGATGTGGCGTTCCCCCGTCCCCATGAGCAATGCGTCCTTCGCCTCACGCGAAAGTTCTTTCCACGGCGTATCGAGCGAGAAGCCAACTTCCTCGGCAATTCCCTCGAAGATGTGCCGGCGCCAGCGACCCATCTCACGCATACTGCCGATCGTGTCGATCGCTCCTTCGCGAAACGATTTCGTTTGATCGGGAATCAGAAGATTCGGATCGAAAGTATACGTTTCACCCAACCCGTCGCATTTCGGGCACATGCCGAGTGGACTGTTAAAGCTGAAGAGTTGCGGCGTCGGTGGATCGAAGCTGAGCCGGCAATTCGCGCACGCGTACTTCGAACTGACGAGTAGCTCCTTCTTCGGATTCTCCTCCGAGATAAAGAGAATACTTCCATCGCCCAGGGTCAACGCTTGACTGACCGCCTCGGCGAGTCGTGATCGCTCCCCCGCACTGACCGTCAGCCGATCGACCACGACTTCGATGTGATGCCGCATTTGGCGGTCGAGACTGATTCGATCCGCCAGTCGAACGATTTCACCATCGACGCGGGCTCGAATGTAGCCACGACGGACGAGGTCGTCGAAGAAGTCACGGAACTCACCCTTTTGATTTCGAACCATCGGAGCAAGAGCGAGGACACGTTCCCCGTCGAACGCGTGTTGCACGCCGGCAATGATCTGTTCTCGCGATTGAGCTTCAATCGGCCGATCGCACTGGGGGCAGTGCCCCTTTCCGATGCGCGCGAAGAGGACCCGAAGATAGTCATGAATCTCCGTGATCGTGCCGACAGTGCTTCGTGGATTCGCTCCCCCGGTCTTTTGTTCAATGCTGATTGAGGGGGAGAGCCCCGAGACGAAATCAACGTCCGGCTTGGCGAGCTGTCCCATGAATTGCCGGGCGTAGGAGGAGAGCGATTCGATGTACCGCCGCTGCCCCTCGGCGTAAAGCGTATCGAAGGCGAGTGAACTCTTTCCCGAGCCTGAAACGCCTGTGAAGCAGATGAGTTTGTTCTTCGGCAGGGTGAGATCGACTTCTCGAAGATTATGTTCCCTGGCGCCTCGAACGATGATCCGATCGACGTCATCACTCATGCCGGCAATCCCTCGCCGTTTGTCGGAAGGTCAATGAGGAAGGTCGTCCCCTCGCCGGGGGTCGATTGGAAGTTGATCGTCCCTCCGTGCATTTCGACGAACTTCTTGACGATCGCCAGGCCAAGTCCGAGACCTCTTTTGCAGAAGCCGAAATCGCCACTCGAATGATGCATCATGTCCCATGTGCTGAAAAGGGGCTCGAAGACGTGAGGCTGATCGTCAGGAGTGATGCCGATGCCGTGATCGATGATCCGGAACGACGTTCGTCCATCCACTTGGTTGGCCCATAGCTCGATGCGTGATCCGTCATCAGAGAATTTGATCGCATTGGTGAGAAGGTTTTCGAGCACATCCCTCAGGTGCGTGCGGCTTGCTCGAAAGTGAGCACCTTGCGGCTGAATGTCGATCTGTAATGAGTGGTGACGCTCGCTGAGATAAGGATCAAGGTCTTCGCGAATCTCCTTGAAGAGGTCGGCGATGTCGATGTCCACCCGTTCCAGTGATCGATGAAAATCTTTCTGCTGAAGCAACTTGAACGTGTTCGTCAGTAAATGCTGTAGTCGTTGCGACGCGCGAAGGGCGCGATCGAGATAATTTCGTGCGACCGAATCATTGACCCGACTGAGGGCTAGTTGAAGCATGCCGAGAACGATGGTGAGGGGCGTGTTCAATTCGTGACTGGCGATGGTGATGAACGCCGTCTTGAGTTGATTGGCCTCTTCCAGTTCGCGGATGAGACGGCGTCGCTCCGCGAGCACCTCATATTGATCGACCGCCTGACGGACCGCCGCTTCCAATTCGGCTGGGTCCCAAGGCTTGGCGATGTATCGGTAAACATGTCCGCGATTGACCGCCGCGATCACGCTATTGATGTCGGCGTACCCCGTGATCATGAGGCGGATCACCTCGGGGAATTGATCGGACACTTGGGCGAGAAAATCGACGCCGTTCATATCGGGCATTCGCTGATCCGAGATGACGACGTGCACCTCGCGTTTTCCCATCAGTTCGAGAGCATCGCGCGCACGCGGTACCGTGATGACGTCAAATTCCCGGCGGAACATGCTGCGAAGCGACAGAAGAACATCTTCTTCGTCGTCTACGATCAGCAGCGGATGTTTCGACGGAACAGACATCGAAGGTCCCCATGGGCCGGGAGTCTCCACCAGGAGATTCGCCAGCATACTTTCTCGTTAAGAAAGTGTACGAACTTCGATGGATTCCTGCTTGGTTGGTTTGCCGGACGGAACCTGAAAACGGAGGGATTATTCCTCTTTGAGCTCTTCCGTGGGAAGGTACTTGATCATGGTCACGTGGTTTCCACGGTCGTTGTAACGAACTTCATCCATCATGCCTCGAACGATTTGCAGTCCGAAACCTCCCTCGCGCAGCCCGAGCATTTCCCGAACGGCAAAATGGGCGCCTGGGTCGTCGGCACTTCCCGACGCGTGGGGGATCTGACGTGGATTGAATCCTTCTCCCTCGTCCTCGACATCGATCTGGATGCGACCGTTCCCCACCTCAGCGCGAATGGTAACGGACTTGGTGATGTCGTGCTTGTTGCCCCACTCGATGGCATTTTGACCGGCCTCGAGCATGGCGGTCCGAAGCTGCGATGCTTGATGCTCATCCAAATTCGAATTGCGGAGCAACATGCCGAACAGTTCGTTCACGGCATGCAGGTTTTCCTGCTGGCTGGCGAGATCAAATTTGATGGCAACATCGATCTTTTTTGACTGAATCGCCTCTCGATGCTGCCTTCCGTGTGCAATCGCCTCGTCGAGTTGCTGAGGGGAGTAAGGCTTCGCGACATATGCATCGGCGCCGACACGTAGACCTTGTGCTCGACTTTCCGGTCCCGATAGCGCGGTGACCATGATAATGGGAATCGGATTCGTTCGGCGATCGATCTTGAGTTGCTCGCAGATCTTATATCCCTCGACATCGGGAAGCATGACGTCGAGAAAGATCATGTCGGGATTCACCGATCGCGCGACCGTGAGCCCTTCCTCACCGGTGAGCGTATGCAGCGTGGTCCAGCCACGCTCTTCGAGAAGAGACGCGAGTGTCTCTCCCGCATCAGAGTCATCTTCAATGATCAGCGCGATGGGCATGACCGCGAGAGTCCATCAATTGCGTGTATGTACCCCATGCCGCCGACGCGGCCCCCGCCTTTTGGCTATTGAGTTCGCCATTATTGTAGAAACGGCGGAACTCGTTCGGAGTTCGTTACTTTCGACAAGTTCGGAAATGTTTGCAACTGCTTCGTTGGCAAATCGACAATTTACCGCAGGGGAGGAGCAAAATGATCAGGGTTGATACTCTCGACATGATCAGTTTCGAAGGGGAATCGGGAGCGACTGAAGGATTTGCCGGTAAAGGTTCGCCGTATCGGCCACCATTCGCTGAGTGTGGAATCGCTCGCGGACGAAGTTCTGGCCGTTGATCGCGAGTTTTCTCGCTTTGTCGGGAAAGTCGAGAAGCATTTCGATTTTGTCGCTGAGAACGACGTGGTTTTCCTTTTCGACGACGATGGCGTGCTCGCCGTCCACAAAGAAATCAGCTACTCCTCCTACTTTCGTCGCGACGACCGGTTTGCCGAGCGCCATCGCCTCCAGCATGACCGTTCCGAGTCCTTGCTCAAGACTGGGAAGAACGAAGACATCGAACGTCTCAATGACCGGTATGAATGAGGTGACGTGTGGCGCGAAGGTAATTCTATTGGCGATATCCAGATGCTGGGCGGCGAGCCGAAGTGGTTCTTCCTCTGGACCACTTCCCGCGATGACAAACTCCACGTCATGACCCGACGAGAGGATGAGTTCTGCCGCCATCAGGAAGTAAATGATTCCCTTGGATCGTTCGAGAACGCTGGCAGTGCCCACAACGGGAATTTTTTCTGGATCGCGCGGCGGGGGAATGCGGAGGGGCTCCGGAATATCAACACCGCTGGGAATGAGATGGACGTAAGAGTCGGGCACGTTTTCTTTGTGCAATAAGTCTCCCTGAATACTTGGGCTGACGGCGATCAAAGCCGAGAGATCGGGAGGACGAACGGAAAGCCTAGTTCGGTTTTCCACATAATTGTGCAATGTGAGAACGTGGGGAATGTCGAATGCGTCGGCGAGATCGTCACCGATCCGCTCCAGACCTTGCCGTTGTGAGTGAATGAGATCGGGAGGTCGAGTCGCTTGGTGAACGAGTTTTCGAAGAGCCGCGGGGCCGAAAAGACGACTCCGCATCTTCTTGACGATGCGAATGTCGAGTTTTGGTTTTAGCTTTGTTGGAATGTATTGATCGGACTCGCAAATGATAACTGGATGGAAGCCAAACTCCGAAAGATGACGGGCCAGCCTTAGCGTGTAGCCAGAACTTCCTCGGGGTTCGAAGGTCTCACTGACGAGCCAAACGACGGGCGGATTCACAGACGTAGGCGTCGTGCTCATGACCGGTCCGCCATCTGGGTTGACTTAACTTCGTTTCAATCGTCCACGAATTCAACGTTGATCGGACCTTGAATGATCCCCGCCTTCACGCCGCGATCCAGAAGGGTTCGGATAGCAGTACGCCCCCGGTCGCCGTATTCCAGCGTCCAATGATTCACATACATGTCGACAAACTTGCCCGCGAGTTCGCGTTCCATGTCTCGAGCGTACTTCAAGGCGTAGTCGAGCGCTTCGTCTCGATGGTCGAGAGCATATCGAATACTCTCTCGTATCAGACGGCTGATCTCTTTCATCGCCTCCGCGCCGAGGTCCTTCCGCACGACGTTTCCGCCCAGCGGAAGGGGATACCCGGTCTCTTGCTGCCACCAGATTCCTAGGTCGACGTGAAGTTGAAGCCCCTGGTTCTGATAAGTGAGTTGTCCCTCGTGGATAATTAATCCCGCGTCGAATTCTCCCTTTTCCACGCGATCGAGAATCTGATCGAAAGGGACGACGGTGTAGTTCAATGGACCGGGCGAATAGAGGGACGCCGCAAGGAAGGCCGTCGTCAGAGTGCCAGGTACGGCCAATTTCTTTTTTGGCAGATCCTCGCGAGAGAACTTCTCTCGCGCGACGATCATCGGTCCGTATTTATCCCCCATGCTCGACCCGGTGGGGAGCAAGGCGTATTTGTCCGTAAGCTTGGCATAGGCATGAATGCTGACGGCGGAGACTTCGAGTTCACCCTCGAGCGCCCGGCGATTGAGAGTTTCGATATCCTCAAGCTGATGCACGAACTCGTACGGCCCCGATTCGATTTTCCCGAACGTGAGAGCGTAGAACATGAACGCATCATCCGGATCTGGGCTGTGTCCCACGCGGATACGCTGTTTCGCCACCGAATCACACCTCCCTATAACGATAACCGGGCCCCTCGCCACGGCGTCGTTGGTAATTATCGTAGTAGGGCTCGGCAGGTAGGGCTCAAGAAACTCGGCATTGAACGCGAATCAAACCCCAAGGAACAAGCATGGCTCGATCGACATGGGACAGCGAGCGTGAGGCAGCCATCATCGCGGCCAAGCAGGGAGGGGACGTTCTGGCCCAATGGGCCGGGCGGTTTACGACGAAAACCAAGGGGCTCAATGATCTTGTCACCGAAGCGGACGTCGCCGTTCAGGAACGGATCAGCGATACTCTTTTGCGAAAATTTCCAGGCGACGATTTTCTCGGTGAAGAGGGCTCGGGCGACGAGACCAAGCTCAACGGAAGTCGGCGATGGATTGTCGATCCGATCGATGGAACGACGAATTTCATTCACGCGTTTCCCTTCTATTGCATCTCGATCGCCCTCGAAGTCGATGGAGAACTCGTGGTCGGAGTCATTTACGACCCGAACCGAAAAGAGTGCTATTCAGCGGCGAAAGGGCAGGGAGCAACTTGCAATGCAAGCCGTTTGCAGGTCAGTTCATCGTCGCGATTGGCGGATAGTCTGATCAACATCGGACTCCGCGCGGATACAGAGACCTCTCCCGAAGCGATGCAGGCATTCGTTCGTGTCTCTGGAAAGTCGCGTTCCGTCCGTCGCCTAGGATCAGCCGCGCTCGGGACGGCTTATGTGGCGGCGGGCCGGCTCGATGCATTCGTCTCGCATGTCATTCAGCCATGGGATATTGCCGCCGGCGTCGTCCTTGTCCGGGAGGCAGGAGGGCGCGTCACCAACCTCCGAGCGAGCCAGTACAACCTCTACACTCGGAATATCCTGGTCTCGAACGGCCTCATCCACGAAGAACTCGGACGAGAGTGCTGACCGCCGGTTACCCTCCCACGCAAAATGGTTAAGACGAGTGGGCTGGGGTAAATTTTCGGATCGAATTGATTATTCCCGGTTCCGGCATCGAAGGACGCCGACTGTTGCGTACCGAAGGATGGGGCAGACAGGTTTTAAACAGATCTGCTCGACGATCCTCGCATTTCGGTTTGGCGGATTGAGTACGGCGGTACGGAGCATTTCTCGAAAGGGTGAAGTGCTCGGAAGTCGATCGGCGTGTTCTTTATCGTGGCACTTGTGCGTTGTTTGCAGGAAAATCTCGTCACGAATGTTTTGTTGTCGCCGCGAGATCTGAATTCGGGTTTGGCGGTGGGTAGCACTTCTTCGCCATGACTCGTCGAGTCGTTACTAAGGGATCCAGCGTTTTCCTGAAGCATTCTGGAGAAACGTCACACGTCTATTTGGATGGATAATGGTTGAAGTAGTTTCCACATCGGCGATCTGTCGCCTTTGGAAGCTTGGATTCACCGGAGCCGGCATGATGGCTCTCTGCGTGATTCTCTTATGGCCATGCGCCCTTATCGCGCAACCGACTGAGGCCGTTCCTCCGACACAGACACCCGTTGATCCTGAATCGGCTCCTGCGAATTCTCCAGAGAAAAGTCCTCCGGCAAATGCTGCTCCCGCAGGAACACCGCCCGCTTCTTCCCCCAAGCCGAGTGTTCCCAAACCACCGGCGGACCTGCTTAAGTTCCTTGATCATTTTCCGTACGTGATCGTGGTGCCGCAGGAGAGTGACATTCGCCAGATCGATAAGGGTAGCATCATCGTTCCGGCCGACTCGCTTCAGAAATGGCGAGAGAATGAACTGGGAAATCGAAATCGGCAGCAAGATCAGGCGACGATCACGAGCGCGGATTTTGCGATCGAGCTCGACGGCGATCCGGTAAAGGGTCGGGCAAAAATCGATCTCCGAGTGGACGGCGAACATGGAGCATGGATTCCGATCGGCATGCGCGAGGCGATTCTCAGCAACGCGGAGATCCGCGAACTCGTGGCGGCTCCAACCGATGTCGGCGGAGTCAAGCAGAGTGCGGGATGGGTTCCCCCGATTCGGCAAGGGGCCGCTGGTTTCGAAATTCACGTCGATCGAGCGGGCAACTATCAGTGCGATATTGATTTCTTACTCGACGTGACACGGATGCCCCTCGATCGTTCGATTCGACTTTCTCCGCCTCCAGCGACAATTCCGAGAGCAAGATTCATCAGCAAAACTCCCATCGTTCTGCTACGCGATTTATCGACCACAAAGGACATACCGCTTTCCGATGACAGGCTCTCCGCCCAGCTTGCCCTGGCGGCGGGACAATCACTCTCCGTCATGTGGCGCCACGCCCACGACGCGAATCCCCGTCCTTTGATCGCGTCTGCAGAAACCTTGATTCAAGTTCGAATTGGGGACCGATTCATCGAGACGGACAGCAGCGTGGAGATGGATGCTCTTGAGGACATTCCTGAATGTTCCTTTCTTCTACCGGCGATTGAGCAAAGTCTTCAGGTCATTCCATCAAGGAATGAAGAGGCAATCGCCCACAATCTAGTGATGTCGACGGAAGGGGATCAGCGTCGTGCAACGATTCGATTCGCACGCTCGATCTCGGGCAAATTCAAAGTACGTCTCATTTCTCGTCGCTCCTATTCCATCGACGAGGGACCGATGGAGGTCGGCCAGATCGGAGTGGAGGGAGCGGAGCAGCAAGGGGGAACGATTCTCCTCACCTGGGCACCCAATCTTTGGGTTCGCGCAAAGCCGGGACGGTATGCTCACAAACGTAGTTTGAGTGAACTTCCCCGAGAGGCACAGCTTCTCGAACCGAGGCAGGCGTATCGAACGACCGGCGCGATGAGTTCGGTGATCGTCACCGTGGAACCGGCTCGTCCCGTGCTCTCCGCCTCCGCGGCCAGTGACCTGACGATCGGTGCCGAGTCTGCCTATCTCACTACCCGTTTCATATTCAGCGTTCGTGGTGCACAAGCGGATTCATTCACTATTCGTGTTCCTGCGGAGATGCGGAATATCGAAGCCTCTCCGGTCAATGTTGTTCGTCTGGTGGATGGCAACACATCATCAGATGGTCGCACCAGACTCGTTCAAGCCACGCTTGCCGAACCGGTGGAAGACACTGAGTTCCAGATGACGATTCGTGGAGAGATACCGGTTCAGGCGAACGGCGTGAATCGTGTCGACTTACCGACGTTGGACCCGGATCGTTTTGTTCATGGCACGCTGACGGTTCGAGTCGGTCCAGGGGTCAGGCCGATTCTCAACGATGCGGGCACGGAATTTCTGCGGCGAGAACCTATTCCAGAAGAAGAAATCATCGAACCGGCCGCCTATTGGTTCTTTCGAGTTCAACCAGGCAGCGCACGGCTCTCGTTTC
>JAIEPU010000052.1 GCA_019748235.1 bacterium
CGATCCTCGCCCGTCCCTTCTTTGATTCGAATCCAGCGGTGAATGCACAGAACTCGGAACTGGTCTCTTATCCGGGACTCTTGGCAGGTGCCGTCGGAGTATCGTCTCGTTCGCAGCTCTTAGGCGCTGATGCCCTCCTTCGCAAAAACCTTTGCTGCAGCGTGCCGGGGCTCAATTGCTGCCGTGTTGATCTCTTGACCGGCTTTCGTTACATGCATCTCAATGACAGCCTCGGCGTCAATGAGAACCTGACCGTGACGAGCCAGAGTGGTCCGTTCGTTCCAGGGACGAACATCCTCGTCAACGATTACTTCAAGACGAACAACAACTTCTATGGCTACGACATCGGCGGAAGCATGTCGTGCTACAAAGGACGGTGGTTCTTCGATCTGACCGGTCGTGTCGCTTTCGGCGTCAACAACCGCAGCGCGACGATCGCGGGGAGCACCACCTCAACTGTTCCTGGCGGCAGCATCACGACGACGCCGGGCGGCTTGCTCGCTCAACCGACGAACATCGGGTCGTACGACGATTCGGTCTTCTCGGTTGTCCCTGAAGGTCAATTCAACATCGGCTATCAATTGACCCGCCACTTGCGAATCTACACGGGTTACACGTTCCTCTACTTCACGAACGTCGCTCGTGCGGGTAAGCAAATCGATCCCAATGTGAATTCGAGTCAGATCGGCGGCGATCCGCTGAACGGTCCCGCTCGCCCAGCATTTAGCTTCCAAAGCTCAGGCATGTGGGCCCAGGGAATCAATGTGGGTGGCGAACTCCGCTTTTAAGCAAAGAAATCGCTTCCTCTGAAGGCGGAGGTCAGACCGCTACGCGACCCAGCGCAGCGTTCAACCTCCGCCATGAGGAAGTAAGTCACTCAAGCACCACACCAATCGCACCACAAAAGTGTGATTGGTGTTTGCGTTTCTTATCGACCGCGGAGGAAAGGGAAATTGTTTGCAGGCGCGGAGAATGATGTCAAAAATCAGGGTATGAAAACATCATCTCCAAAACGCGAATTCATTTTCGTTTGATAGTAAGGTAAACCCATCGAAGTTTTCGGTGCGCCCTTGAATAGGGATGACGACCGCGATCTTCTCGGGAAAGAAATAAGTCGATATTCGAGAGACTGAGCCGTGAAGTCATATCCATCAGTTGCACTTCGTTATAGTCAGCGAATTCACACCGGCTCCAGCGAAAAACTGATGGGAGCTAATTCTGCTTCTGAAGGGTTCCTACGCGCTTATTTGCGACATTCGGGAGAACGAGTGTTTCACGCCGTTGTCGATGATCAAGCGGGGGCGAACTCATTTGCCCACGAAGTCAAGGAGTTTGCATCGTATTCCGGTTCCGAGGCCCGATCATATTCCGCCGCTCAGACCTCGTCGCTCGCTCAGATTGGAGCTATTCTGAACTTTCAGCCTTTGCTCGAACAATCAGCGTGGCAACGATCTTGGGAAGGGTCTGATAAGTACAGCATTTTGGGGATGACCCATACAACCTGCACCCAGACAGTGATGGATGCCTTGGGACGAATCCTTATTGCACCTATCGAGCCATGGGATGCACTTGTCTGCACATCTCAGTCCGTCAGGACAACGCTGGATCGAGTGTTAAGCGATTGGTTCGCCTATTTGTCTGAGCGGCTTGGTGCGACGCGTAAGCCGATGATTGAATTGCCGATCATTCCTCTTGGTGTCGACTGCGAACAATTCGATTCCGTTCGAGGCGATGTGGGACATCGAAATCGACTCCGATCACAGTTCGGGATCAATGATGAGGACGTCGTTTTTCTTTTTTTTGGCCGGCTCAGCTATCATGCGAAAGCAAATCCGTATCCCATGTATCGAGCGCTTGAGGAAGCAGCCAAAAAACGAACAAAAGATTGCAACTCATCCTATCTGGCTGGTTTGCAAACGAGGCCATCGAGCAACAGTTCCGACGGGCTGCCGCAGAGGTTTGTCCTTCAATCCGGCTCATCGTCGTCGATGGAAGAAAACAGGAAATCAGAGGAGAAATTTGGAATGCGGCGGATGTGTTCACTTCTCTTTCGGACAACATTCAAGAGACATTCGGTTTGACTCCAATCGAGGCGATGGCCGCAGGTCTACCTTCGGTCATCTCTGACTGGGACGGTTATCGCGATACGGTTAGACACCAAATCGATGGTTTCAGGATTTCAACGACGATTGCGCCGGCAGGCGACGGCGAGATTTTCATACGTCGGCATTTCAATGGCGTCGATGACTATGATCGTTACATCGGCCATGTCAGCCACTTTGTCGCGGTTAACATTCCGTTGGCGATCGATGCTTATGTCGCGCTGTGCGAAAATCCCGCATTAAGGGCCGAAATGGGGGAAGCAGCGCGCAAGCGCGCGCGTGAGGCCTTTCATTGGCGTCAAATTGTTCGACAGTATCAGGAGTTACTGAGTGAACTGGCAGAGCGGCGACAGCAACACCAAAAGGCAAACTCCCCAACGAAAAAGGGGCACCCACTTGGAAGCGATCCATTTCGATTGTTTGCCGAATATGCAACGACTCAGCTCCGATTGACTAGTCAGCTCGCCTTCAATACGGCAATGAGTGACGAAGATCTCGTAAGGTGTTTTCAATCTCCTTACCTTTTTTACATGAAACATCCAGATTTGATGGCGTCGATCGATGAGTGCAGACGGATCATCGAATCGCTTCATTGCCGCCCAATGGCGGTATCGGAGTTGACGAGCTCTTTTCCGCCGAATCGGCAAGAGGTCATTCAACGAAGCATTGCATGGCTACTCAAAGTAGGGTTTCTAAGAACAAGTTGATTTTAAAGGTCGGTGTCTTCAATGGATGACGATTCAATGAGAATCGTCTTTATTCATAGGTAGTTGAGAATTCGAGATAAAGATCGATTTCAACTCGCCGTCGAGAGAATGAGATGGTTGTCGTTGGCCATTCGCTGAAGACGATTCCCACGAATTTGATTCGTGGGTAGCCGGGAACAGAGCTGCCCCATTGTAGATTCTGACGATAGCAAAAATTAATCTCTTGGAGTAGATGGAATGAATTCTTCAGGAATTGCAGAATATGATGCGCATCGAGACTTTACCTTGAAACCATTTCGTTCTGCGTGTTATGCCGGTTATACCTCAATGGTGTTCGACTCTATTGGACGAGTGAGAATGTGTTGTGTTAATTCTGAATTCATACTTGGTGATTTGCGAAAAGATCGTCTCGATGATATCTGGAATGGGGCTCGACTTCAATTACTACGAGATGCGTTGAAACGTTACGATTTCAGCCTGGGTTGCGCGGAATGTGAGCTGAAAATATTATCAGGGATTACCAAAGGATCGACAAGTCGAACTTCACAATTCATTCCCGACAAGTATGAGGGGTTTGCGATTGATTCGACTCCTCCTTACTGGCCAAAGCATTTAGAGTTCCACCTAAGCAACAAATGTAATCTCCAGTGCGTCACTTGCAGCGGCGAGTTCTCATCAGTGATCCGCGCCAAAAGAGAAAAGCTGCCCCCTTATTCTCCGGCCTATGATGATCAGTTCTTCGAGGATCTTCGGAAATATCTTCCTCACATCGAGGAGGCTCAGTTTCTCGGTGGGGAGCCTTTCATCATTCCAGAGATGTATCGCGTTTGGGACTTGCTTATTGAAAGCGGTCTTTCGCCGCGATGTCACATTACGACCAATGGAACGGTCTTTGGCCCTGAGATCGAGCGGATTCTGACGAGTTTACCTGTCTCCGTCAATTTGTCGATGGATGGTATTACCAAGCAAACGTTTGAATCCCTTCGAGTGAACGCAAAATTGGACCGGGTAATAAGAAACGCTCGTCGAATTCGAGACATTGTTGTCGCCCGCGGATTCGATTTTGGTTTCAATTTCACTCTGTCAAGAATGAATTGGCACGAGTTCGTTGATTTTCTCTTATTCGCTGAGTCTGAAGGTGTCTTAGTATCAGTAAGTAACGTGTATTTTCCAGCGGAAATGAGTTTGTTTAAGTGGAATATCGACAATTTAGAACACGTGATCGATAAGCTGCAATCGCAGTTGACTATTTTTGCAAGTCTTTTGAAGCGAAATAGAGATCTTTTGGAAAGAAAAATTCACGAACTACAATTCACATTGAATCAACTCCAAAAAGAAAAAGAAGAACGCATATCACTCATCAACATGTTTCGAGATACCGTCGCTGGTCCGGAGACTATGTGGTTTTCGAATGCTCGTGCTCGCGAGATGCTTAATGGCTGGAGCGACCGAGGGTCTATTTGTGAAATTCAGTGCGATTTAGACGATGTGTTAACGCAGTGTAACGTTGCGGAGTCGAGTGTGTTCGCTGGTGCCGAAATCAGGGGATTGAGATTCGATGAGTTGATCGCGTTTCTGTTCCAAATGCAGGGGTCGAAAGTCGTGCATATTTCCCTTGTGCAGGACAAGAGCCACATCGACCGGGTGTTTCGAATTGAGGGAGGAAATAATCCCCCGATTCAGATGCGAGTGATCATGATGCCGATATTTGATTCGGGAGGAAAGCTTTCCGGTGCACGTGCGATGTTTGCGAATCGTGCTGACAGTTTTGTGAATGTTTGAATCCACCGACCGGCTGACAAGGTGGCGCGTTCAATGTCTCGTAGGTGACTTGGATTTCGTGAGGCACGGTATCTTGAACCCGCGACGCGCGAATGCTGTCTTTATCTTACTAGCCCCCGTTCACGCAGGTATTTCAGGACTAATGTTTCGAACGGCGCCTGATTCGTCGTGAAGAGATAGCCGATGCCTCGCTGGGTGCAGTAATCCCTCGCATACGTGCAAAATGTTTCGAGCGTCTTCTTATAGCGGGCAATCAGCGGAGCGCTCACGGTGATTTCAGCGACGTCACCATCTTCCGCATCGACGAGTTGTAGATCCCCCATCACCGGCGGATCGACTTCCTCGGCGGCGAGGAGGTGTATCACATAAACATCCATCTGCTTGGCGATGAGATACTTGAGGCCCGCTTCGAACCCGTTCTTATCCATCAGGTCCGAGATCAATACCACGATCCCCTTACCCGGATTTCTGATCGCAAATGATTTGCAAGCTGCTTCAAGATTACTCCCGCATGCAATGGAGAGGTTCGAGATCCCATCGAACACGCGGAGAGCACTTTTTCGGCCTCGCGCGGGGGGAAGGGGAGTGCTCAGCGTTTCACTGAAGGGTGAAACCATCACTCGGTCGAGATTGACTAGGCCGATATAGGCGAGAGCGGCAGCGATTCGTTTCGCATGAAGGAACTTCGTCGGCTCGCCGAAATCCATCGACTTGCTGGTGTCGATCATGAGATGAAAATGAAGGTCCTCTTCCTCCTCGAAGAGTTTGATGAAGAGTCGATCGAGCCGGATGAGGATGTTCCAATCGATGAAGCGGAGATCGTCGCCCGTGACGTAGCCTCGATGGTCGGCGAATTCGGTGCTGAACCCTTTGCGGGCGGAACGGCGTTCTCCCTTCATGCGGCCGGCTAGCACTTTCCGGCTTGTCAACTCGAGCTGCTCGATCTTCGCGAGAAACTCAGGAGTCAAAAGGTCGCTATTCATGAAGCCCCGTTCCGGCACATGCGAACGGAGACGCAGTAGGGTCACGTCTCTGGTCGGCGGTGTACGATGGGAGTGAGCCGATAAGCCGGGTTCTGTCGTGGACGACCATTTCTCTGGCCCGTTCGTTACCGAGCGGGTCTACGCGGCCTACCCGAGAGTCATAGCGGACCGAGCAGGTCCTGCTCTCATATTTGGCCTTGCTCCTGGTGGGGTTTGCCCTGCCATTCTGGTCACCCAGAACGCGGTGCGCTCTTACCGCACCATTTCACCCTTACCGATCGAACGAGTCGCCCCGTCCGACAGGCGGTATCTTTTCTGTGGCACTTTCCCTGTCCTCACGGACGGTGGGTGTTACCCACCACCACGCTCTCTGGAGCCCGGACTTTCCTCTGACCCTGGGATTGCTCCCAAAAGCCAGCGATCGCCTAGCTCACTCCGAAGAGAAGTATATCGGATTTGGGATGGAAGAATGGGGAAATGACATGACGCACATCGCGGAAACAATCTGGCCCTTATCTATTTTCAGTACGGCACATGCAACGCCGGTCAAAAGGCATGTGATGACCAACAGAAAAATGAGCCGTGTGTGAGCAATCGTGCTCCAACCCGATTGTCGCTGCCTTTTGACTTCTCCGCTGTAGAGGGTTCGTCCGAGAACTCCGATACCGAGTGACACGAGGAGAAATTTTGGACCAAATTCGAACGTGAACTGCCATAACGTTGGCCAACCACCAGGGAGGTAACCATTCGACGAAACATCAGCATCGACGCCGACTCCACCCGGCAGGCCGTCTCTGCCAAACGAAATGAATTCAGGATTTCGAGAATGAGGGCAGTATTGGATTGGGTGTTGCCAAACATCCAGGACGGATTTCTCGGCATGAATCTTTGTATTGTCACTGGACGGGTCGCGCAGCAGTTCATCCATCGAGTCCGGCATTCGTTGATGAACTTCATGAAAGTCGAGTGCAGCATCCTTCCAACGATAGAGCTGATGGGTGACTTTACGCTGCAGGTACTCTAACTCATTCGAACCATTCATCAGCCAGCAAATGAGGAATGCGACGGCCCCAGCCCCGATGCCGAACCAAGCGGGCGATCGAAAGGGAACTCCAGGTTGCTCAGGGTAAGTCATTGCTCTGGCCTGAAATAGAGACCAAGAGATCGCACCGAAATGCTAGCGATTGCCTGGCTCACTTCGAAGGGAAGCATATCGGATTTGGGGCAGGATTTCGGTTTCATGAATCGCGGAAAGGGCTTTCGTTTTGCGACGCGGTGATGCGTTGCTCTTAAACTCGATCGACGGATCCGATGGCGCCGACTTGCCCGATTAGCTCATGCAGCCAAGTTGCCTCGCCGTATGTTCCGAGAAAGACCATTCCAGGTAGATTGTCGGATATTCTCTTAACTTCATTCAACGATAGCTTCAGGTTCTCTCTCAAGACTCTTAATAGTGCGACTTTGGAGGGATACTCCGTTACCTGAACGCACCATGCACCCCCTGTACGAAGTAGATGTTCTCGAATCTCGGGTGGTGGAAATCCTCGTCCATCCGCTTCGCTCTGTAAACCGCATTTCGGGCAGTTAATTGATTCGGACCAACGTAGAGTTTTGTGAATGACAACCTGATATATTTTTACGGTGTGTTGGCGGCCGCATTGAGGACACGCATCAACGTCCTGATACGCGTCAGAATTCATCGATTTATGCTCTTCACGACGGATGAATACGTGGAAGTTCGATTAGTTGGAGGAGCCAGGGAGTCACTCCGCTCACTCCTAAGTGAAGCATATCAGATCGAAAGTAGAGTTAGAAAGCATCTTTCGATGCTTACTTGCTGTTAAACAACTTCTTCAGTCCGGCGAATTCGCTGTCGATGCCAGGGATCATCTCTTGCTTGTTGTTTTTGTAGAGGGTCCAGACGAGGTCAGGGTGAGAGGTCCAATCGCTGAAGGTCCAGTCGCGAATGTCGACATAGCAGTCTTGCAGGCCCGCATAGCGTTTGGGAACGAGTTCGAATCGCTCCGAGGTTCGGATGACGTGATAATTCATGGCACCGATCGCCAAGCCTGCTCCGACCACGACTCCCGCGCTGAACTTGAAGATGCCGAACATGCGAGTCTTCCTTGCCTCGAGTAGCGTCTGACGTTGCCGAATCAGAGAAGGCTGGCCGAGAGCAACACACCTCGCTCCACCCTTCGCAGGCGTTCAACTCCTCCTGCTTACCCTGGCTCTCAGTTCAGGCCAACACCAGTTTCCGGGAAGGGGGCTCGCATGTCGGCCGGAAATCCGAATAATGCGGACTGGCGATGTTCGGCTCCGATCGAGCGCTGGAACTTCCTCGCGGGCCGATCTGTTTGTCTATCGAGAGGTGTGGTCTTGGCTTCGAATCCCTTACCGGAAGACGCGGGCTCATCGGGCAATTCGTTTTCGGACTCTGCGACCCATGAAAATGGAACCGCATGGCACGAGTCCAAGGCCAACGGGAAAAGTAAGACTCTCCCGAAAAAGCGAGCCGAACGCCTGGAACAAAAGTCTTCGACCATTCCCCCCAACTCGTCGAATCGATCAGTCTGGGAAGAGCTTGCGGAAATCGAAAAGCAGATCCTTCGGCCTGAAAAGAAAGAGACCCAACATCCTAAGGGGGCAAAGGGGGGCTGGAGCCGACTCAAGCATTGGTTGAAGGGGGAGATTACCCCGGCAGGAATCGTTCGAAGAGATCCCGTTCATACCCCAAGCGCCGTGCTCCCGCTCGCCCGAATTCGCCAAGCTGGCAGCAAGCAGGGTTGGTCCAAGGAATTTGAGAAGTCCTTCCTACTCGTCCTACAGGCGGCCGCCCAATTCTCTCGAACGGAGGGGGAACTTTTTCACGAAGCCGTATCTTCGTCAAAAGAGGCCAAGCAGATTATCGGTGCGCTGTCTGAGGACAAACGCCTGAAGCCTTGGGGTGTAATGCTGGAGGAGCTTCGGTCGGGCAAGATCAAGGGGAAGCATGCCCGGCAGTGCGAGCTTGGCATCGAGTGTGACGAGGCGAAAGTCGGAGTCCTTCGGGCGGATTGGGACAAGGATGCCGCACATGTCGGCCTCGATTTTTCATCTCCTCTCTGTCAGCTCGACGTGCGCCTCATGGATCGAGTGATCTTTCAAACGCCGTGGGAAACGCGAATCGAAATTGATGGGGATGAATTCTCGACGACGTCTCAGCCGTGGGAAAATGTCGGCTGGAATGAAGACGAATTCGGCCAGTACATCGAGGTTAAGCAGGAAGTCGCCGAAGGGGTGACGATTGAGCGAGTGATCTTCGTTCCTCGTCATTCAAAGATGGTTCTTCTGCTGGATGTTCTTCGGGCGAGCAGCGCGGCGAAAACACGAATCGAATGGAATCTGGCCTCACCCACGATCGGTGGAATCAGTCCTTTAGGCGAGACCAGGGCACGTCAAGCGGAAGGAGTCGATTTCGATCTTCGGTTCCTGCCGGTCGCAGGATATAGCGGCGAACTTGAGCCAAGTTGCCAAGCCATGAGTGCAAGCGGTGGAAAACTTCGTGTCACGGCGGAGCAAAAGGGAGCGGCTGTTGCGCTTCCGCTTATGATCGTATGGGACAAGAAGTCACTTGGTCCCCAGCGAATTTGGCGACCTCTGACCGTCACATCAGATCGGATCCCGGTCGCAACGCATGAGGCGTTCGCAGTTCGGGTTCCCCACGAAGGGAAGCAAATGGTATTCTTCCGTTCGCTCGTCGGAACGCGTCGATTCGCCTTTATCGGCCATCAAACGTTCTACGAGACCATCGTGGGCGATATTGACGATAAAGGTAAGTTGACGGATTGGCTCGCCGTCGATGCGGATCCTGACACGCCGTGGTTTTATAGCTCGGAAGAAACGAGCTGATTCAACTCTGAACGGCGGCTTGGCGATTTTCTAACAATCGGTTCCCATGCTGATGTGATGGAAGATCGCTTCATTCGGGAGGCATTGAGCGGCATCGAATGCAAGGAAGCGGTGCAGCATGCAGACGACATTAGAATCGCGGATGCAGTCTCTTTCCTTCTATCACACCATCGAAGTGATGCCCGGTGTTTGGACGAAGGGCTGGCCGGCAGTCGTGCCCATCGTCGACATGGTGAAGAACCATCTAAGATCGCTCACGCTCGCTGGAAAGCGGGTGCTCGATGTCGGTTGCCGGGATGGCGCATTCTCCTTCGAGGCGGAGCGTCTTGGGGCGGACGAAGTCATTGCATTTGATAATGATTTGACGCCGGGCGTGACGGAGTTTCTCGTTGAGCAATTGAACTCGAAAGTTCGCATCGATCATCTGAATCTCTTCGATTTGAAGCCGGACACCTACGGGTATTTCGATGTCGTCATCTTTCCTGGTGTGCTCTATCACTTGCGATATCCGTTTTGGGCATTGAAGCTGATTCGGGACGTGATCACGACCGATGGCGTTCTTCTGCTCGAAACGGCATTTCTGGTCGATGACAGTCCCCGCTCCATGCTCTTTTGCCCGACAGGGGAGGAGAGTCCGTATGAGCCGACGAGTTGCACCTTCTTCAATAAGAAGGGACTGCTGGATACGCTTCGAAGCCTCGGGTTTACGATCGAGCAATTCACGTCGCTCCATCCCGATGCGGTGGCGTCAACCGATCCTGACGCGCCGCCAGTGATCGATCGTTGTGCGATTATCGCAAGATTGGAATCGCCCGAGGATGGAGACAATGTGCGTCGCTATTGGGAGGGAAGGGTACACGACAACCCGATCCCTCGCTGGGATGGATCGCGTTGAATGCCTACCAATCGCCAGAAACTTGATCAATAGTCGATGACGCCCGCAAAGAGCAGGATGCGGTGAAACCATGCCCTCGACCACGGGCTATACCATGTATCGAATACCGAGAGGACGGAAATCGTCAGTGCTCCCCACGACACGGGAACGATCCATCGTTTGCTTGCTAATGCATCAATGGCAAATGGCAAAAACATGAGCCAGACAAGATTCATCCACTGAATCCAGCGAAGTCCGTGGCAAAACCCGCCGTAATTCCGCTGATCGTTGAAATGGAGATAAAAAACCGAGACGACGACCGAAACGAGGAGCACCGGCCAGCCGAAGCCGAACAGCGTTTTGTCCCGACCCATGAGATTTCGCCCCAAGCCCCAAGCGGCGAAAAGGAGGATCGGAGAGAGCGAAAACAAACCGTGATGCCCGATGAAAGAATGGACGCAGTATAGCCATTCCGGTTCCGGGTGATCGTTCAGTGCATCGATCCCTGACTTGTCCTTGCTCGCCCAGTAACTCGGTTGGCCTGATGCATCGGTCTGGTACAAATCCTTTTGCATGTAGGCCGGCGTGAAGTTGTTCACGTCCCAAGGCTTGGCGGGATCGCCCACGGCGAGATAATTCGTGTAGAAGAACGCGATCGTCACCAGTCCGAGCGGGGGAAGAAACGCGAAGATCCCTCGTTTCCAATTAGCCACAATGACAACGATGACCGCGATGGCGCAAAAAAGTCCCGCGGGAAGTTCATTCGCACCGGTCCAGCCGGCACAAAATCCCGCGAGCGCAAATCGCCACCATTCCTGCCTGCCGTCGTACCAAATCCGAACGAGGTGGTACGTCGCGATGAATCCAAAGCTGGCCGCGATGACGTGATTGTTCAGCGTCACGAGATACCCCGTGACCAATGTTCCCATTCCCATCGTGACGATGCTGAGGATCCATGCGTAATCCGTCCGTGCATGTTGATCTAAGAATCGACGAAACAAATAGACTGCCGCCATGAAAGGGAGAATCTGAAAGACCCACAGGACCAGCTTCGCATAAATGTTGATGGAACCAGGAATCGTGGGACGACCAACGACAGTTTGATCTTTGGTGAAGGGTTTACCGACGATCGGCTTGACAGCCATGACGAAGCCCGCGATGACGGTGGGCAATAGGGGTGGTTTGCTCGAAATCGTCTTGTTGTCATGCCGACGCACGACTTTATCGATTGTTAGGAACTGCTGTTTATCACCAGCCGCAGTAGTATCGAAAATCTCGTAGGTGTTGTACTCGACGAGACTCCATACCGTGTCCCATCGTGACGCATCATTTGGCGACATGACGGGCCGGACGTTCCAGGTGTATCCCACCAATGCCGCCGAGAGGAGCCACCAAAAGCCCCAAAAGAAGGCATTTCTCGAGAGTGTGAGCGGTTTCGTCAGCGATACGTGTGAATCATTCATTCTTAGGTCATATCCGAGAAGAGCTATCAGGTCGAGTCGTTTGTCGACTTCGGCAAAGACTTCTTGCGGAGGGGAGAATCGAGCCGCTTGGCGACACTGAAGACCTGACCTTCTCGCTGCACGCGGAAGGTGATCAATTCAGCAAGCAGACCGACCGAAAAAATCTGAAGGCCGATCAAGACGGCCGTCACGGAAAAAATGAGGAGGGGTCGATCACCGATCCGTGGAAAATCGGCTCCCAGCCGTGTCAACACCCAGATGATCGCAAGGTAGGTCATTCCTAGACCACCGATTGCCATCGAACCAAGGCCGAATAACCCCATCAGGTGTTGCGGGCGATGTTGGAAGGAGGTTAAGAACTTGACCGTGAGCAGATCGATCATTCCACTTACAAATCGGCGCCATCCATACTTCGAATGACCGTACGGTCTGGGACGATGTTTGACTTCTACCTCGCCGATTCGAAATCCGCGCGCCGCCGCGAGCACGGGAGTGAATCGGTGAAATTCCCCGTAAAGCTGGATCTCTTGTAGGACTTCCGATCGATACGCTTTCAAACCGCAATTGATGTCATGCAGATTGACGCCAGTGAGTTTCGCCACCATTCCATTGAAGACCCGGCTCGGCAGCACCTTGTGCCATGGATCATGGCGCACCCGTTTCCATCCGCTGACAAGGTCGAATCCTTCATCGATTTTGGAAAGCAGGTGATGCACTTCGGCCGGGTCGTCTTGCAGGTCGGCATCGAGTGTGATGATTCTTTCCCCAGTCGCGGCAGCGAAGCCGGCTTGAAGCGCCGCGGCTTTGCCGAAATTTCGGCGAAACCGGATGCCGGAGACCCGCGCGTCACTGCAATGAATCCGCTCGATCTCGCTCCAACTCGCATCGCTGGAACCGTCATCAATGAAGATGATTTCAATTTCACGAGACAGACTCGAAGCCGCCGCGCAGAGCTGGTTATGGAGTTCACGCAAGCTTTCGGCTTCGTTGAACACCGGAATGACAAAGCTCAGGCGTGACGCTGGTTCATGTTCCATGCTCGATCTTTCCATCTTCAGTAGAGACCAGAGGCGAAAGATCTGACGATTTCTGTGAGAGTTGTTGTGTCAAGGGACGCCGGAACGTCAACATCAGAATACCAGCCAGGGTGCATTCTGTTCCGAGGCTAACCAGCCGCGAAAGAATCGTCGCAGAGACCGTAACCAGTTCATCCCCCCCGAGCAAATGTTTCAGGACGACGATCAGGATGAATTCTCTGACGCCCAGTTGACCTGGGATGAGAGACAAGAACCCGGCGACATAAGCCACCGAAAAAACAGCCGTGAATGCCGGTATATCCGCGAGGCCCAGAGTGCGAGTGGAGACCGCTTGGACAGCTGCCCAAAAGCTGACTCCCAGAGAAAGCCAACCGATGGAGCTCCATGCCAATGAATTCGCATAGGTACTCCACTTGATCCAGTCGTCCGCGTGTCTTTTGGCCGCGGGGACAACGAGTGAGAAGATGCGCGGGAGTAGTGCAAAGAAAGGAGGGGAGACAACTAGTGAGAACCCGACGGCAAAGAGGATCGCCATGGGAAGAAACCATTCTGTTTCCTCGAGTGCTTCCTTAAGGGCCGGAGCCGTCGGAAGCACAAGAAACAATAACCCCACCAGCGATGCTGATGCCATGCAACAAAACGTCTCGAAGACCGTCGAAAGGGTCAGAAGCCCAAGAGTCGCCCCCTTTGATCGAAGCAGGCCATATCGCAAGACGAGCACGAATCCTTTTCCCGGAACGTACTTACCGACCTGACTGATCAAGTATGTTCGGACAGATTCTGAAAGGGGTATTTGGATTGATAAGCCGATCGCGCGTATTCGATCCTGAAGCACGAAGTACCAAGAACTCGAGATGAACGTCATGCCGATCGCGTAGAAAGCCGCGCTGATGAGGGCCCACTGGACATGAAAGGTGAACGGTCGGTCGCGAAGATCCGCAAGGGCCATCCGGATTTGCACACCCATGAACCACAGGGTCGCCATCAGGGCGAGTGTGCTGACGATCCATCGAACGAGACGAAGGCGACCGCGCTTTCGAGAAGCGGCGAGATCGCTCGGGCCAGTCGTCTCGATCGGGGCTGTTGGCATATGGTTCGACCAAGGGTTGGTGCATGTGCGAGGTGAATTCGACGATCAGAAAATCGGAGGCACCTCTCGACATTTTGTATCGAAAACGACCATACCTGAAAGCAATCAGCTCAATTCCCTCGACGGATGAACAGATTCTCGTGCGATCTCGGCTTGTTCAGTTTCAGCAGACTTTCTCCAATGGGTTGAGATTCCGAAGGAGGTGGCCGGAGGTCACCATTTTTTAGCGGATGAGTGAGCTGAATGTCGACTCTCTCACAATCGTTTCTTCATCATTGGATCGCCGGTCCCGCGCGTGGCGTGAGATCGTCTGAATTCCAGGGGACGATTCTTCGTTGGCGCGGACTCCTCTCGGCCGTCGTTCTGTTCTTCCTGATCGTCGGGAGCTACTACGTCGGAATCAAAGGGGAGGGAAGAAGTGCGGTCAATCGCTGGCGACCGCAAGTCCTCGAACTTTGGACAGGGCAGGACATCTACCTGACACATGGATTTCCCACCCCGCCGATCATGGTGATGACATTAACTCCGTTTTGTCTTCTTTCCGGTCCCGCCACGATGGCTGCCTGGTTTTTCTTCAAAGCGGTCATCACCCTTGTCGTCATCGTCTGGATGCTGCAGGTAGTCGAACGAACTCACGGGACCCTTCCACGTTGGGGAGCGGCAGCCGCTCTGATTTTTGCGTCACGCCCCGTGATGGGAGATCTGCTGCACGGAAACGTCAATCTTTGGATTATGTTTCTGGTGATGGCGAGCGTGATGGCTTTTCGACATCAGCAAGATGTTTGGGCTGGATTGTCTCTCTCATTAGCGATCGCATGCAAATTGACGCCTGCACTCCTGCTGATCTATTTCGCATGGAAGCGTGCATGGGGGATGGTTCTCGCTACCATCGCTGGACTAATCCTCTGGCTTGTCATCGTCCCGGGCATCGTGTTCGGCTTCGAGCGAAATCATCAGCTTCTCACGCATTGGGCAGATTACATGGTCTGGCCTTATGTCCAATCGGGGCAGGTAGAGACTGAACAAACAAATCAGTCCGCCGTAGCGCTGCTACATCGCTTCTTCGCACGGGGACAATCGCCGACTTCTTCGGGGGGATCAGACACGATCCTGACGGTGGATGCAGAATCACTCCGATGGGTTTGGAAGTTCACCGTCGTTTTAGTGCTCGCTGGTTTGGCCTCTATCTGTCGGCGTCGATGGCAAAGCCGACTTTCCGCGGGTTGGCTTTATGAAATCGGTATCGTTCTGCTTGTGATGCTAATGCTCAGCGAGAGGAGCTGGAAACATCATTTTGTCTGGTTGCTTCCCATTTCATTCGTGCTCATTGGCTCCATGATTGAGTTGCGCCGATTCAATCCTTATTCGCGGCGTCCCTGGATCGTGGGAATCTGCCTTCTATGCGCGTTTCTTTTGATGGCGGGAACGAGCCAAGATATCGTTCGGCCCATCGCGGGTGAGGCTGGAGCCAAAGCATTTCAATCATATGGGGCTTACGTCTGGGCATCGATTCTGCTGGTGATCGCTCACATCACGCTCCTTCAGAACGTTGATGATGGGTCTCTCCGTAGAAATGCCAAAATCGGTGCTGACTAATTCCTGAAGTCTGGTATGCACCCCCCGCAGTTCGAATCTCCGATTCGATCACTTGATGGGCACCGATGCGGAAGGAGAGAGCATGCTCCGGCTCAGCCGGCAATGTGCGATGTTTTGGTATTTAACCAGCATTCTTGTCCTCATCGCTTCACCGTTCGGCTTGGAGGACGCGCGGGCCGGGAGCCCGGATGATCTTTCGACGGATATTTCCAGCACGCGGGAAAGTTTGCTCCCGAAGGTCGCCCCGACGAATGGGCTAGGACAGACCACGGTTTCAACGCCGACCGTTCCAGTGGGGTTGTCAACGCGACAGGATTTGCTTCCGCTTCCAAGGAAGGTTCTGAATACGCAAAAATCTTCGGCGTCTCATCCACTTGACCCGGCGATTCAGCTCATGCAAATCTGCCGGAATCGATTCGCAGCGGTCTTCGATTACGAGGCACGCATCGTCCAACAAGAGCGGGTCGGTAAATCGCTTTTGCCGCCCCAAGATCTTCAGGCAAAGTTTAGAACTCATCCGCAGAGCATTTACTTGAAGTGGAAATCTCCCGAAGCGGGGCGTGAGGCGATTTATGTAGAGGGGCGAGATGAGGGAAAGCTGCTCGTTCATGCCGCGGGAGTCAAGAAGGCATTTCTGGGGGTGAACAGAATTGACCCCGATAGTCCGCAGGCGAAGCGAGAGATGCGGTATTCCATCACCGAGGGAGGAATCGGTCAAACGATTGACAAGCTTATCGTGCGGTGGGAGTACGAACGGCGATTTGAGGAAACCGATGTCACCATCACGAGCGTCAAGATAAACGGCCGCCCGTGTGTCTTGATTTCAGCCGTTCATCCTCATCCGGACGATGGAAAATTCATTTTCCACACATTGCGAGTCTACGTTGACAGAGAAAACATGCTCCCCATTCGGACCGAAGCTTATGGCTATCCGGAAAAGCCGGGCAAGAATCCGGGGGAACTTCTCGAAAGCTACACGTATCTCGATCTTCGACTGAATCCGGGGCTCAGGGATATCGATTTTTCCATTGCGAACCCGGCTTACGAGTTCTCGAGGTTCTGAGAGGGGCGAATTGGTGACGGCTGATGCTCTTTTAGAATCCTTCGACTAGTTCGGACATCGTCAGGTGCAGAGCGCGGCAGAGTTTAAGAAGCGTTGTCACGGAAGGGGCCGATTGCCGAAGCTCGATTTGGCTCACTTGTGATGTCGATAGGCCACATCGAGATGCGACCTCGGATTGCTTCAGGCCAAGATTGAGCCGAGCTTTGCGAAGACGATGGGTCACTGTCTCAAGGAAAGCATCCGCATACGAATCATCGCTACCGAGTAGCTTTTGAAGAGACTGCTTGACGGTCTCAATGTCGAACGGTTTTGCAATAAAGTCAGAAATGCGGTACTTCAGCGTCTCACGAAAGACGTTTTGATCGGGAAAGCCGGTCAGAACGATGACAGGCAAGTGCGGGTATGACTTGCGAATTTCACGCATGAAATCGAGCCCGTTCATCTCCGGCATGTAAATATCCGCGAGAATGGCAATGGGCCGGACTTCTTCGATCCGTTTCAATGCTTCCTTCGCGGTGGCGAATGTTTTGGGAACGTAGCCTTCCTCCTCGACGATGGTGCTCAAAAGCCTTCGCACCGCTTCGTCATCGTCGAGGATCAAGACCTCTTCCCGAGAACTCATCGTTTTCGCCCCGCTCCCATTTGGCTGAATAACCTGATCGGGGAAACCAACCCCCTTTCATTATTCCTTATTGCTGACGGAATGGGGACCGAATGTGCGCCGATAAGAATATTGGCGTATTTTTATGTTGGCGTTATGGTTGCGACGGAAAATAGAGCTGCGACTGGTGTACTGTTGTCGCCATGGACACGAACCAGATTGAGACAGGTGGACGAAAATGGGGTCAAGCTCTGAGGATAAACTCGCCGGTCTTCGCAAGGCGGCCATTCTGATGGTCACTTTGGATACTGATACCGCTTCCTCCATTATGTCGCATCTCGATGCGGAAACCGTCGAAAAGCTGACCCTTTCCATCGCTCGATTGGAAAAGGTCAGTTCCGAGGAGCAGGATTCCGTCATTCAGGAGTTCATCGCCGTCGGGATGGCGAGGCAATATGTCGAGCGAGGAGGCATCGAGTACGCCACCGAGCTTCTCGAGCGATCGCTTTCCCCCGAGCAGGCGAAACAAATTATCCAGCAGGTACAGCTCTCTCTTCAATCGACTCCGTTCGCATTCTTGAAAAAGACCTCGTCTGAGGCATTGGCGACGTTCCTCGTGGATGAGCATCCACAGACGATTGCCCTGGTGTTGGCGCACCTCCTACCTCGGCAGGCGAGTGAGCTTTTGCAAAGTCTTCCAGCGAGCAAGCAGCTCGAGGTGACTCGACGCATCGCCAATATGGAGCAAACCTCGCCCGAAGTCATCCGTGAAGTGGAGCGCGGACTCGAACATCGACTCTCGGCGATCCTCAATCAGGAACTTCAACAGGTCGGCGGCGCGAGTTCCGTCGCTGAAATTCTCAACTATACCGATCGCGCCACCGAGCGGGCGATTCTCGAAAACCTCGAAGCGGAAGACCCAGACTTGGTCGAAGAAGTTCGCCGACTCATGTTCACTTTCGACGATGTCCAGCTCGTCGATCAGCGCGGATTGCAGGAAGTTCTCAAGGAAATTCAGAACGACACCCTCGCGCTGGCGCTCAAAGGGGCCAGCGAAGAGATGCGCGAGAAGTTCTTCAGTGCCATGTCT